>URSN01000038.1 GCA_900550525.1 uncultured Eubacteriales bacterium
TGATCGGCCCGGCGGGCGCTGCCGGCCGGGCAGCGGGCGCGGCGTTGTGGGGGCGGGCGCAAGCAGCCGGGCAGCAGGCGCAGCAGGGCGAGCAGGTCCTCCGGGGCGAGCGCCTCGGCGCGCACGTCGCTGCGCAGGCGCAGCGCGGCGAGCGCGGCGGCCGCGGCGTCCTGCATGGCGCGCGCATCGTCCCGCGCGGCGGCTGCGGCGTCCCGGCCCGCAGGCGGTTTGCCGGATGCGGACGGGCGGGCGGCATGGCCCGCCGGATCGCCGTCCCGATGGGGCGCCGGGCGCGCCCCTGCCGCGGCGCACCCGCCGCTTTTACCCTGCGGGGCGGGGCGTCCGGCCGGGAGGATGTTGTTGAGCAGCGTCTTGCGGCGCATGGAGAACGCGCGGCGGCAAAAGGCCAGCACGCGCTGCGGCGCTTCCGGGGGCGCGCCGCGCCGCCTGGCGAGCCGCACGACGAGCGAATCCACCTCCGGCTGCGGATAAAAGCAGCCGCGCGGCACATCCATCAGCCGCTCCGGCTCGTAATAGAGCTGCGTCAGCACGGAGAGCGGGCCGTATACGCGCGCGCCCGGCCCGGCAAAGAAGCGCTCCCCCGCCTCGCGCTGCACCATGAGCGTGAGCGAGGACGGCAGCAGCGGCAGCAGATATTCCGCGATGGGCGTGGTGATGTAGTACGGCAGGTTCCCGGCGGCGGCGAACGGCGCGCCGTCCATCGCGCCCGGCACGTCAAAGCGCAGGATGTCCGCCGCGTACAGCGCAAGCCGGCCCGCGCGCTCGTGGGCGCACAGGCGCGCACGCAGCGCGGCGCACAGCGCGGCGTCCTTCTCCACGGCCACCACGCGCGGCGCGCGCAGCAGCAGCGGCTCCGTCAGCGCGCCAAGGCCCGGCCCGATCTCCAGCACGGGCAGGCCGTCCGCCGCGGCGGCGTCGGCCATGGCGGCAAGGCGCGCGCCGTCGGTGCAGAAGTTCTGCCCCAGCGCGCGGTTGGGCCGCAGATGGGCGGCGTAGAGCGCGCGCCGCACCGCGGCGGCGTCCATCGGGGTATCCGTTGCTTCCATCTCTTCCTCCAGGGCTGCGCGCCGCGTCACGCCCCGGCGCGCTGCACCACGCCGTACACCATGGGGACGGGGGCGGGGCGCTCCGGCGCAATGCGCACGGCGCTGCGCACCAGCGCCGCGGCCTCCTGCGCGCGGCTGCCGTCGTTGACGTACAGGGTGCACAGCGCGTCGCCCCGGCGCACGGCGGCGCCGCGGCGCACGTGCATGACGAGGCCCACGGCCGGGTCGATCGCGTCGTCCTTCTTCGCGCGGCCCGCGCCGAGCAGCTGCGCGGCGGCGCCGATGCGCTCGGCCTGCATGGCGCAGACGAACCCGTCCGCCTCCGCCGGCACGTCGATCTTCTCGCGCACGGCGCACAGCTCGTCCATGCGCTCCACGCTGAGATACTCGCTCCGTCCGCCCAGCAGCGCGACCATGCGCCGCAGCTTTTCAAGCCCCGCGCCGCTCTTGAGCGCGTCCAGCAGCATGCTGCGCGCCACGGCCGCGTCCGCGGCAAGGCCCGCCATGAGCAGCATCTGCTCGCCCAGCAGCAGGCAGACCGCAAGGAGCGGATCGTCCTCCGGCAGGCGGCCGCTGAGCAGTTCCACCGCCTCGCGTACCTCCAGCGCGTTGCCCACGGCCTGCCCGAGCGGCTGGTCCATATCCGTGATGATGGCGGCCACGCGGCGGCCCAGCTGCGCGCCGATGTCCACCATGCTTTCGGCCAGCGCGCGCGCCTGCTCCGGCGTGCGCATGAACGCGCCGCTGCCCGCCTTCACGTCCAGCACGATGGCGTCCGCGCCGCACGCGAGCTTTTTGGACATGACGCTCGAGGCGATGAGCGGGATGCTGCGCACCGTGGCCGTCACGTCCCGCAGGGCGTAGAGCTTCCTGTCCGCGGGGACGAGGTTGCCCGTCTGGCCGATGACGGCGGCGCCGTTTTCGCGCACCATGCGCTTGAACGCCTCCATGCTCTGCTCCACGCGGCAGCCGGGGATGGACTCCAGCTTGTCGAGCGTGCCGCCCGTGTGCCCGAGGCCGCGGCCGGACATCTTGGCGACCGTGCCGCCGCACGCCGCCACCAGCGGGACGACGGCCAGCGTCGTCGTGTCGCCGACGCCGCCGGTGCTGTGCTTGTCGAGCTTGACGCCCGGCAGGTCGGACAGGTCCACCACGTCGCCAGAGCGCATCATGGCGAGCGTGAGCGCCGCCGTCTCCCGCTGCGTCATGCCTCGCTGCACGATGGCCATGAGCATGGCGGCCATCTGATAATCCGGGATCGCGCCGTCCACATAGCCGGCCACCATGGCGTCGATCTCCTCCGCGCTGAGCGCGCCGCCGTCGGCCTTGCGTTCGATCAGGTCAACAAAGCGCATAGGTTCCCCTCCCGCCGCGCGGCATCAGAAATGGTCGTAGACGGCGCGCTCGGCAAAGGGCTTTTTGGGCGCCTGCCTGGGCTGCTGCTCCGGTACGCCGAAGGGGATGAGCGAGTGCACCGTCATGCCCGCCGGCACGCGCAGCAGCGCGGCGATCCGCTCGTCGTTGCCGTCCATGCGGGTCTGACCGTCCATCCACACGCCCGCGTAGCCGAGCGCGGCGATGGCCAGCATCACGTTCTCCACGGCGGCGGCATAATCCTGCACGGCGAAGCAGAACGGCGCGGCCCCCGCGCCCTCGTTGCGCAGCGGTTTGGACACGGCCGCGAGGATCACCGGCGCGGTGCGCATCGCCGGGGTGGGCAGCAGCGCCGCAAGCTGCGCGCGCAGCGCCGCGTCGCGCACGATGACGAACGACGTCGTCTGCAAATTATAGCCGGAGGGGGCGCGCAGCCCGGCCTCCACGATGCGGCGGATATCCGCCTCGCTCACCTCTTGGTCCAGGAACGCGCCGCGGTAGCTGGCGCGCCGCTCGATCGCCTCAAACAGATCCATCGTCCAGCGTCCTCCCTTTCCGTCGCGCCCCCTGCTGCGGGGCGCCACGCGCTTTTGTTTCATTATACCACATCCGCGCCGCGCTTTGGCCGCGCCGCGCAGAAAAAAAGCCCGCTTCCCGCGCGCGCACGGGAAGCGGCTGTTCCATTCGCTGGATGCGCGCCGGGAAAGGGGGTGTCTCCCCGGCCTGCAGAGCCGCGCACGGCGGCGGACCGCAAAGCGGAGCGTCCGCCGGCGCAGAGCACGCCCGCGCCGGAACGCTTGCCAGCGCGGCCGCGGCGGGATATAATAACGCATATATTCTCTGTAAGGGAAGGCGTGGAATCGTTCATGGACAAGGCCTCTCTGCGGCGGCAGGGGCTCGCCGGCCGGCGCGGCATGAGCGCCGCGCGCCGGGCGGAGTGCGACCGGGCCATCGCGCAGGCGGTCGCCGCAAGCAGCGCGTTCGCGGCCGCAGCGGTCGTGATGGCCTATTGCCGCGCGGGCAGCGAGGCGGATGACTCCGCGCTGGCCGCCTTGGCGCGCGCGCAGGGCAAGGCCGTCGTCTATCCCCATTGCACCGCCCGCACCGAGATGGAGGCGCTGCTGCCGGAGGCCGACGGCGCCTTCGTGACCGACTGCAACGGCATGCGATCCCCCGACCCGGCGCGCGCCGCGCGCATCGACCCGGAGCGGATCGACCTTGTGCTGCTGCCGTGCGCCGCGTTCGATAGCGGCGGCAACCGCATCGGCATGGGCGCGGGCTGCTATGACCGCTTTCTGCGCCGCTGCACGCGCGCGCAGACCGTCCTCATCGCCTACGAGGCGCAGCGCGTGGCGCGCATCGCCCCGGACCCGACAGATGTCCCCGCCCGGCAGATCGCCACCGAGCGCGGCTGCTTCCCCGCCCGCTGACCGCCCGGCCGCGCACCGCTTTTGGGTTGCTGTTCTTTCTTTCTCTTTCGGGAAAAGATCTGTTCTTTCTTTTCTTTCAGAAAAAGAAAAGAAAGAACCAAAGAAAAGAAACCTTAACGGGGGGATGAATGTAGCCCATCGGACAACCCTCTCCCACCATTCGTTTCCTGTTTTTCCCTGCGGGGCTTTTCTGAAAGAAAAGCCCCGCAAAATATTTTTGCAGGGAAGGCAAGTGCCGCTGACGGACGGGCGCAGCGGTACTGCCCAAGCGGGTTTATGGCTTTCTTTTCTGGTTCTCTTTTCTTTCCCCGGAAAGAAAAGAGAACGAAAAAATCCTCCGGAAAGAAAAGAGAACGAATTCTCCGGAAAGAAAACATAAAAACCCGGTTCGTCGGCCGACTGCCGGGGCGCGTCAGAGGGAGAGCAGGGAGATGGCGTCGGCGATGGTTTTTTCCATCGCTTCGCGGCCGTACTTATCGACCTCGGCGCGGTTCTTCTCGCCGTGGGTGAGGCAGCCCGCGCCGCCGATGCAGCCGCCGGTGCAGGCCATGCCCTCGATGAAGTTGCCGCCGAGCGCCTCGCGGCCCGCGCGCGCCCTGAGCAGCGCCGTGCGGCACGCCTCGATGCCGTCGCACGGCACGGCGCGCAGCGTGAACGACCGGTCGAGCCCGCGCTCGCGCAGCGCCTCGGCCACCGCGTCGGACAGGCCGCCGCTGCGGGCGAAGATGCGGCCGAAGTACGAGGCGTTGTCCAGCGCGCTCTCGCCAAGGGCGGTGATGTCCACGCCCGCGCCGTCAAAGAGCGCCTGCAGCTCCTCGAACGTGATCACGCTGTCGATATACGGCCGCACGGCCTCCTGTTGAAACTCCATCTTTTTGGCCGTGCACGGGCCGATGAACACCACGCGCGCGTCCGGCTCCGCCTTTTTGATGCACCGGGCGATGGTCGCCGCGGGCGAGAGGTTGTGCGAGACGTGTTCGCTGAGCGTGGGGAACTGTTTATGGATATAGTCCACGAACGCGGGGCAGCAGGAGCTGGTCAGGAATCCTTTTTCCGCAAGCTCCGCCGCCTCGGCATAGGCGACCATGTCCGCGCCGAGCGCCGCCTCCACCACATGGTAGAAGCCCAGCGCGCGCAGCCCCTCCACCACCTGGCCCAGCCGCGCGTAGACGAACTGGCTGGAGATGGACGGCGCGACCACGGCGTAGACCTTGTAGGCGGCGTTTTCCCGGCTGCCGCGCAGCAGCGCGATCACATCGAGCAGGAAGGACTTGTCCGCGATGGCGCCGAACGGGCACTGGTACACGCACGCGCCGCAGGAGATGCACGTTCCGTTGTCGATGCGGGCGCTGCCGTCCTCGCCGCGGGAGATGGCCCGGACCTTGCACGCGCGCTCGCACGGGCGCTTCTGGTTGGCGATGGCGCCGTAGGGGCACACGCGCGCGCACGCGCCGCACTCGACGCACCTGCTCTTGTCGATGTGCGCCTTCTGGTGCGCGTCGAAGGTGATCGCGCCGCGCCGGCACGCATCCTCGCAGCGGTGCGCGATGCAGCCGCGGCACGCCTCCGTGACGACGTGGCCGCTGACGGGGCAGTCGTCGCAGGCGATGTCGAGCACCTCGATCACGTTCGGGTTGCTGCGGTCGCCGCCCATGGCGAGCTTCACGCGCTCGGCCAGGATGGCGCGCTCCTTGTAGACGCAGCAGCGCATGGTGGGCGTTTTGCCGGGGATGATGGTCTTGGGGATGTCGATGGCGCGCTCGGCCAGCTCGTCCGCATAGGCGAGGCGCACGACCTCGCGCAGGACCTTATACTTGAGATACTGTACCTTGGTGTCGAACTTGCGCATATACCCTCTCCGCCGGTGCAGCCGGCCCGCGTCCTCCCGCCGCAGGGCGGGGTGCGCGTCCATTGTACCACGGCGGGGGCGGCCGCTTCAAGCGCGGCGATGGGGCGCGAAGGGGGGGCGATGAACGCGCCGCGCGGCGACGGGCCGCGCGGCGCGGTGAAAAAACCGGCGCAGGGCGCGGCGTCAGTAATAGCTGACGGTGATGCGCTTGCCCATCTCGCGCAGGTCGTTTGCCACGCGCTCGACCAGCTGCATCTTGATGCTGAAGCCGATCGGCAGGTCCGGGTTCTGGTGCGCCGGGTTGACCGCGCGGCCGACGAAGAAGTTCACGTCCGTCGCCTCCTCGAACAGCATGCGCGCGATCTGCGAGGCGCCGTCCTTTTTATAGCTCCAGTCGGTGTAGAGCCGGTTGTCCTTGAGGTAGTCGTCCGCGTATTCGCGCACGCGGCTGAAGGTGATGACGCCCTCGGTCACCAGGTCCACGCCCTCGATGCGCGCCGTGGGCGGGATGTCCGGGTCGAGGTAGAGCGGCACGCTGGTGTCGAGCGGCTTTTTGAGATATTCGGCCGCGAGCGTGCTGGTCGTGCCGCCGCACACGATGTGCCGGCCCTCGGTGGAGAAGAACTTCTCCTGCATGGGCAGCAGGTCGGCGGGGTTGGACGGCGGGCCGATCATCAGGTTCACGGTGCGGCGGCGGCGGATGCGCACGGCGCAGGCGGTGGTGTCGTCGCCGGGCCTGTCGCCGTAGAGGCGCGTGCACTCGCCCACGAGCATGGCCGCGAGGGTCTTGGCCGTGAACGAGCCGTCGTACACCGTCTCGAGGAAGGCGGCGATCTCGTCGCGCTGCCAGCCGAAGTTGAGCGCGATGCCCACGCCCGCGTGGATGGCCCCGTCGCTCATGGCCATGAACACGTCCCCCTCCTCGAGCGGGATGCGCGAGCGGTAGATGCGCTTGCCGTCCACGACCAGCTCCTGCTGCGGGTAATCGACGCTCTTGCCCTCGTGCAGCAGGATGACGCGCGGGTTGTCGTACTGGATCAGCTCCGCCTCGCGGTTGTCCACGATGTGGATGACGGTGAAGGTGGAGTAGGCGACCTTACGCACCTGGCACACCGGGAGCGTGGCCGCCACGGTGCGCACGCTGTCCTCCACGGAGAGGCCGCCGGCGATCATGGTGGAGAGGATCTTGGAGGTGAGCGTGGAGAGGATGTTCGCCTTCACGCCGCTGCCGAGCCCGTCCGCCAGCACGACGGTCACGCCGTCGTCGCGGTCGACCAGCTCCACATGGTCGCCGCAGAGCTGCTCGCCGTCCTTATTGGCCGAGACGAAGCCGATGTCCGTGCACAGCCCGTTACTCATAGCGCAGCGACTCCTTGAGCCTGGTCAGCGCGACCTTGGTCTCGGCGGTCGTCTCGCCAAGGAGCGAGGCGATCTCCTGCACGGTGCGCATCTGTTTTTCGATCACGCGGTCGGTCACCTCGATGGTGGTGCGGCTGAGCGCCTCGCGCGCCTCGCGCTGCGCCTCCTCCTGCGTCACGTCGCGCATGATGCAGATGATCAGGCGGCTCGCGCGGGCGAGCACGAGCGTCTGGTCCACGTGCTTTTTGTACGCCGCAAGGTGCAGCCGCTTCTGCTGCAGCGCGCGGCCGCTGCGCTGCAGTTCGAGGAACGGCAGCGGGTCGAGCAGCCGCATGACCGGCTCGCCGATGAGCGCGTGCGGGTCGTCCACGCCGAGCAGGTGGCACGCGGCGTTGTTGAGCTGGCGGATCTCCAGCGTTTCGCTCAGCACAAGGATGGCGTTGGGCGTGCTGCGGATGATGCTCTCGGAGAACGACTGCGCCTTCTCTGCCAGGTACGGCAGGCACATGGACAGCTCCGCCTTGCCCTGCAGCACGGCGGCGGCCTTCTCGCGGCAGGTGTCGTAGCCGCAGGAACCGCAGTTGAGCTCCTGCTCGGGCGTGAACTTGCCCATCTCGTGCAGCACGGCCTCGATGGCCGCGCCGCCGGGCGCGGGGGGCCGCGCGTCGATGGGCTCCATGCGCTTTTCCAGCGCCGCCGGCTCCGGCTGCGCCACGGCGAAATCCTCCCGCCCGGCGTAGCGGTCCACCGCGCGGAACTCCGTCACCGGCGCGCGGCGGCTGCGGTCCATCGCCGGGCCGCCGATGCAGCTGCCCGCGCACGCGCTCATCTCGATGAAGCAGTGGTCGAGCCGGCCCTCGCTCACATCCTCGAGCACGCGCATGCAGTTCTCCACGCCGTCCACGGCCAGGTAGGTATAGTCCGGGTTGTCCGCCGCCATCGTGCGCAGGATGCCGCCCGCCGTCGGGAACAGGCGCGCGCGGCCGGGCGCGGCCGTGTCCGGCGCCGGCGCCACCGCCACGCCCGCCTCAGACAGCCACGCCGTCAGCTCCTCGAACGTGAGCGCGCAGTCCACGATGCCGGGATAGCGCTCCGCCTCGTCCTTTTTGGAGATGCACGGCCCGATGAACACCGTTTTGCACCCCGGATGCGCCTGCTTGAGCGCCGTGCAGTGCGCCTGCATGGGCGAGAGCACGTGCGCCAGGTGCGGCAGCGCCGCGGGGTAGTACTTCTGGACGAGCAGGTTGACCGTGTGGCAGCACGAGGAGAGGATGACGCTGTGCGCCCCGTCGTGCGTCATGCGGTCGTACTCGCGCTTGACGAGCGTGGCGCCAAGGGCCGTCTCCTCCGCGCCGGCAAAGCCGAGCGCGCGCAGCGCCGCGTCCATGGATGCGAGCGTCGCGCCGGCGTAGTTGGCCACGAACGACGGCGCGAGGCTGACGTACACCGGCGCGCCGGAGGCGATGAGCGCCTTTGCGGCGGGCACGTCGTTGCGGATCTGCTTGGCGTTCTGCGGGCAGACGACAAAGCAGTTGCCGCACAGGATGCACGCGCGCGCGTCGATGTTGGCCTGGTGGTTCGTGAACCGGATCGACTTGACCGGGCAGTGCCGGATGCACTTGTGGCAGTCCTTGCAGTTGGCCGGCCGGAACTGGATGCACTCGCTCATGGGTTCCGCTTCCCCTCCGTTTTTTCCAGGAATCGCTGCGCGTCCACGATGGCGCGCACATGCTCGGCGCGGCCGATTTCGCCCGCGCCGTCGTATGCGGTGATGGAGAAGGTCAGCCGCCGCCCGTCCACGGCGGTCAGCTCGCTCTCACAGCGCACCTCCATGCCCACGGGCGTGGCCGCCGTGTGCTCGAGGCAAAGGCGCACGCCCACGCTCGTACGCCCCGCGCCCAGCAGCGGCGCGACGCTCGCGGCCGCGGCGCGCTCCATGCACGCGGCAAGCGCGGGCGTGGCGAACACGGGCAGTTCCCCGCTGCCCATGGCGCGCGCGGTGTTCTCTGCGCAGACGGCGCACGCGGCATGGCCGCGCACGCCGGGGCGCAATTGTCCGTTCCGTTCCGGCCCGGCGGCCGTCTCCCGGCCGCTCACAGCCGGGGCATGACCTCGTTGTCGAAGAACGCCTGCGCCGTGTCCGGCTGCACGGAGAACAGCTCCCCGTCGAGCTTCACGCTCACGCCGTTGACGCAGTTGCCCATGCAGAACGCGCCGGTGAGGTTGATCCGGTCCTCGAGCTTGTGCGCGGCGATCTCGCGCTGGAGCGTCTCCACGACCTCGCGCGAGCCCTTGAGATGGCAGGAACTGCCGATGCAGATGGTGATCGTCATAGGTTTCTCCTTCCGTTTGTCCCCGTGTCCGTCCCGCCGGCCGCGCGGCTCACTGGTACTCGGCCACGTCCGCCCAGCGCAGCAGCAGCTCGCGCTCCTCGGGCCGGCCCTTGACCGACTGCGACGCCGCCACGATGGGAACCCAGCGCTGCACGTCGCCGCGCGACACGCCCGCCCGGTGGCAGTAGAGCGTCAGGTAGCGCTCGGCAAGGTCGGGCCGGTTCTCCAGCGAGAAGAGCAGGTAGGTGCGCGCCGCGTCCGCCGCGGGCGTGCCCTGCGTCACGTGCGACCAGTCGAGGATGTACGCCTCGTCCGCGTCGGTGAGGATGATGTTGCTCGGGTTGAAGTCGCCGTGGCACACGCTCGCGCGCGCCGGGAGCGAGGCGAGGCGCTTGTGCAGCTCGAACTTGGTCGCGTCGGTCAGCTCCGCCTCGGTGATCTTGCGGTACATCTTGTCGTGCAGGCGGTTCATCAGCGGCGAGCGCCGGGACTGCACCTCGACCTGCAGCGCGACGAAGCGCTCGAGGTATGCCTCGCGCTTTTCCGGCTCCTCGTCCATGCGCCGCGCGAGCGTCTTGCCCGGGATGAAGCGCGTGACGATGGCCCAGCGGCCCTCGATCTTGCACACCTCCAGCAGCGCCGGCACGGGCAGGCCCGTCTCCTCCGCGCGCGCGTGGTTGAGCGCCTCGTTGAGTATGTCGGATTCACTGAAGTCCACGCCGAACAGCTTCACGGCCCGGTCGCCGTCGCGGTAGACCGTCTTGTTCGTGCGGACCGCCAATACCCTTTCAAATTCCATCGGTTCAGCCCTCCTTGGCGCCGTAGTATGCGTTCAGGTACATCTGCCGGATCTCGCTGATGAGCGGATAGCGCGGGTTGGCCCCGGTGCACTGGTCGTCGAACGCCTGCTCGGACATCTCGTCGAGCCGGGCGAGGAACTCGCCCTCGTCCACGCCGTAGTCGCGGATGGAGGGCTTGATGCCCACGCGCGCCTTGAGCGATTCGATCTTTTCGATCAGCCCCGCGAGCTTTTCCTCATCCGTATCGCCCGCCACGCCCAGCGCCTCGGCCACCTCCGCATAGCGGCGCAGCGTGTGCGGATGGTCGTACTGCGGGAACGTGCCCATCTTCGCGGGCGCCTCGGCGGCATTGAAGCGCAGCACCTCGCTGATCATCAGCGCGTTGGCCACGCCGTGCGGCAGGTGGTAGAACGCGCCGAGCTTGTGCGCCATGGAGTGGCACACGCCGAGGAAGGCGTTGGCGAACGCCATGCCCGCCATGGTGGCGGCGTTTGCCATCTTCTCGCGGGCGACGGGGTCGTTCGCGCCGTTGTCGTACGCGCGGGGCAGGTAGGCGAAGATCGTTTGCAGCGCGCGCACCGCAAGCCCGTCGGTAAAGTCCGTCGCCATCATGGAGGCGTACGCCTCGAGCGCGTGCGTCACCGCGTCGATGCCCGACGCGCTGGAGAGCCCCCTGGGCGCGTTCATCATCAGGTCCGCGTCCACGATGGCCATGTCCGGCATGAGCTCATAGTCGGCCAGCGGATACTTCACGCCCGTCCGCTCGTCGGTGATGACGGCAAACGGCGTCACCTCGCTGCCCGTGCCGGCGGAGGTGGGCACGGCGATGAAATACGCCTTTTGGCCCATCTTCGGGAAGGTGTACACGCGCTTGCGGATGTCCGAAAAGCGCATGGCCATATCCTGGAAGTCCGCCTCGGGATGCTCGTAGAGCACCCACATGATCTTGCCCGCGTCCATGGCGGAGCCGCCGCCCACGGCGATGATGCAGTCCGGCTCGAAGGAGCGCATCTGCTCCGCGCCCCGGCGCGCGCACTCGAGCGTCGGGTCCGGCGCCACGTCGTAGAACGTGGCGTGGATGATGCCCATCTCATCGAGCGCATCGGTGATGGGCCTGGTATATCCATTATTATACAGGAAAGTATCCGTCACAAGAAAGACCTTTTTGCGCCCGAGCTCGCTTTTGAGCTCCCGCAGCGCCACCGGCAGGCAGCCCTTCTTGAGATAGACCTTCTCCGGCGCGCGGAACCACAGCATGTTCTCTCTCCTTTCGGCCACGGTCTTGATGTTGAGCAGGTGCTTGACGCCCACGTTCTCCGACACGGAGTTGCCGCCCCACGAGCCGCAGCCGAGCGTGAGCGAGGGCGCGAGCCTGAAGTTGTACAGATCGCCGATGCCGCCGTGCGAGGAGGGCGTGTTCACCAGCACGCGGCACGTCTTCATGCGCGCGGCAAACGCGGCGATCCGCTCGCGGCAGTTCACCGCGTCCACATACAGCGACGAGGTGTGCCCGAGCCCCCCGTCCTCCACGAGCCGCTCGGCCTTGGCCGCCGCCTCCTCGAACGTGGCCGCGCGGTACATGGCCAGCACCGGCGAGAGCTTCTCGTGCGCGAACTCCTCGGCCGGCTCCACGCTCTCCACCTCGCCGATGAGGATCTTCGTGCCCGCGGGCACGTCCACGCCCGCCATCTCGGCGATGGTGCAGGCGCTCTGGCCGACGATGCGCGCGTTGAGCGAGCCGTTGATGAGGATGGTCCTGCGCACGCGGTCCGTCTCGTCGCCGCTGAGGAAGTAGCAGCCGCGCGCGGCAAACTCCGCGCGCACGCGCTCGTACACGTCGTCCAGCACGATGACGGACTGCTCCGACGCGCAGATCATGCCGTTGTCGAACGTCTTGGAATGGATGATCGAGCTGACGGCCAGCAGCACGTCCGCGCTCGAGTCGATGACCGCGGGCGTGTTGCCCGCGCCCACGCCGATGGCCGGCTTGCCGGAGGAGTACGCCGCGCGCACCATGCCCGGGCCGCCCGTGGCGAGGATGATGTCCGCCTCGTGCATGGCGCGGTTGGTCAGCTCCAGCGTCGGCGCGTCCACCCAGTCGATGATCCCCTGCGGCGCGCCGGCGGCCACCGCCGCCTCCAGCACGAGTTTGGCCGCGGCGATGGTCGCGCCCTTGGCGCGCGGGTGCGGGCTGATGATGATGCCGTTGCGCGTCTTGAGCGCCAGCAGCGTCTTGAAGATGGCCGTGGAGGTCGGGTTCGTCGTCGGGATGACCGCCGCGATGACGCCCAGCGGCTCCGCGATGCGGCGGATGCCGAACGCCGGATCCTCCTCGATCACGCCGCAGGTGCGCGTGTCCTTATAGGCGTTGTAGATGTACTCGGCCGCGTAGTGGTTCTTGATGACCTTGTCCTCCAGCACGCCCATGCCCGTCTCCTCGACGGCCAGGCGGGCCAGCGGGATGCGCGCGCGGTTGGCGGCCGTCGCCGCCGCGCGGAAGATCGCGTCCACCTGCTCCTGCGTGTAGCAGGCGTACGCCCGCTGCGCCGCGCGCACGCGCGCGATGGCCTCGTCCAGCGCCTCCAGACTGTCCACGGCGGCGCGCTCCAAACGGTTGTCCATGCCTGTTCCTCCTCCGTGCGGCGGGGTCCGCCGCTCATTATCAGTACTTTTATATCGATAGCATAATATCAGTTTATGCGCCTGTCAAGCCCTTTTTTCCGCTTTTGGAAAATATTTTTCAGCGCGGAGGATTCCCGCATTCTGCGGCGGAAATTTTTGCGCGGAGCGAAGGTTTTACAGGGATTTGATTTAAGCAAGACGCGGCCTTGACGGGGCGGCGATATGCTGGGGCCACAATGGAACGCAGGAGGAGAGATACGGATATGAAGAACATGAGGAAATGGTTTGCGGCGGCGCTGTGCGTTGTGCTCGCGCTGGCCATGATCGGCTGCGGCAATCAGCCCGCCGGGGACGGCGAGGGCGCGGCCTTTGATGCGAGCAGGGCGATCACGGTCGTCTCGCGCGAGGACGGCTCCGGCACGCGCAGCGCGTTTGTCGAGCTCACGGGCGTGCTCGCCGAGGATGAGAGCGGCGAGGAGGTCGACAGGACGACCGTGGACGCCGTCACCACCAGCAGCACCAACGTCATGATGACGACGGTTGCCGGCAACGAGTACGCCATCGGCTACATCTCGCTGGGCTCGCTCAACGAGACGGTCAAGGCGCTGAGCATCGACGGCACGGCCGCCACGGCGGAGAACGTCGCCAACGGCTCGTACAAGATTGCGCGCCCGTTTAATATTGCCTATAAGGGCAGCTTGAGCGCGGTTGCGCAGGACTTCGTAGACTTCATCCTGTCCGCCGATGGACAGGCGGTCATCGAAGCGGAAGGCTACATCGCGGTGGACGCGGCTGCGGCGGCCTACGCCGGCAGCAAGCCCGCGGGTAGCGTGACGATTTCCGGCTCCTCCTCGGTCACGCCGGTCATGGAGAAGCTCAAGGAGGCCTATGAGGCCATCAACCCCGACGCGGACATCGCCGTGACGCAGAGCGACTCGTCCACCGGCATGTCGGACGCGATCAACGGCATCAGCGACATCGGCATGGCGTCCCGCGCCGTGAAGGACAGCGAGCTGGCCGAGGGCCTGACGGCCGTGACCATCGCCACCGACGGCATCGCCGTGATCGTGAACAACAACAACCCGGCCGCGGACATGACCGTGGACGAGGTGCAGGCGATCTACACCGGCAGCACCACCACGTGGGAGGGCCTCGTCGGCTGACGGTATGCAGCAAACAAGCGGACATTCCCCTTCAAAACGCGGCGGCATGGCGGGGCGGGGCCCCGCCTCCGCCGCGCCTTTTGCCGCGGCGGCCGGGCGGCGCGCGCTGGAGCATGGCGCAAAGGCGCTCTTCCTGCTGGCGGCGTGCGTGTCCATCGCGGCGGTCGTGGTCATCTGCGTGTTCCTGTTTGCCAACGGCGCGCCCGCCATCTTCAAGATCGGCCCCGGCAACTTCCTGCTGGGCACGACCTGGCGGCCGGGCAACGACCTGTACGGCATCTTCCCGATGATCCTCGGCAGCCTGTACGTGACCGCGGGGGCGATCCTGCTGGGCGTGCCCGTCGGGCTGCTGACGGCGATGTACCTTTCCCGCTTTGCGCCAAGGCGGGTGGAGAAGCTCCTCAGCCCCGCGGTGGAGCTGCTCTCGGGCATCCCGTCGGTGGTGTACGGGTTTTTCGGCATGGTGGTGCTCGTGCCGCTGGTGCGCACGGTGTTCGGCGGCGACGGCATGTCGATCCTGACGGCGTCGGTGCTGCTGGGCATCATGATCCTGCCGACGATCATCACCGTGTCGCGCAGCGCGCTCGACGCCGTGCCGGAGCAGTATTACGAGGGCGCGCTGGCGCTGGGCGCGAGCCATGAGCGCAGCGTGTTCACCATCGTGCTGCCGGCGGCCAAATCCGGCGTGCTGGCGGGCGTGATCCTCGGCGTGGGCCGCGCCATCGGCGAGACGATGGCGGTCATCATGGTCGCGGGCAACCAGCCGCGCGTCCCCTCGAGCATCCTTGAGGGCGTGCGCACGCTGACGACGAACATCGTGCTGGAGATGGGCTATGCGGCCGACCTGCACCGCGAGGCGCTCATCGCCACGGCGGTGGTGCTGTTCGTGTTCATCCTGCTCATCAACGCGCTGTTCGCGGCGGTCAAACGGAGGCAGAGGATATGAAGCGCAACGCGAGCGCATGCCCGGCGGCGCGGCCCGCGGCGCAGAGCGCCTTCCCGGACCCGGCGCGGCGCCTTGCCCGCCAGCGGGCGGCGAACTTCCTGCTGCGGCTGCTGGTGCGGCTCGCCTCGCTCCTCACGGCGGGCGTGCTGCTGTTTCTGGTGGGCTACATCCTCGTGATGGGCGTGCCCAACCTCAAGCCCTCGCTGTTCGCGTGGGAATACAATTCGGAGAACGTCTCGCTCGTGCCGGCGGCGATCAACACGCTGTTCACGATCATCCTGACGCTGCTGATCTGCCTGCCGCTGGGCATCGGCGCGGCGATCTACCTGGTGGAATACACCGGGCGCGGCAACCGGCTGGTGGGGCTTGTGCGCATCACGGCGGAGACGCTCTCGGGCATCCCGTCCATCGTGTACGGCCTGTTCGGGATGCTGTGCTTTGTGACGGCGCTGCACTGGGGCCGCAGCATCCTCGCGGGCGCGTGCACGCTCGCGGTGATGATCCTGCCGGTCATCATGCGCACGACGGAGGAGGCGCTCAAGGCCGTGCCGGATACCTACCGCGAGGGGAGCTTCGGCCTTGGCGCGGGGCGGCTGAGGACGGTATTCCGCATCGTGCTGCCGCCGGCCATGCCGGGCATCCTCGCGGGCGTGATCCTCGCCATCGGCCGCATCGTGGGCGAGAGCGCGGCGCTGATCTACACCGCCGGCACGATACCGGAGCTGGCGCAGGCGCTCGGCGATTCGGCGCGCACGCTGTCGGTGCACATGTACGTCATCTCCAACGAGGGCCTGTACGTGAACGAGGCGTACGCCACGGCCGTGGTGCTGTTGGTCATCGTGGGGCTGGTGAACGCGCTTTCGGCGGCGCTGGCCAGGCGCATCGCCGGCGGCGCGAAGAAGAAGGAGGGATAGGGAGATGGAAGAGATCATCGGCCGGCAGGCCGCCGCGGGCGCGGCGGAGAAGATCGGCATTTGCGGATTGGACCTGTACTACGGGCAGTTCCGGGCGCTCAAGCAGGTGGACATGGCCATCCGCGAAAACGAGATCACCGCGTTCATCGGCCCGTCCGGCTGCGGCAAGAGCACGCTGCTTCGGACGCTCAACCGCATGAACGACCTCATCGAGGGCTGCCGCATCACCGGCAGCGTGACGCTCGACGGGGAGGACGTCTACGGCGGCATGGACGTAAACCTGCTGCGGCGGCGCGTGGGCATGGTGTTCCAAAAGCCCAACCCGTTCCCCATGAGCAT
>URSN01000039.1 GCA_900550525.1 uncultured Eubacteriales bacterium
CGCCTATCCGTTTTTTATTTTTTTTTTTTTTGTTTTTTTTTTGGGGTGTATGTCCTTGGGGTTTTGGGCCCCGGGGCCTGGGGTATGGGCGGGGGGTGGGTGCCAATGGGGTGGGCGGGTAAGCACGCACCACGACGGGGGGATGGGGACGTGCAGCCAAAGCGCAGGCCGAGCGGCAAGCACCGTGCGCCGCGCGGACGGGCGGGGGCGAGCGCAAGACGGGGCGGCGCTCCCGCGCGCCTGAAAAAGCTGCGCAAACGGCGACCCGCGCCCGTCGACAGCGCCCCACGCCCGCAAACAGCGCCCCACGTCCGCCAACGATGTTCCCGCTCCCGGAAAGCCGCGCCGACAGCGCCCAGCGTTCACAATAGGCACCCCGCGCCGGAAAAGCCGTACAAACAGCGACCTGCGCCCACCAACCCCGCCCCGCACCCGAAAAAGCCGCGCCAACCCCGCCCCGCGCCTGCAGGCGGCGCATTTGCGTCAGGCCGAATTGTGCAAAAAATTCCATCGGAACGAATTTTATGGTTGACATTTTGTGGTTTCCGCTTTATAATACTTATAGAAATCAGCAACATGATTTTTAATCGATATTTTCAGTCAGTATTAGTAATCACGGAACCCCTACCTGCAAGCAAGGAACCGCCCGCCCGCGCGGGCGCAAGGATTCGGCACTCATTGCAAGGAACTGCACCCAACGAAGGAACCGACAACGAAAGGAGAGCGATCCCATTGAAAAATGCGCTGCTTTGCATGGGCTCCCGCCTCCTGCCGTTGCCTGCCATGGCGGGGAGCGCGCTTGCCGCGAGCTTTTCCGGGAGGATCTGGACGGGCAAACCCATCGGAGGCAGGGGCGGCATGGGGTATTACTGCACGGCTGCGCAGAACACGTCCCCCAACAGCGTCAACCCCGTGGCCCATGCCGAGGCGTACCGCAACGGCGCCCTGCTGGCCAGCCAAACCATCTACAGCAACAAGCGGTGCGTGGCGAACTGCGGGAACATGAACAAGCCCACATCCGGCTACGGCTATTATAAGCAAGTGGACGGCTTTGCCGACGCGACCTTCACCGCCGGCGCATGGGACTGACCCACCTGCGCCTTTTTTGACGCCTGATCCCTGACCGCTCCGCAATCAGTGCCGAAGTCCCTTTATCACCGGGAAAAGCGTTAGGAGATGTGCCGATGCTGCGACTTGCCGTTACCAATTTTTTCCGGCTGTGCCGGCGGAACGCGGCGTTTTCCCTGCTGTCCTTTGTGTGCCTGGCCTGCGCGTTCGCCAGCTTTATCTTCATACAGGAGTTTGGATACTATAAATACGTCGAGATTGTCGAGCGGGACAGGGAGACGCAGACGCTGTTCTTCATGTGCTCGGAGGAGGCGACGGCGCAGGACGTATACCGCGCGCTCTGCGGCGGCGATTTCCCCGAGATCGCGTCCGTCACGGCGTCCGGCGAATGGTACGCGGGCATCGACTGGGGCGAGGGGGAGGAGTGGTATACGCCGTACGGCCGCTTCTTCACCCGCGAGGAGGTGGAGCGCGGGGCGGCCGTGGCCCTGCTGGGGACGGGCTACATCGGGTCGCTCCCGCCGGAGCAGATCGATACCATCTGGGAAACGGGGATCGAGATCAACGGGCGGCATTTCGATGCGATCGGGAGCCATTATTTCAACCTGTCGCTGGAGGGGGCGGTCCCGGCGGACCTGCGCGCGACGGAGGTGCCGGCCCCCATCCTCATCCCGCTGCGGGCGTTCTGGGAGAGCGGGCTTGCGGCCGACAAGCTGCGCTGCGTCTTTGCCGTGCCGCTGACGGAGGAACAGATCGCAAAGATCGATGCGCTGCTGCGCACATACGCCGATATCCATTCCGTCTCCCTGCCCACGACGGGGAATTACTACGCGGTCGCGGTCTATTTGAACCAGGTGCTCCCCTATACCCTGATCATCCTGCTGTCGCTGATCAGCACGGCCGCCGTGCTGCTGCACTGGCTGCGCAGGGAGTTCGTCCGCTACAGGATCTACCTGATCTGCGGGGCGAGGCGCTCTCAGATCGTCTGTCTGCTGTCGGTCGCCATCGCGCTGCTCGTCACGGCCGCGTACCTGTTTGCCGGCGCGCTGCTCGCGCTGGTCACAAGGGTCGCGCCGGCGGGCGCGCTGCTGCGCCTGCCCTGGCGGTTCCACGCGGCCATCTATGCGGGCATGCTGCTGCTTGCGCTGCTTGCGGTCAACTGCAAGGCGCTGCCGCTCCTGTTCCGCGGCAGGCTGCTCGAACAATAAACAGGGAGGAGGCCGACATGAAAACGGTATTCATCGCATGCAGGCTTCTCTGGAAACGGAAGCTGGCCAACCTTGCGCTGATCCTTCAGGTCCTGTTCTCCGTCATCACGCTCGCGCAGCTGTTCGTCTTTGTCGCGGACCATGTGGACAGCGTGCGCGCGGTCGGCGAGCTGCCGTATGAAAACGCGGTCGCCATGGCCGTGTACGACTACTGCGACCCGGAGCAGACGCGGCGGCAGGTCCTGTCCTCGCCGCAGGTCGCGGCCGTCGGCGAGGTCTATCTGGGCGGGCTGTCGTTCAACGGCGTCTACTGCAACCTCGCCGTCTATGATGAAGCGATCATCGAGCGGTACACGCCTTCGATCGGGCAGGGGGAATGGCTTTCGTCCGCCCCGGGCGGCTCCGCGCGGGCGGAGGCCGTCGTTTCCGGCGAGCTGGGCCTTCAGGTGGGGGACACGGCGACGATCCTGCTGCCGAGCAACAAAAACCGGGAGATCGTCGTGACCGGCGTGCTGAAAACGCCGGCGCAGTATTTCCACCCCAGCGGCGCGGCCAGCCCGGCCTATTTCTCCGCCGAGATGGTGGTCAGCCGGGAGCCGGCGATCCTCCTGCGCGCGGCCGATCTCGACGAGCTGACGGGGTTTGGCGCGCCGGTCAGCCTGTTCGTCTTTTTGCAGCCGGGCACGGCGGAGGCGGACGCCGGCGCGCTGCTGGATGAATGGAGCCGCTACGGCGAGGCGACGCCGATGGAGTCGCTCTTTGAGACCTACTACCGCAATGCGGAGGTGATGATCGGGCTGGGCGCGATCACCTTCCTCGTGTTCCTGGCGGCGGCCGCCACGGGCGTGCTCGGCAACAACGTGATCCAGTCCATGCGCAACCGGCGGCTGTTCACCGTGTACTACCTGCTCGGCATGGACTGGAAGCGCGGCGTGCTTGCGGAGGTCATCCGCGTGGGCGTGCTGCTGGCGGTGACGATGGCGCTCTGCGTGCTCGCAGGGCGCTACGGGCTGCTGATGCTCGAGTGGATGAGCCCGCTGCGCGCCGTGCTGTTCTACGGGATCGTCCTGCTGTACCTGCTGGTCATGTTCGCCGCGGTCGGGGCGGGGTTCCTGCTCAGGCTCATGCGGACGGACATCTCCACGTCGCTCAAAGAACTGCATCAGGGGGAGTAAAACGGTGTTGATCGAATTAAAGGGAATTGAAAAGACCTTCCAAGCGCGGGGCGACGCCGCGCCGGTGCGGGTGCTCAAGGGCGTCGACCTTGCGATCGAGCGCGGCGAGATGGTCGCCATCAAGGGCTCGTCCGGCGCGGGCAAGTCCACGCTGCTGCACATCCTCGGCTGCCTCGACAGGCCGACGGGCGGCACATACCTGCTCGAGGGCGCGGACGTGGCGAAGGAGCCGCCCGCAAGGCTCGCGCAGATCCGCAACGGGAAGTTCGGCTTCATCATGCAGCATTTCGCGCTGGTGGAGGAGGATACCGCGCTGCAAAACGTCGCGATCCCGCTGCTGTTTAGCAAAACGCCGTTCTCGCTGATCGACGCGTGCGCGCTGGAGCAGCTGCGGCGGATCGGCATCGCGCACCTGGCCAAAAAGCGCGTCGCCAAGCTGTCCGGCGGCGAAAAGCAGCGCGTCGCCATCGCCCGCGCGCTGGTCAACGGGCCGGAAATCATCCTGGCGGACGAGCCGACGGGCGCGCTCGACAGCGAAAACGCCGCCATGATCATGGGGATCTTCAAGGAGCTGAACGCGCAGGGCAAGACGATCATCATCGTCACGCACGAGGCGTTCGTGGCCGAGATGTGCGGCCGGGTGATCGTCATATCGGACGGAAAGATCCTCTGACGGCGGACGGCCGCCCGCCGCCCGCCCGCAGCATGGCGGCCGCGCCCCGTCCGTGCTGCGGAGCCGCGGGGGAAGCCGCCCGCCGTGCCCCGTCCTGCCCGCCGCGGCCCGCGTCCGAAACCGCCCTGCGCCCCGCCGCCCGCCCGCTTGCGCAGATCATATATTTTTTCTTGACACGGCGCGGGCGGCATGCTATCATAAGCTAAACCGTTGAGGAAGTGTAAGTACTTCATGAATGCTCCGGTAAAGAGAGCCGCGTCTGGTGGAAAGCGGCGCGGGGCGCATGGACGAATGGGCTTCTGAGGGCGAGCTGAATCCAGCAGTAGGCGAGCCGGGCGACCCTCCGTCAATGGGTCGGCATATGTTGGTATGCGCAGAGTGGGCGCCGTTGGCGCCAAGCCGGGTGGCACCGCAGGAGAAACGCTTCATGCACGCTCCTGTCCCAGCAAACGCTTTGGGATAGGGGCGTTTTTCTATCCCGAAAATCTGCAACGGCCGGAAAGGAGAGAAAACATGAAGGCACAGGACATCCCGTACAAGATCTATCTGGAAGAAAAGGAGATCCCGCGGCAGTGGTACAACGTGCGCGCCGACATGCGCAGCAAGCCCGCGCCGCTGCTCAACCCCGGCACGCGCGAGCCCATGCACGCCGAGGAGCTCGAGGCGGTGTTCTGCCGCGAGCTGGTGCGCCAGGAGCTCGACGACGATACCGCATGGATCGACATCCCGGAGGAGATCGTCCGCTTCTACAAGATGTACCGCCCCTCGCCGCTGGTGCGCGCCTACTTCCTGGAAAAGGCGCTCGACACGCCCGCGAAGATCTATTACAAGTTCGAGGGCAACAACACCAGCGGCAGCCACAAGCTCAACTCCGCCATCGCGCAGGCGTACTACGCCAAGCAGCAGGGCCTCAGGGGCGTGACCACGGAGACGGGCGCCGGCCAGTGGGGCACCGCGCTGTCCATGGCGTGCGCCTATTTCGGCCTGGACTGCAAGGTCTACATGGTCAAGGTCTCCTATGAGCAGAAGCCCTTCCGCCGCGAGGTCATGCGCACCTACGGCGCGTCCGTCACCCCCTCCCCGTCCGAGGAGACGGAGGTGGGCCGCCGCATCCTCGCGCAGTTCCCGGGCACGGGCGGGAGCCTGGGCTGCGCCATCTCGGAGGCGGTGGAGGCGGCCGCAAAGCACGAGGGCTACCGCTATGTGCTCGGCAGCGTGCTCAACCAGGTGCTGCTGCACCAGTCGATCATCGGGCTGGAGACCAAGGCGGCGCTCGACAAGTACGGCATCGTGCCGGACGTCATCATCGGCTGCGCGGGCGGCGGCTCCAACCTGGGCGGGCTGATCTCGCCGTTCATGGGGGAGATGCTGCGCGGCGAGAAAAAGTACCGCTTTATCGCCGTGGAGCCGGCCTCCTGCCCGAGCCTGACGCGCGGCAAATTCGTCTACGACTTTTGCGATACGGGGCGCGTGTGCCCGCTGGCCAAGATGTATACGCTCGGCAGCAGCTTCATGCCCGCGGCCAACCATGCCGGCGGGCTGCGCTACCACGGGATGAGCTCCATCCTCTCGCAGCTGTACGCCGACGGGTATCTGGAGGCCGTGAGCGTGAAGCAGACGCAGGTGTTCGAGGCGGCGGAGCTGTTCGCCCGCACCGAGGGCACGCTGCCCGCGCCGGAGAGCAGCCACGCCATCCGCGCGGCCATCGACGAGGCGCTGCGCTGCAAGGAGACGGGCCGGGCCGAGACCATCGTGTGCGGCCTGACGGGCACCGGGTATTTCGACATGACCGCCTACGCCCGCTTCCACGACGGCGAGATGACCGACTACATCCCCACGGACGAGGAGATCGCGGCGAGCCTGGCGCAGACGCCGCATTTCCCGGGCAACGAGGCGTAACGGACGCGCGAAAGATCCCCACCGCGCGTGGCGGCCCGGACGGCCGCCCCGCGCTTTTTTGCGCCGTTTCTGCGCGCGGCCCCGCCCTGCGCGGCCCGCTCCTGACGCGGCGCGCGGCCCGACCCGCGAGCCCGCCGCACCCGAAGGCGGCGCTGCATAGGATGCCTGGCGCGGCGCGCCAACCCCACGCGTCCGCACCCCCAGATGGCATCGCCGGGCCGTGCCCCGCGCGCCCCTGCGGCGGCGGGGCGAATTCACGGGATTGTCACAATTATGCAACAGCCCTTACTTGACTTTGCGCCCCGCAGGCGGTATGCTTTTCGTAGTGGTTAGCACTCGATAGGCATGAGTGCTAACAACGGCGAAAGGAGGTGGGCCCGGTGGAGCTGGACGCGAGGAAACTGCGGATTCTCAAGGCGGTCATCGACGAGTATGTGCTCTCCGCCGCGCCGGTCGGCTCGCGGTCGATCAGCCGGCGCTCCGGCCTGAACCTCTCAAGCGCCACCATCCGCAACGAGATGGCCGACCTCGAGGAGCTCGGGTACCTGGAGCAGCCGCACACCTCGGCCGGGCGCGTCCCGTCCGACAAGGCGTACCGGCTGTATGTGGACAGCATGATGCGCCGCAGCCGGCTGAGCGAGGACGAGGTCAGGCTCATCCGCCGGTATTTTGACCGCCGCATCGACGGCGTGGAGATGGTCATGCAGCAGACGGCGCAGGCGCTCTCCGAGGTGACGCAGTACACCGCCATGGTGCTGCCGCCGGTGCTGGAGCTCAACCGGCTGCGCCACATCCAGCTCGTGCCGCTCATGGAGGGGCGCGCGCTGCTGGTGGTGGTCACGGACACGGGCTTTGCGCGCGACGCGGTGATCCGCGTGCCGGAGCACATGCGCGTGGACGAGCTGGAAAAGCTCTCCCGCCTGCTGACGGCGCGGCTGTACGACTGCCGCATGGACCAGGTGGCCGAGCGCATCCAGGGCGAGCTGGGCGCGGAGCTGCGCGAGCGGCGGGCGTTCCTCTCGCAGGTGGCGGAGACCATCGAGCGGCAGATGACGCCGGACGCGCGCAGCGTGGAGCTCTCCGGCGCGACGAACATGCTGCACTATCCCGAGTACAGCGACATGGCCAAGGCGCGCAGCTTTCTGGCCGCCGTCGAGGGGCGGGACGCGCTCTACGGCATGCTCAAGCGCGCCAGCCAGGTGGAGTTCTGCATCACCATCGGCGCGGAGAACGATCTGGCGCCGCTGCAGGATTGCAGCGTGGTCACGGCGACGTACCGCATCGGCGAGCTGCCGGTGGGCTCGTTCGGCGTGATCGGCCCGACGCGCATGAACTACAGCAAGGTCGTTTCCGTGCTGGAGTATATGCGCAGGAGCCTCGGCGAGGTGCTGAGCAATTATATCGAGGAGGACGAATAGAGCGTTGAGCAGGAAGCGGAAGGAAGCGGACGCGCCCGTGACCGGGAGCGCCGCGCAGGAGGAAACGGAGACGGCGGCCGCGCAGGACGCGGCGGCGCAGCAGCCGGAGACGGCCGCGCAGGACGCGCAGGCGGAGGCGGAGCAGGAGACGTTCGTGCTCACGGCCGAGCAGATGCAGCAGGCGCGCGCGCGCATCGAGAAGCTCCAGAAGGAGCGGGACGACACGGTCGCCCTGCTGCAGCGCAACCAGGCGGATTTTGACAACTACCGCCGCCGCAACGCCGCCGTGCGCGCCGACAGCCTCGACGAGGGGCGGCGCGAGTGCATCGCGGCGCTGCTGCCGGTGCTGGACAATTTCGAGCGCGCCATGGACAACGACGCCGGCGCGGACGACGCCGCCTGGCGCGAGGGCGTGAAGCTCGTGCAGCGGCAGCTGCTCGACGTGCTGCATAAGATGGACCTGACCGAGATCGACGCGAGCGGGAAGTTCGACCCGGCGCTGCACGAGGCGGTCATGCAGGAGGCCGTGGAGGGCAGGGAGAGCGGAGAGATCATCGCGGTGTTCCAGAAGGGGTACCGCGTGGGCGACCGGATCATCCGTCATAGCATGGTGAAGGTCGCGGAATAATAGAGTTTCGGAAAGAGAAGCAGGAGGAAAACAGTTATGGGCAAGATCATCGGCATCGATCTGGGTACGACAAATTCGTGCGTGGCGATCCTCGAGGGCGGCCAGCCGGTCGTCATCCCCAACGCGGAGGGCGCGCGCACCACGCCGTCGGTCGTCGCGTTCAAGGACGGCGAGCGGCTCGTGGGCATGATCGCAAAGCGCCAGGCCATCACCAACCCCGAGCGCACGATCTCCTCGATCAAGCGCGACATGGGTTCCGACCGCCGCGTCAGGATCGACGGCAAGGACTACACCCCGCAGGAGATCTCCGCGATGATTCTGCAAAAGCTCAAGCAGGACGCGGAGGCGTATTTGGGCGAGACGGTCACGCAGGCGGTCATCACCGTGCCGGCGTACTTCACCGACAGCCAGCGCCAGGCGACCAAGGACGCCGGCCGCATCGCGGGGCTTGACGTGCTGCGCATCATCAACGAGCCGACGGCCGCGTCGCTGGCCTACGGGCTCGATAAGGAGACGAACCAGAAGATCCTCGTGTACGACCTGGGCGGCGGCACGTTCGACGTATCCATCCTGGAGATCGGCGACGGCGTGTTCGAGGTGCAGGCCACGGCGGGCAACAACCGCCTGGGCGGCGACGATTTCGACCAGCGGCTCATGGACTACATCGCGGACGATTTCAAAAAGAGCAACGGCATCGACCTGCGCAACGACAAGATGGCCATGCAGCGCCTCAAGGAGGCCGCCGAGAAGGCGAAGATCGACCTCTCCGGCGTGATGCAGACCAACATCAACCTGCCGTTCATCACCATGGACGCGTCCGGCCCGAAGCACCTGGACATCACGATCACGCGCGCCAAGTTCAACGAGCTGACCGCGGACCTGATCGACAAGACCCGCGTGTGCGTGCAGAAGGCCATGCAGGACGCCGGGCTCAAGGCCTCGCAGATCGACAAGGTCGTGCTCGTGGGCGGCTCGTCGCGCATCCCGGCGGTGCAGGAGATGGTCAAGAACATCACCGGCAAGGAGCCCTTCAAGGGCATCAACCCGGACGAGTGCGTGGCCATCGGCGCGGCCATCCAGGGCGGCGTGCTCGGCGGCGAGGTCAAGGACATCCTGCTGCTGGATGTGACGCCGCTCTCGCTGGGCATCGAGACGGTGGGCGGCGTGTTCACCCGCCTGATCGACCGCAACACGACCATCCCGACCAAGAAGAGCCAGATCTTCTCCACCGCCGCCGACGGGCAGACGAGCGGCGAGGTGCATGTGCTCCAGGGCGAGCGCGAGATGGCGCAGTACAACAAGACGCTCGGCCGCTTCCAGCTCTCGGGCATCGCGCCCGCGCCGCGCGGCGTGCCGCAGATCGAGGTCACGTTCGACATCGACGCCAACGGCATCGTCCACGTGTCGGCCAAGGACCTGGGCACGGGCAACCAGCAGCAGGTGACCATCACCGCTTCGAGCAACCTCAACGAGGACGAGATCAAGCGCGCCGTGGCGGACGCGGAGAAGTACGCCAGCGAGGATAAGAAGCGCAAGGAGGAGGTCGAGGCCCGCAACCAGGCCGACCAGCTCGTCTACACGACGGAAAAGACCGTCAAGGAGATGGAGGGCAAGCTCGACCCGGCCGACAAGGAGAACATCGAAAAGGCCGTCGCGGACGTGCGCAAGACGCTCGAGGGCGACGATACCGAGATGATCAAAAAGGCGACCGAGCACCTGACCGAGGTCAGCTACGCCGCGTTCGGCAAGGTCTACCAGCAGGCCGCGCAGGAGCAGCAGGCGCAGCAGCAGGGCGGCGGCACGGCCGCGGACGCCCCGCAGGACGACAACGTGGTCGACGCCGACTACGAGGTCGTGAACGACGACGACAAGTAAGGGCGGCGACGCTGGAATACGGAAAGGCGCGGCTGACCGCCGCGCCTCTTCGCAAGAGGTGAGGGGTATTGGCAGACAAGAGGGATTATTACGAGGTGCTGGGCGTCTCCAAGAACGCGACCGAGGAGGAGATCAAGCGCGCGTTCCGCAAGCAGGCAAAGACCTGCCACCCGGACCTGCACCCCGGCGATAAGGAGGCCGAGGCGCGCTTCAAGGAGCTCAATGAGGCCGCCGAGGTGCTGTGCGACAAGGATAAGCGCGCCAAGTACGACCAGTTCGGCCACGCGGCGTTCGACCCGAACATGGGCGGCGGGCAGAACCCGTTCGAGGGCGGCTTTGGCGGCTTTGGCGGGTTCGGTTTTTCGGACATCTTCGACCAGATGTTCGGCGGCGGCTTCGGCGGCGGCGCGGCGCGGCAGCAGAACGGCCCCGTCCCGGGGAACGACCTGCGCTACAGCCTGACGCTCTCGTTTGAGGAGGCGGCGCTGGGCGTGCGGCGCGAGGTGCTCATCCCGCGCGAGGAGAGCTGCGCCGCCTGCGGCGGCAGCGGCGCGCGCCCGGGCACCGAGCCGGTGCGCTGCACCGCCTGCGGCGGCACGGGCCAGGTGCGCACGCAGCAGAATACGATCCTCGGCTCGTTCACGTCCACGCGGCCCTGCTCCGCCTGCCGCGGCACGGGCAAGATCATCAAGGAGCCATGCCCGGACTGCAAGGGCTCCGGCCGCGTGCGCAAGAACACGCGCATCGTGGTCAACGTGCCCGCGGGCATCGACAACGGGCAGACCATCAGCATGCGCGGCGAGGGCGAGGCCGGGCGGCGCGGCGGCCCGCGCGGCGACCTGTACATCACCGTGACGGTGCGGCCGCACAAGCTCTTCGAGCGCCGCGGCTACGACCTGTACCTGGATATGCCGGTGCCGTTCGCCACGGCGGCGCTCGGCGGGGAGCTCACCGTCCCCACGCTCAAGGACCCGGTGCGCTATACCGTGCCGGCCGGCACGCAGTCCGGCGCGACGTTCCGCCTGCGCGAGCAGGGCGTGCCGCGCCTGCAGGGCCAGGGCCGCGGCGCCCTGCTCGTGCGCGTGAGCATCGAGGTGCCCAAGCATCTCAACGAGGAGCAGCGCCGCCTGCTCGAGCAGTTCGAGGCGTCGCTCGGCGGCGGCGCGCGGCCGCGCGGCGGCAAGCGCGGCGGCGTCTTCTCCAAGCTCCGCGGCGAGGAGCGCTGAGGGCGCGCCGCCCGCAGACAGCACAAAATAAGGGCCATCCCCTGCGGGATGGCCCTTTACTTTCCGTCCGGCTGCCCTTTCTCCGTTCACATCATTTCCCACGGCGAAAGGATCTTATGATGCACTTACAAGTTCGTTACTCGGTTTAAGGAGGAAATCGGTAATGAAAAAACGCTACAGCCGGACGGAAACCTGGCCTTCATGTCTTTTCACGCCTATAGTATACACCCGCCCGGGGGTGGACGCAAGGGGAAAAGGGAACAGGAATGTGTCATTTCTGTTAAGTTGCGTCAAAGTCCGGCGTATAGGCGAGCGAAGCGCTCTCACGCCCCTGAATCCATACGTTGGTAAAGCCGCGCGCGCAGCAGTAGTCCACGGCGCGGGCGTATTCCCGGTCCGTCAGGCGGCGGTTGAGCGGCGGCTCCGTGACGTTGGGCGTGGGCGCGTACTGCCGCATGAGCGACAGGTGCGTCTCGGCCGGCAGGCTGTCCGCGATGAAGTCGAGCACGCGCCGCGCCTCGTCCACGCAGGCGGGCAGCACGAGGTGGCGGATCAGCAGCCCGCGCACGGCCATGCCGTCCCCGTCCAGCCGGAGCGTGCCCACCTGCCGGTACATCTCCTGAATCGCCGGCGCGGCGAAGGCAAAGTAGTCCGCGCAGCCGGAGAAGCGCGCCGAAAGCGCGGGCGTGACGAAATTGAGGTCGGGCAGGTACACGTCCACGAGCCCTTCGAGCGCGCGCAGCGAGGGGACGAGCTCATAGGCGTTGGTGTTGTAGACCACCGGGATGGAAAGGCCCCGCCGCCGCGCCAGCAGGAGCGAGGCGCGCACCGCCGCAAGGTGCGGCGTCGGCGTGACGAGGTTGATGTTGTGCGCGCCGTCCGCCTGCAGGGCGAGGTAAACGCCGGCGAGCTGTTCCGGCGTATGCGGCCGCCCGGCCGTGCCGTCGTGCAGGACGTGGTTCTGGCAGAAAACGCAGGAGAGGTTGCACCCGGAGAAAAAGACCGCGCCGGAGCCGCGCGTGCCGCTGATGCACGGTTCCTCGTAAAAGTGCAGCGCAGCGCGCGCAACGCGGGGGAGTTCCCCCGCGTTGCAAAGGCCGGTATGGCGCGTGCGCTCCGCGCCGCAGCGGCGCGGGCAGGCGGCGCAGCGCATCAGAACACGCGCCGCGCGCACACGAAGTTGCGCGTCCAGTAGGCGGTCGTGCACGAGCGCTTGACGACCTTCCCGTTGCGCGAGGAGGCGTCGAGCATCGTGCCGCCGCCGATGTAGATGCCCGTGTGCGTGACGCGGCTTGCGCCGTCGTCGGTGAAGAAGAGCAGGTCGCCGCGCTTGAGATCGTCCATGCTGGAGATCAGCGTCCATTTCTCCACCTTGGCAAAGCTCGCGGCGCTAAAGCGCGTCGTGCTCACGCCCGCCTTGGTCAGGCAGTAATAGACGAGGCCGGAGCAGTCGAACGTGTTGGGACCCTCGTCGCCGAGCACATAGCGCTTGCCGATCTGGTCCTCCGCGCAGGCGATCATGCCGTTGATGCCGGAGCCGTAGGAGCCGCTGCCGCCGCCGGAGGAGCCGTCCTCGTCCGGTTCGGGCTCGTCGGGCACCACCGGCAGCGAGGAGCCGCCGTCGCCGCCCTCGTCCGGTTCGTCCGGTACGACGGGCACGTCGGGCTCATCCGGCTCATCCGGTTCGTCGGGCTCGGCCGGCGTGCTGGGCTCGTCGGGTTCATCGGGCTCGTCGGGCGCGTCCGTCTTTGCGGGCGCCTTGGTCGCCGCCGGCTTTTTCGTCGCCTTGGGCGTGGGGGCCGGGGTGGGCGTCGGGTCCACGGCCGGCCGCGCGTCCGCCGAGTAGATCAGCTCGCGCTCGTCCATGCCGTACACGCCGTCCGCGTTGAGCTCGTTTTTGAGCTGGAAGGCGCGCAGCGCCTCCTCCGTGGCCACGCCGAAATAGCCGTTGACCTTTTCCTCATAGTAGCCCAGCTGCGCGAGGCGGGACTGCATGCTGCGCACGTCCGCGCCGTCGTCGCCGAGCTTGGCCTCATAGGGCGCGGCGTCCGTGCTGAAGAGCTGCTCCTGCAGCTGGCTGTCGGCCACGCCGGTCATATCCAGGTTGAGCGTGCGCTGGAACAGCGCGACGGCGGAGGCCGTGGCCTCGTTGTACGTCTCGCTCGGTTCGTCCGATTCGAGGTAGCCCAGCGAGACGAGCCGCGCGTGCAGCTCGAGCACCGCGGGGTAGCGGTCGCCCTCGCGCAGCGTGGAGTATTCGGATACGCGCATCTCCTGCGTGGGCGCGGGCGTGGCCGCCTCCGGCTCCGCGGTGGCGGGCAGCGCCGCCGCCGCTTCCGGCGCCGGCGTGGGCGCGGCGGCGTCCGCGGCCTGATAGGCGGCCGCCTCCTGTGTGTTGGCCGAGCTCAGGCGGTCGAGCCCGAGCGGGAGCATCACAAAGCAGATGATCGCAATGGAGCACGCGGCGACGATCCAGGTGCGCGCGCGCTTGGAAAACAGCAGCACGGGCGAGAGCTGCCGCTGCGGCGCGCGCTGCGTCTGGAGCTGCTGCTGGTTGGCTTTTTTCTTTTTTGCAGGCATCGCAAGACCTCCCCTGCCATGGTATTCCATGCTCGCTTTTCTCTAACAGTATACACGACAAACCGCGCGGCGAGTTTGAACATTCTGCGAATTTGCCGCCGCGGCGCGCGCCGGCCGGCGCGGACATTTTGCATTTTCGCCATGGTCATGCTAAAATGACAGGTACGGAGAGGGAATCTATGGCTTTATTACAGGCACAGCGCCTTGTCAAACAATATGGGGAGCGGGAGCTGTTCTCCGGCGTGTCGTTCGAGGTCGCGCCGGGCGAGCGCATCGGGCTGGTCGGCGTCAACGGCTGCGGCAAGACGACGCTGCTGCGCCTGCTCGCCGGCGAGGAGGAGCCGGACGCGGGACGCGTGACGCGCGCGGCGGAGTGCCGCATCACCTGGCTTGCCCAGCAGCAGCCGGACGCGCCGGAGCTGACGCTGCTGGATACGGCGCTGCTGGAGTTTGCGCCGCTCATGGAGCTGGAGCGGCAGCTTGCCGATGTGGCGGAGCGGCTCGCCCGCTCGGCCGACGACGGGCTCATCCGCCGCCAGGCCCGCCTGCAGGAGGAGTATCAGCAGCGCGGCGGGCTGACGTACCGCAGCCGCACGCGCGCGGTGCTGCTGGGCCTCGGCTTTTCAGAGGAGGCGCTCGGCCAACCGGTGCGGCAGCTCAGCGGCGGCGAGGCGCGCAAGGCCATGCTCGCGCGCGTGCTGCTCTCCGAGGCGAACCTGCTGCTGCTCGACGAGCCGACCAACCACCTGGACATCCGCGCCATCGAATGGCTCGAGGAGTTCCTGCTCTCGTGCCGCAGCGCGTACATCGTCGTCTCGCACGACCGGTATTTTCTCGACCGCGTGACGGAGCGCACCATCGAGCTTACGGAGGGGACGGCGCTCGTCTCGCGCGGGAACTACTCGCGCCACCTTGCGCTGAAGATGGACGCGCGCGAGGCTGCGGAGCGCAAATATTTCAACCAGCTGCGCGAGGTGCGCCGCATCGAGGGCATCATCGCGCAGCAGCGCCGCTGGAACCAGGCGCGCAACTATGTGACCATCGCCTCCAAGGAGAAGCAGCTTGCGCGCATCCGGCAGGAGATGGTCAAGCCGGCGGCGGATCCGGCGGCCATCCGCTTCCGCTTTCGCGCCGCGGAGCCGGGCGGCGGCGACGTGCTCCTCGCCGCCGGGCTGCAAAAGGGCTATGGCGGGCGGACGCTGTTTGCCGGGCTCGAACTGCATCTGCTGCGCGGCGAGCATGTGTGCCTGCTGGGGGCCAACGGCTGCGGCAAGACGACGCTGCTGCGCATCCTCACCGGCGCGGAGGAACCGGACGCGGGGAGCTTCCGGCTCGGCGCAGGCGTGCGCGTGGGGTATTACGAGCAGTCGCTGCGCGGGCTCGACCCGGACAGCACCGTGCTCGAGCAGGCGCGCGCGCTGTTCCCAAGGCTCGACGACGGGCAGCTCCGCTCGGCGCTCGGGCAGTTCCTCTTTCGCGGGGACGACGTGTTCAAGCGCGTGGGCGGCCTCTCCGGCGGGGAGCTTGCGCGCATCCAGCTGCTCAAGCTGATGCTTCAGGGGTGCAACCTGCTGCTGCTCGACGAGCCGACCAACCACCTGGACATCCCCTCGCGCGAGGCGCTGGAGACGGCGCTCACCGCCTACGACGGGACGATGCTCATCGTCACGCACGACCGGTATTTTGTGGACCGCGTGGCCGACCGCATCCTCGTGCTCGACGAGGCGGGGCTGACGGGTATTACGGGCGACTGGACGGCCTACAGCGCCGCGCTCAGGCGCCAGCGCGAGGAGGCGGCCGCGCGGCGCGCGCCGCAAAAGCCGGCGCGCCCGGCCAACGACTATGTGAAAAAGCGCGATCAGCGGGCCGCCGTCGCCCGCGCGCGCGACGCGCTCGCCCGTGCGGAGGCGCGCGTGGCCGAACAGGAGCGGCTGCTGGCCGCCTGCCAGGCGCGCCTGGCCGCGCCGGAGAAAGCGGCGCACTGGTGGGGGCTGGCGGCCACGCTGGCGGTGTTCACCGTGTTCATCGCTATTGCGATGTCGTTCGTGTCATGGCTGATTTATGCGGTATTCTCCCAGAGCTTCCGTGAGATCAAGCAGCAGTATTACGGCGTGGTATCCCGGCAGATCGTGGAGGATATCGAGAACTCTATCCGAAACGGAAAGCAGATAGAACGCTTTTACGGCATGGATAAGGAGCTCGGGGATATGCTCGGTCTGATAAGCACGGAGCAGGTCCCTATCAACACCGCCATAACGGATATCAA
>URSN01000040.1 GCA_900550525.1 uncultured Eubacteriales bacterium
ACCTCCCCGCCGTGGTCCTGCGGAGGCGCGGCGCCGGACGCCGCGGGCGTGGTGACGACCACTTGGAGCGTCGGCGGCGTGGCCGTCGGTGCGGCGGGCGCCGGCGTGGCCGTCGGCGTCGCCGTAGCCGTGGCCGTCGCCGTGGCCGTCGCCGTAGCCTTGGGCGCCGGCGTGGCCGTAGCCGTGGGCGCCGGCGCGGCCGTGGCCGACCCGGCGGGCGCGGGCGTATCCTGTCCGCCCGTCCCCTGCTCGGCAAGCGCCGTGCCGAAACAGCCGCCAAGCAGCAGCGCGCCAAGCAGCAGCGCGAGCAGGCGCCGCGCCGTCCCCGTTGCCAACCAATTCGACCGATTCATGCTTCCGTCTCCTTTTGCTCCTTGATCTGCATGCCGTCCGCCCTGCCGTCCTGCCCCGCGTCCAGCGGCGTCTGCCGCCGGATGTCCACGATCCGGCCGTCGAGCAGGTCCACGACCCGGTCGGCGTATTCGGCCATGTGCGGGTCGTGCGTGACCATGATGAGCGTCTTATGCTTCTCGCGCAGGATGCGGCAGATCACGTGCATCACCTCGTCGGACGTGCCGGAATCGAGGTTGCCCGTCGGCTCGTCGGCAAAGACGATCTCCGGGTCCGTCACCAGCGCGCGCGCGATGCCCACGCGCTGCTGCTGCCCGCCGCTCATCTGCGAGGGCTTGTGCTTCATGTGCGTCTCCAGGCCCACGAGCCTGAGCATCTCCGCGGCCATGCGGTTGCGCCGCTGCGCGGGCACGCCGCGAAACGCCAGCGGGAACGCGACGTTCTCCAGCGCCGTATAGTAGGGCATCAGGTTGAACGACTGGAAGATGAAGCCCACATGCCGCTGCCGGAAGCGGATGAGCTCGCTCTGGTTCATGCGCTCAAGGTGCTGCCCCGCGACGATCAGCTCGCCCGCGGTCACATGCTCGAGCCCGGCCAGGACGTTGAGCAGCGTGCTCTTGCCCGAGCCGGAGCGGCCGATGATGCAGCACAGCTCCCCCGCGTCGATGGCGAGGTCCACCCCGCGCAGCGCCTGCACGTCCACGCTGCCCACGCGGTATACCTTTTTCGCCCCGCGCACGTCGATGAGCGGCGACTGCTCCATTTGCGCTCTACCCCCGTATCCTGAGTTCTGACGGCAACGGCACCACTAAATGTTGTGCCTATAAAGAACACTCCTACTATAGCATCCAGGTTGCGCGCAGGGTATAACCAATTTATGAATTTTTTGTAAATCCGCCCTCCGTACCGTCAGGGTTGGGGGACGGCCGCGCGGGCGGGGCGCGGCGGGCGGGGTTTGCGGGCGGGGCGGGCCGTGCTATACTGTGTTCAGGCGGCCGCCGCGCGCGGGCGGGGCGCGCCGCATCAGAGCGGAAAGGAACGGATTGCCATGGAAATGAAGGATGCCGCGCGGGACATCCTCGCGCGCGACCGCGCGGGGGAGCCCGTCTCGCTGGACGACCCGGACTACGGCGTCATCAACGCCATCATCGAGCAGGCGCACCGCATTTCGGCCGAGATCAACGACGGCTGCCAGCCTTCCGCGCGCGTGCGCGAGCTGTTCGCGCGCCTGACGGGTACGCCCGTCAACGAAACGCTGCGCATCTACACGCCCTTCTATTCGGGCTTTGGCCGGAACCTGCGCGTGGGGGAGAACGTGTTCATCAACTCGTGCTGCCTGTTCATGGACCGCGGCGGCATCACCATCGGCGACGGCGCGTTCATCGGCCCGAACGTGCAGCTGATCACCACCGGCCATGTGCCGGACCCGGCCGGGCGGCGCGCGACCGTCTCGCGCCCGATCGTGCTCGGGAACAACGTGTGGATCGGCGCGGGGGCCATCGTGCTGCCCGGCGTGACCGTCGGCGACAACAGCATCATCGGCGCGGGGGCCGTCGTCACGCGCGACGTGCCGGCCAACGCCGTCGCCGTGGGCAACCCGGCGCGGGTCGTCCGCACGCTGTAGGGGTGGCGGGCATGGAGCTGCCGGCGGCCTATCTTGCCCGGATGCGGGCGCAGCTGGGCGCAGAGGGATACGCCGCGTACCTTGCGGCCATGGCGCTTGCGCCGCGCCGGGCGCTGCGCGTCAATACGCTCAAGCGCGCGCCGGAGGAGCTCTCGCAGCTGCTCGGCGCGCCGCTGGCGCGCTGCGAGGGCGCGGCGGACGGGTTTTTCCTGCCGGAGGGTGTGCAGCCCGGCCGTCACCCGGCGCATCTGGCGGGCCTTTTCTACATGCAGGAGCCGTCGGCGCAGACGCCCGCGCAGCTGCTGGATGTGCGGCCCGGCGAAGCGGCGCTCGACCTGTGCGCCGCGCCGGGCGGCAAGGCGGGCCAGCTGGCCGCGGCGCTGCAAAACGACGGGCTGCTCGTGGCCAACGAGGTGTCCCCCGCGCGCGCGGCGGTGCTGCGCCGCACGCTGGAGCGGCTGGGCGCGCGCTGCGCGGTGGTGACGGCCATGCGCCCGGACGCGCTGTGCGCCGCGCTGCCCGGCGCGTTCGACGCGGTGCTCGTGGACGCGCCGTGCTCGGGCGAGGGGATGTTCCGCCGCGAGGCGCAGGCCGTGCGCGACTGGTCGGAGGCGGCCGTGGCCGCCTGCGCCATCCTCGCCGTGGGCGCGCTGGGCATCATCCGCGCGAGCGCGGCGCATCAGCCGGCGGCGGTCGTCGCGCTGGACGTGAACCCGAGCATCCTGCTCACCATTGACGGCGGCGAGCGCGTGCTGAAGGTCGAGGCGAAAAACGACGACGCGCGGCGCGTGATCGACGGGATGGACCTCACCGGCGTGCCGCTCAACGTGGCGGTGAACGCGCTGATCGGCTCGCTGCTGCAAAACGGCTATATCAGCGAGCTGGCCAACTCCATCCTCGTCTCCGTGGAGGGGGGCGACCAGCAGCGCGCGGCCGCGCTGCAGGAGCGCCGCACGCGCGAGATCGACGAGCTGCTCGCGGGCTTTGGCGTGCAGGGCGCGGTGCTGTCGCAGACGCTCGGCGCGGACGACGAGCTCGACGCGCTGGCCGCCGCGTACGACATCTCGCGCGGCAAGGCGGCGCTCATCCAGGAGCTGCTCGCGCAGAACCCGATGCTGCGCGCCGAGGATCTGGCCGGGCTGACGATCAACGCGCTCGGGCTGCTGCTCTCCGAGGCGCAGCCGGCCGGCGGCGTCTCTCTGACCGGGACGGCCAGCGAAAGCGGCTACATCGGCGCGGACGCGGCGGCGGCCGCCGCCTATGCCCACGCGGGCGTGGCGCAGGCGGACGCGCAGCTGATCTCCGTGGAGATGGACGTGGAGGCCGGGCGCATGGTCTACGAGGTGGAGTTCCTTTCCGGCGGCCTCGCCTATGAGTACGACGTGGACGCCGTCAGCGGCGAGATCGTCAAATCCTCGAGCGAGGACCGCGGCGCGCTGACCGCCGGCGCGGCGGACGGCGCGGACATCGGCAGCGACGCGGCGCTCGCGGCGGCGCTTGCCCATGCGGGCGTGACGCAGGCGCAGGCCAGCGGCATCCGCGTGGACCGCGACCGCGAGGACGGCCGCCTCGTGTACGACATCGACTTCATCAGCGGCGAGCTGGAATACGATTATGAGATCGACGCGGCCACCGGCGCGGTGATCAAGCAGTCGCGCGAGCAGTACCGCGGCGCGTCCGGCGGCGGCAGCATCCCCGCCAGCAGCACGGACATCGGCAGCGACGCGGCGCTGCAGGCGGCGCTTGCCCACGCGGGCGTGGCGCAGGCGGATGCGACCGGCGTGCGCGTAAAGCGCGACCGGGACGACGGCCGCCTCGTGTACGACGTGGACTTCTACGCCGGCAACGCGGAGTATGAGTACACGATCGCCGCGGCGGACGGCGCGGTGCTCGAGTCCTCCCGCGAGTCGTTCGACGGCGGCGGCACGGGCGGCAATGCGTCCGGCGGCAATACCACCGGCGGCAACGCGTCCGGCGGGGACATCGGCGCGGACAGGGCGCAGAGCATCGCCCTTGGCCACGCGGGCCTTGCCGCGGGCGACGTGTACGGCCTCAAGACCGAGCGCGACCGCGACAACGGCGTGACCGTCTACGAGGTGGAGTTCAAGGCGGGCGGCTATGAGTACGACTACGAGATCAACGCCTCCACCGGCGAGATCCTCGGCCACAGCCGCGAATACGACGACTGAGCGGACGCGCCAAACCGGGCGCCGGCACGCGGCGGGAGCCGCCCCATGCGGGGCGGCTCCCGTTTTACAGCGGCGGCGCAGGGCGGAGGCGGCGCGGGGCGGAGGCGGCGCAGCGGCGCCATGAAAAACGGGGCCGGGGCGTATGCCCCGGCCCCGTAGTGCCGGAGGATGCGTCCCGGCTCCGTTTTTCGCCATGGCGGGCGCGCCGTGTCAGCGCACGACGAGCTCGTGTCCGTCGTAATCCACCGTCAGGCAGGCGCCCGGCGCCGGGTCGTCCCTGAGGATGTGCCGCGCCAGGAGCGATTCCACGCGCGACTGCAGGAACCGCTTGAGCGGGCGCGCGCCGTACACCGGGTCGCTGCCGGCCTCGACGATGTAGCTGCGCGCCGCGTCCGTGACGGTGACGGAGAGCTGCCGCGCGGCGAGGCGCTTTTGCAGGTCCTTGACCAGCAGGTCCACGATGGCGCACAGGTTCTCGTGCGTGAGCGGCCGGTAGAACACGATCTCGTCCAGCCGGTTCAGGAACTCCGGCCGGAACTGCGTCTTGAGCAGCTGCTGCACGGCGCTGCGCGCCTGCTCGCTGATCGCGCCGTCGTGCCCGATGCCGCCGAGGATCACATCCGACCCGAGGATGCTCGTGAGGATGATGATGCTGTTCTTGAAGTCCACCGTGCGGCCCTGCCCGTCGGTGATGCGGCCGTCGTCGAGCACCTGCAGCAGCACGTTGAGCACGTCCGGGTGCGCCTTTTCCACCTCGTCAAAGAGGATGACCGCATACGGCCTGCGGCGCACGGCCTCGGTCAGCTGGCCGCCCTCGTCGTAGCCGACGTAGCCCGGCGGCGCGCCGATGAGGCGGGAGACGGAGTACTTCTCCATGTACTCGGACATGTCGATGCGCACCATCGCGCGCTCGTCGTCGAACAGCGCCTGCGCCAGCGCCTTGGCCAGCTCCGTCTTGCCCACGCCCGTGGGGCCGAGGAACAGGAACGAGCCGATGGGCCGGTTCGGGTCCTGGATGCCCGCGCGCGAGCGCAGGATCGCGTCGCACACGCGCTCCACGGCCTCGTCCTGGCCGATGACGCGCTCGTGCAGGATGCTGTCCAGGCGCAGGAGCTTCTCGCGCTCGCCCTCCATCAGCCGCGCCACGGGGATGCCGGTCCAGCGGGCGACGATGCGGGCGATCTCCTCCTCCGTCACGCGGTCGCGCAGGTAGTGCGCGCCGTGCAGCTTCTCCTCGGCGCGGGCCTCCTCCTGCTCGAGCTCCTTTTGCAGCTGCGGCAGGCGGCCGTACTTGAGCTCCGCCGCGCGGTTGAGGTCGTAGGCGCTCTGCGCGCGCTCGATCTCGGCGTTGGTGCGCTCGATCTCCTCGCGCAGGTTCTGCACGCGGCCGATCTCCTGCTTCTCGATCTCCCACTTGGCCTTCATCTGGCCGAATTCGGCGCGCAGGTCGGCCAGCTCCTTCTGGATCTCCGCGAGGTGCTCGTGCGAGAGCTTATCGGTCTCCTTCTTGAGCGCGGCCTCCTCGATCTCCAGCTGCATGATCTTGCGCGAGATGTCGTCCCGCTCCGCGGGCATGGAGTCCATCTCAGTCGAGCTCAGCGCGCACGCCTCGTCCACCAGGTCGATGGCCTTGTCGGGCAGGAAGCGGTCGGAGATGTAGCGGTTGGACAGCGTGGCCGCGGCGATGAGCGCCTGGTCCTGGATCTTCACGCCGTGGAACACCTCGTAGCGCTCCTTGAGCCCGCGCAGGATGGAGATGGTGTCCTCCACGCTGGGCTCGGCCACCATCACCGGCTGGAAGCGGCGCTCGAGCGCGGCGTCCTTTTCGATGTACTGGCGGTACTCGTTGAGCGTGGTCGCGCCGATGCAGTGCAGCTCGCCGCGGGCGAGCATGGGCTTGAGCAGGTTGCCCGCGTCCATGGCGCCCTCGGTCTTGCCCGCGCCGACGATGGTGTGCAGCTCGTCGATGAACAGGATGATCCGCCCCTCGGGCGCCCTGCGCTCGTTGAGCACGGGCTTGCGCCGCTGCTCAGACTCGCCGCGGGGCTTCGCCCCCGCCACCAGCGCGCCCATGTCCAGCGCGAAGAGCTGGCGGTCCTTCAGGTTGTCGGGCACGTCGCCGCGCACGATGCGCAGCGCCAGCCCCTCTGCGATGGCCGTCTTGCCCACGCCCGGCTCGCCGATGAGGCAGGGGTTGTTCTTCGTCTTGCGCGAGAGGATGCGGATGACGTTGCGGATCTCGTCGTCGCGGCCGATGACCGGGTCGAGCTTCTGGCTGCGCGCCAGTTCCACCAGGTCCTGCCCGTACTTTTTGAGCACGTCGTAGGTGCTCTCCGGGTTGTCGGACTGCACGCGCGCGCTGCCGCGCACGCGCTGCAGCTGTGCAAGGAACGGCTTTTCCGCCACGCCGAAGGATTCAAACAGCCGCCGCACCTGCGCGCCCGGCGTTACCAGCACGCCGAGGGACAGCTGCTCGCCGGCAACGTATACGACGTTCATCAACGCGGCGCGCATCTCCGCGGGGGTGCGAGCCGCGTCCAGCTCGCGCGAGAGGTAGACGTTCTCCGCCGCCGGGCCGCTCACGCCCGGCAGGCGCGACACGGCCTTTTCACACGCGGCCGTGCGCGCGGGCACGTCCGCGCCCATGCCGGCCAGCAGGCTGCCGATGAGCCCGTCCGGCTGCGCCAGCAGCGCGTGCAGCAGGTGCTCCTGCTGCACCTCCGCGTTGCTGTGTTCCACGGCCATGGCGTGCGCGGCCTGCACCGCCTCAAGGCTCTTTTGCGTCAATTTCTGTGCGTTCATGGTCCCTTACCCCCTTGCGTTGCGTCAGATGTTCAGACCAGCAGCGGCTGCTGATGCAGCTGCGCGGCGTACAGCCGGCGGATCAGCGCCAGCGCGCGCTGCGGGTCGTCCAGGTTTGCAAAATAGGTCTTGAGCGAACGGTCGAACACGTCGATGTACGCGGCGATGGCCTCGCCCACGGCCTCGCTGTCCGCGCCGTCCGCCTCGCCGCGCAGCACGAGCGGGCGCGAGAACCGCCCGTCCTCCACCGTGCTGCCGGTGCGGCCGAGGTACCCGTCCTCCATGCGCGCCCACAGCTTGAAGAATTGCAGCAGGTACAGCAGCAGCGTGCTGTTCTGGCTGCGCAGCGACACGCGCAGCTCGCCCAGCAGCGGCTTGCGGTTGCGGTACAGCTCCACGCTGTAGCGGATGGTCGGGTTGTACTTGTAGGCCAGCGCGCTGCGCAGCGAGAACATCGAGTCCGACGGCTGCAGCAGCACCTGGAACGTATTGCCCCCGGCGAGCTGCTGCTCCACGGCGGAGAAGATCTCGCGCATGCGCTTTTCCGGCGTCGTGTAGGAGACGTAGTCCGCCAGGATCTGGTTCACCAGGTTGGACCGGCTGGTGTTCATCTCGTACGCCGCGCGGTCGATCTGCTCGACCACGTCGTCGAGCAGCACCAGCGAATAGACGCTCTTGTTCATGCCCACACTCCCCTCGTTTGCTGCTCTCAGTATAGCACACCACACATAATTTGCAAGTGAAGTTATATAATCGTAACATCGATTTTGCAAAACGGACAAATTTGCGGTAAGGTAGAGGGAACGGTGCGGCGCTCCCGCCGCGCCGCCGAGACCCCGACAGGAGAGGACCCCCATGCAGTACGATTTTGACGAGATCATCGACCGTGCCGGCACCAACTCGATCAAGTTCGAGGCGTTCCGGCAGGGCCGGCCCGGCCTTGCGCCGGATGCGATCCCGATGTGGATCGCGGATATGGACTTTGCCTGCCCGCCGCCGGTGCTCGCGGCCATGCGGCGGCGGCTCGAGCGGCGCATCCTCGGCTACAGCGCCGTGCTCGACCCGGCCTACGGCCGCGCCGTGGCCGGCTGGATGGAGCGGCGCTTCGGCTGGCGGGCGGACGCGGAGCAGCTGGTCACCAGCAGCGGCATCGTCGCCGCGCTGCACCAGTGCGTCGCGCTGCTGACGGAGCCGGGCGACGGCGTGCTGATGTTCACGCCCACCTACGCTCCGTTCCACATGGCGGCCGCGCGGCAGGGCCGCAGGAGCGTATTCTGCCGCCTGCTGCGCGGCGCGGACGGGCGCTTTTGCATCGATTTTGACGCGCTCGAGCGCCTGGCCGCCGCGCCGGAGAACCGGCTGCTGCTGCTGTGCAGCCCGCACAACCCGACCGGCCGCGTCTGGACGGAGCAGGAGCTGCGGCGCGTGGGCGAGATCTGCCTTGCAAACGGCGTGTTCATCGTCAGCGATGAGATCCACGCCGACCTTACGCGCGTCGGCGTGACGCACATCCCGCTGCAAAAGCTCTTTGCGGACGAGGCGCGCGTGATCACCTGCACCGCGCCGAGCAAGACGTTCAACATGGCGGGCAACCAGCTTGCCAACATCTTCATCCCGGACGGGGCGCTGCGCGCGCGCTGGCGGAGCGCTGGCGGCTGCGGCGAGCCCACGCCGCTGGCCATCGACGCGGTCATCGCCGCCTACGACGAGTGCGAGGACTGGCTCGAGCAGCTGCGCGCCTATCTGGACGGGAATTTCCGCCTTGCGGAGCGGACGCTCGGCGCACGATTGCCCCTTGCGCGCTACGCCGCGCCGGAGGGCACCTACCTGATGTGGCTGGACGCGTCGTTCGCCGGCGAAACGGAGGCGGGCCTGCGCGCGCGCGTGGAGGCCGCCGGGCTGTGCGTGGAGTACGCGTCGGACTTTGTGGACAACGGGGACGGGCACATGCGCGTGAACATCGCCTGCCCGCGCAGCGTGCTGCAGGAGGCGCTCGAGCGGCTCGGGCGGGCGCTTTCATGAGCCGCGCGCCGTATGAGGCGCTGCTGGCGGCCCCGGGCGCGTCCTTTGCTCGCGAGCCGCTGCGGCGCGGGCTCGGCACGCTGGTCTACGGCAGCGCGAGCAGCGCGCTGGTGAACTACCGTCCGCGCGCGTTCATGCTCTACACCACCGACGCGGCGGAGGCCTGCCGCGCGCTCGACGCGGCCGCGCCGTGCGCCATGCTCACCGTCAACGACCGCGCCGTGGCCGCCTACGCCATGGAGCGCTTCGGGCTTGACACGTTCAACGACTGCTACTTCGTCGTCTACGAGCGCAGCGAGCCGCCGGCCGTATCCGCGCGGCTGGATATCCGCCCGCCGGACGACGCGGCCATGCGCCTCATCCGCGACAATTACGACCTCGCCTCCGACGAGGAGCTCGCCCTCGTGCGCGCGCGCGGCCATCTGCTGTGCGGCTACTGGCAGGGCGCGCTTGCGGGCTTCATCGGCCGCCACAGGGACGGGAGCCTCGGCATGCTGTACGTGTTCCCCGCCTTCCGGCGGCAGGGTTTTGCCGAGGAGCTGGAGGCGGAGGCCGTGGCGCGCTGCCTTGCCGCGGGCGATACGCCGTATGCCGACGTGTTCACATACAACGCCGCTTCGCTCGCGCTGCAGCGGAAGCTGGGCTTCACCGTGCGCGAGGATATGCGCAGCTACTGGGTCTACTGACGCGCCGCGCGCCTCACGGCCTCAGCGCCGTCACGCCCGCTGGCCGGATGACGGCCGGCGCGCAGCTGTCCGGGCCGAACAGGCGCTCCATGTCCGCCCGGAAGCCGTTCGCCAGTTCGCGGGGGACGAACGACTGGATCGTGCCGGCGAACCCGCCCCCGTGCACGCGCACGGCAAAGGCGTCCTCCGCCGCGCCGCGCGCGCGCAGCGCCCGCTCGCCAAGCGCCAGCGCAAGCGCGAGGCCCCGCTCCTCCGGGTCCGCCGGGCATACGTTTTGCAGCAGCTCGAACGACGAGCGGCCCGACGCGCGCGCCAGCGCGATCACCCGCGCCGCATCCCCCGCGGCAAGCGCCGCCGCCATGGCGGGCACGCGGGCGTTTTCATCGAAAAAGTGCATCGCGCGCAGCAGCGCCAGGTCCGGCACGCGGCCGCGCAGGCCGGGCAGCGCCGCCTCGAACGCCGCCGGGTCGGCCGCGCCGAGCGTCTCGCTGCCCAGCGCGCGCGCCGCAAGGCGCATGTCGCGCGGGATGGCGGCGTAGGCCTGCGTCATGTCCGCATGGCTGCCGCCCGTGTCCGTCAGCAGCACGGCAAGGCCGCAGCGGGCAAAGTCCGCGTCCAGCCGCGTCACGCGCGGCGCGCCCGGCTCACGAAAGTCCATCAGCAGCAGGCCGCCCACGGCGCTTGCCATCTGGTCCATCAGGCCGCTCGGCTTGCCGAAGTATTCGTTTTCCGCGTGCTGCGCCGCCAGCGCGAGCGTCTCCGGCGCGGCCATGCGCCCGGCGCACGCCGTCAGGCACGCGCCCAGCAGCACGGCGCACGCCGCGGAGGAGGAGAGCCCCGCCCCGGCCGGCACGTCGGAGCACAGCGCCGCGTCGAACCCGGCGATCGCACCGCGCGCCGCGAGGCAGTGCGCCGCGCCGCGCAGCAGCGCCGCCGTCGTGCCGCGCTCCCCGGCTGCGGGCGCGAGCCGCTCGAGCGAAAGCGTGAGCGGCGCATAGCCCTCCGATGCGAGCGCGGCGCGCCCCGGCGCGCCGGATGGCGACACGACGGCAAGGCAGTCCGCCGTCACCGCCGCGGCGAGCACGCGCCCGCCCTGGTGGTCGGTGTGGTTGCCGCACAGCTCCATGCGCCCCGGCGCGGAGAGGATGGCCGCCTCGCGCGCGGGGCCAAAGCGCGCGGCAAAGCGGTCAAGCAGCATTAGATGGCGCGCGCGCTGCCGCGGCAGCGCCTGCGCCCCGTACAGGCGCGCGAGCGCAGCGTCGAGCGCGCCGCGCCCGAGCAGCGCGCGCCAGGTGTCGATGGTCAGGAACATGCGCGCCTCCTTCCCGCCGGCCTTGCCGGCGCCGCCTTGAGTATAGCACACGGCGGCGGCGAAGGGAACCGGCGGACGCCGGCAGGCGGCGCGGCAGGGGATTTGTGTTTTTCCCGCCGTTCGTGTATACTAAGAGCTCCGGGCGCAGCGCCCGGCGAAAGGAGGCCGCTTCCCATGCGAAAGGACGGCAGGCGCGTGCGCGGCGCCGACGCGATGTATACGCTCGTGCCCTATATCATGAAGCACCGCTACGACGCGATGAACATGATCGAGGTCGATATCCCCATCGCCCCCATGCAGGCGTACCTGAACCAAAAGCGCGGCGAGGGCTTCTCCATGTCGCACCTGGGCATCGTGCTGGCCGGCTACCTGCGCACGGTGGCGGAGTTCCCGCTGCTCAACCGCTTTGTGGTCAACAAGCGCATCTATGCGCGCAACGAGTTCCCCGTGGCCATGGTCGTGCTCAAGCCGGGCGAGACGGAGGGCACCATGTCCAAGATGCGCTTTGAGCCGCAGGATACCATCTTCGACGTGCACCGCAAGATGGACGCCTATATCGAGGCGAACCGCCGCGCGGGCGACACCAACGCCACGGACGCGCTGATGCGCCGCCTGCTCAGCGTGCCGGGGCTGGCCAACCTCGGCGTGGGCCTGTTCAAGTTCCTCGACCGCTACGGCCTGCTGCCAAAGAGCCTGATCGACGCGAGCCCGTTCCATGCGGGGCTGGTCATCACGAACCTTGCGAGCATCCGCACGAACCATATCTTCCACCATCTGTACGAGTTCGGCACCTCGAGCATATTCATCGCGCTGGGCAACATGCGCGAGGTCGCCCGCCGCGCCCGCGGCGAGATCGTCTTTGAGCGCTGCCTGCCCATGGGCGTCGTGATGGACGAGCGCATCTGCTCGGGCAGCTATTTTGCGCGCGCCTTCCGGCGCTTCCGCCAGTACCTGCTCGACCCGGCGCTGCTGGAGGCGCCGCCCGCCGTCGTCCGCGCGGACGAGGGCTGACGAAAGCCCGCCCGTTCGGCGCGCGCCGGCCGCTTCCGCCGTTTACGCGCACTCCCTCGTTCGGCCCTGCCCGTTTCCGCCCCGCTATGCGGGGCGTTTTTCATCGCGCGCCGCCCGCGCGATGCGCGTTTTGCTGCGCGCCGCCCGCGCCGCGCTTTTGGGCGCGCGTCCCGCCGCGCACTCCCGCTCCGCTTTCATCCCCCTCCCACCGGGAAGCGGAACATTTTCATCCCCACGCCCCGCGGCACGAAAATAATTTTGGAAAAAATGCGAAAGGGATGCAACTTTTTGGGCGTTTTGCGTGTCTATATATATAGAGGGGTCTGTGACAGGGATATGGGCGTCCCGCCGCCTGTGTGGTGAAACAAACGGCCCCGGCGGGCGGTCTGCGGCATATCCACGGCAAATCAACGGAAGGGGGACTTCGCAGGATGCGGAACGAGCAACGCAGTACAGAGCCGGAACAGGACGACCGATTTTAGAAAGGAGAAAAGAGCGCATATGAAACGAATAGTTTGCACCCTGCCGCCGCTGCTGCTGGCCGCCGCGCTGCTTTCGGCCTGCCAGCCGACGCCGGAGGTGGAGCCGGTGGCGCAGAAGGACTCGGAGGCGCTCATCGAACAGGTGGAGGTCGCCGAAGAAGGCGTTGCGGACATGGCCAAGGCGCCGGAATCGCGGCACATCACGCGCGAACTCACGGAGGTCTCGCAAAGGACGGGCATTGACATCACCATCGACGCGGACGTGGTGCTGCCGGAAACGGACGCCATACCGGTGGCGCGTGTGCAGAGCGGACATCAGGATATGAGCGTACTCGAAAACACCTGGAAAATACTCGGCAACAGCAGTGGGATGCTTGAGGACTTTCCGCGCGCGTACTACGAGGGGCAGGCGAGTATGTGGATGGAGTACCGCGAGGCGGGGAACCTTGATAAATACAGCTCCTTTGAGGAGATGGACGCCGCCATTTCCGAACTGCTCGCGGAGGCGGCGACCAAGCCAGCCGAACCGGTCTTTTTCCCGGAGAGCCCGATGGACGTGATGCGGACGGGAGAGAAGCTCCACGATACGGACATGTATAACTGTTACAAAGGTTACGTCACTTTCTTCGGCTGGTCCGATCAGGGGACGGTATCCAGGGTCCTGTTGGACATGGATTGGTTTGCCGAGTATTTGCGGGATATAGATGAAAGCTATATATGGAATGAATATCATTTTGCTAATCCGCTCGACATATATCTGCCCGCGATCGAGCGCGGAGAGTTCAGGGTACAACTGCCGGAGCGGTCGATCGAGGATGCGCAGGCATATGCCGAGCAGCTGCTTGCCGACATCGGGATCACGGATTTTGCCTGCGTGGTCGCGCGCATTGCGCCGCTGATCCCGGACTTTTTCGATGAGCAGCAGGACGTCTGTCCCTGCGCGTATGAGCTTCTGTTCACCCGTCAGGTCGCGGGCGTGAACGTGACGTTTAACGATGTGGCAGCTTCCGGCGGCATCAGCTACAGGGATACGCCGGACTACACGCCCACATGGTACTACGAATACATCCAACTGCTCGTGGACGACGCGGGCGTATTTGCCATGGAGTTCTCGCAGCCGCACGAGGTGACGGAGATCGTGACGGAGCGCGCGGAAATTCTCCCGCTGGAGGAGGCGGTCGCGAGTTTTGAACGGATGATCGGGTACCAGTACGCCGCCTACGAGGCGGGCGAAGAAGAGCCTTGCGACGACGCTTACCTCTGCATCGATGAAATCCGGCTCGGGTTGACGCGCATTGCGGAAAAGAACACGCAGGAGCAGGGCTATCTCGTGCCCTCGTGGACGTTCTTCGGCCACTACAAACTGAGCGACTTTTGGCCCGACGGCGAGGGGCATCACGGCACGGAGGCAATCCTCATCGTCAACGCGCTTGACGGCAGCATCATCGACCCCGATCGCGGGTTCTAACGGGCCGGCGCCGGACGGGGATATAACAAATGAAAGGGGAGTTATTCATGAGAAAGAGAGCTTTTGCAAGCCTCGTGTTGGCCTGCCTGCTGTCCGCCCTGTTCCTTGGCGGCGGGTGTCAGGTCCCGACCGGGGAGGAAGCGACGGGCCCGGCCGTGGGCGCGCCGCAGCAGAGCGCGGATGCGGCGCTGCCATCCGCCGTACCGGATGCGCAGGTGGACGCGCCGCCCGCGCAGGAGACGCCCGCTCAGACGCCCGTCCAGACGGAACAGCCAGAGAGCGCACCGGGACCCGCCATTACATGGCTGGATGCGGCGGCGGCCGATGACCCGGTAGCGATGGACGGGATCGCTGTAGCGAAAGCCGTATTCTCCGCCGAACGGCTGACGGCCATGCTGTCGGCGGTGGCCGGAGACGATGCGGTTCTGTGCCGGAACTACACGCGATCCGCGCAGGAATGGGAAGCGCTGCTTCATCAGCTGGAGAACAGCGAATATCCAAACCTTATGGCCCCCGACGCCGTGCGCATGGCCGAAGAGGGGATGGCAAGCGCGCCAAAAGCGCCGGAATACGAGCCGCTATCCGTTTCGGAACTCGCGGATGCGGAGCGCGTTTCGCTGGATATGGTGGAAAGCGACGGCTCCGTTGCCTATGTCACGCTGGAGATCGGCGGGAACAGCTTCGCCTATTTTCGCTCCGAGGCGCAGCTGGTCACGGGGCAGGACATGTGCGAGCAGAACCTGCTCCTGTGCGCCACGGAGGCGGAGCGGGAGCAGCTGAACTGGCTGATGCCCCGTACGCCGGACATTGCGCAGGCGGACGCCCTCGCTCTTGCGGAGGGGCTTGTGCAAAAGCTGGACGTGCCGCTGGAGCTGTTCTACAGCGAGCCGTGCTCCATCGTGACCGACTATGCGACCCGTTCCGACGGATGGAAGTTTATCTTTACCCGGCGGTCGGGTACGTATCCGGCCCAGTTCTGGGACGGGCAGTGGTGCTATGTGAACCCGGAGGCGCCGCCCGTGGCCGGGGGACCGTGGGAGCAGGAGGTCTGTACGGTGGTGGTGGATGCGGACGGCGTCTGCGTGTTCAACTGGCGGGGTGCGGCCGCGGCGACCGGGACGACGACCTCGCCGAACGAGGTCGCGCAGATCGCGGCGAGCTCCGGCGTCTGCGCCGTGCAGGCGCGGATGACCTGCTGCACCTGCTCCCAGATCATATCTGCCGAGATGCTACCCGTATAGGCGCCGACCGGGTATTCCCGGTACGCCTGGTGACGCACGGCGCCGTCACGGTCAAAGAGCGTCGCCTTGCAGCCGGTGGTGCCGATGTCCAGACCGATGATCGATTCCATCATAGCGCGTTACATCCTTTCTCCGTGCGCCAGCAGATATGCCTCCGCCTCCGCGTTCCAGAGCATACCGTGCCGTTTGCAGATCTCCGCGAGCGCGGCGAACAGCGGCTCCTGCTTTCCCTTCTCCTCAAATTCGTCGATGGCCGTCAGCGGCAGGCGCAGGCCGCAGTAGATCAGCTTCTTGCCGCCGGGGATAGACGGAAGCTGGCACACGCAGGGCGCCACGGCGTCCAGACCGCCGATATGCGTCAGCAGGATCGAAGCGTCGATCGCGCCGCTCTCGAGCAGGCGCACGGCGATGCGCAGATCCTCCATGTCGCCGCCGGAGGTGCCGATGAGGTGCTTGTCGTTATAGTGAACGTCGTAGAGGTTGATGCTGG
>URSN01000041.1 GCA_900550525.1 uncultured Eubacteriales bacterium
CCCCCGCCCCGGTCTTCTCCCTCCTCCGCCCGCCCCCCGCCCGCCCTCCGCCGCCCCGCGGCCGCCCGCCCGCAGCTGCCCCGCGGCCCGCCTCATCCACTCGCCACACGCGCCGCAGCCCGCCCCGACAGCGTGCAGCTTTTCCTGCAAAACATGCCGCCGGGATGGTGGCCGGGGCCAAATTTTGCAGGATTTCCCTGCAAGATTCATTGACACGGATTTGTGCGCGGACTATAATACTGTATGATAAAAGGGAAAAATCGGGCCCGCCCAAAAGTGCGGCGCCCGGCAAACGCACACGCGCTGATGAAGAAACAGGAGGAATCAGAAAAATGGCGAAGACCATGACCATCGACGGCAATACCGCCGCCTCCCACGTCGCGTACGCATTTTCCGACGTGGCGGCCATCTATCCGATCACGCCGTCGTCCCCCATGGCGGAGGTCGCGGACGACTGGGCGGCCAACGGCAGGCTCAACCTGTTCGGCCAGCAGGTGCGCATCGCGGAGATGCAGAGCGAGGGCGGCGCCGCGGGCGCGGTGCACGGCTCGCTCAAGGGCGGCGCGCTGACCACGACGTTCACCGCCTCGCAGGGCCTGCTGCTCATGATCCCGAACATGTATTAGATCGCGGGCGAGCTGCTGCCGTGCGTGTTCCATGTGAGCGCGCGCGCGCTGGCGGCGCATGCGCTGTCCATCTTCGGCGACCACAGCGACGTGATGAGCTGCCGCCAGACGGGCTTTGCCATGCTCTCGTCCGCCTCGGTGCAGGAGGTGATGGACCTGGCGCTGGTGGCGCACCTGTCCACGATCAAGGCGTCGGTGCCATTCCTGCATTTCTTTGACGGCTTCCGCACCTCGCACGAGGTGCAGAAGATCGAGATGATCGATTATGAGGACATGCGTCCCCTGCTCGACATGGACGCGGTCAGGGCGTTCCGCGCGCGCGCGCTCAACCCGGAGCATCCGCACCAGGGCGGCACGGCGCAGAACCCGGACATCTACTTCCAGGGCCGCGAGGCCGCCAACCGGTATTACGACGCCATCCCCGACATCGTGCAGCACTACATGGACGAGGTCGGCAGGCTCACCGGGCGCAGCTACCATCTGTTCGACTACGCCGGCGCGCCGGACGCGGAGGACGTGATCGTCATCATGGGCAGCGGCGCGGACGTGTGCGAGGAGACGGTGAACTATCTCAACGCGCGCGGCGCGAAGCTCGGCGTGCTCAAGGTGCGCCTGTACCGCCCGTTCGCGGCGGACCGGTTCGTCGCGGCGCTGCCCGCCACGTGCAGGCGCGTCGCGGTGCTCGACCGCACCAAGGAGCCCGGCAGCCTCGGCGAGCCGCTGTATACCGACGTGGTGGCCGCGCTCATGGAGCAGGGCCGCGGCGACGTGAAGGTGATCGGCGGGCGCTACGGCCTCGGCAGCAAGGAGTTCACGCCGTCGATGGTCGGCGCCGTGTACGAGAACCTGGCCGGCGCGTGCCGCAACCACTTCACCGTCGGCATCGTGGACGATGTGACGCTCCTCTCGCTTCCGGTCACCAGGCAGATCAACGCCGCGCCGGAGGGCACGATCGCGTGCAAGTTCTATGGCCTGGGGTCCGACGGTACCGTGGGCGCGAACAAGAACAGCATCAAGATCATCGGCGACCATACCGACCTGTACGCGCAGGGCTATTTCTCCTACGATTCCAAGAAGTCGGGCGGCTTCACGGTGTCGCACCTGCGCTTTGGCAAGCAGCCCATCCAGAGCCCGTACCTGATTGACGCGGCGGACTTTGTGGCCTGCCACAACCCGTCCTACGTCACGCGCTACGCCGTGGCCGAGGGCATCAAGGAGGGCGGCACGTTCCTGCTCAACAGCCCGTGGACGCTTGCGGAGATGGAGCGCGAGCTCCCCGCCGCCATGAAGCGCGCCATCGCCCGGCAGCACGTGAAGTTCTACAACATCAACGCCATCAAGCTCGCGCGCGAGGTGGGCATGGGCGGCCGCATCAATACGATCATGCAGTCCGCCTTCTTCAAGCTGGCGGGCGTCATCCCGGCGGATGACGCGCTCACCTACATGAAGGCCGCCGCCAAGAAGTCCTACGGCCGCAAGGGCGACGACGTCGTGCAGAAGAACTACGCCGCCATCGAGGCCGGCATGAACGCCATCGAGCGCGTGGACTATCCCGCCTCCTGGGCCGATGCGACCGAGGGCGCCACGCCCATCCGCGTCACGGACGACCCGTACTTCACCAGCTTCATCCATCCCATCCTCGCGCAGGAGGGGGATAAGCTCCCCGTCTCCCGCCTCTCGGCGGACGGCACCGTGCCCACCGGCACGACCCGCTACGAAAAGCGCGGCATCGCGGTCGACGTGCCGGAGTGGATTCCGGAGAACTGCATTCAGTGCAACCAGTGCTCGCTGGTCTGCCCGCATGCGACCATCCGCCCGTTCCTGCTGGACGCGCAGGAGGCCGCGGACGCGCCGGCGGGGTTTGTCAGCGTGGACGGCAAGGGCAAGGAGCTGGCCGGGCTGAAGTTCCGCGTGCAGGTTTCGCCGCTGGACTGCACCGGCTGCGGCAACTGCGTGGACGTGTGCCCGGCCAAGACCAAGGCGCTGCGCATGCATCCGCTTTCCGAGGCCGCGCAGGACGAGGCCAACTGGGACTACGCCATGACGCTGCGGCAAAAGGACGTGGACGTGAACCGCAAGACCGTCAAGGGCAGCCAGTTCCTCCAGCCGCTGTTCGAGTTCTCCGGCGCGTGCGCCGGCTGCGGCGAGACGCCGTATGTCAAGCTCATCACGCAGCTCTTTGGCGACCGCATGGTCGTGGCCAACGCCACGGGCTGCTCCTCCATCTACGGCGGCAGCGCGCCGACCTGCCCGTATACCAAGAACGCCAGGGGGCAGGGCCCGGCGTGGGCCAACTCCCTGTTTGAGGACAACGCGGAGTTCGGCTTTGGCATGAACCTGGCCAACAAGCAGCGCCGCGCGCACCTGGCCGAGACGGTGAAAAAGCTCATCGCCGTCGACTGGTGCGAGCAGGCCATCAAGGACGCGGGCGCCGAGTGGCTCGCCAACATGGACGACGCGGCCGGCTCGCGCGCCGCGGGCGAGAAGCTCCTCGCCGCCTGCCGCGACGGCGTGGACGTCGACCTGACCGGCACCGAGTACGAGGCCGCCTGGCTGGCCAACGGGAAGAAGTGCCCCTGCGAGGCGTGCACGCTCGCCTATGAGGTCATCGACAACGCCGACCTGCTGACCAAGCAGTCCATCTGGGTGTTCGGCGGCGACGGCTGGGCCTACGACATCGGCTACGGCGGATTGGATCACGTGCTGGCCATGGACGAGGACATCAACGTGCTCGTGCTCGACACCGAGGTGTATTCCAACACCGGCGGCCAGTCCAGCAAGGCCACGCCGCCCGGCTCCGTCGCCAAGATCGCCGCGGCCGGCAAGCGCACCAAGAAGAAGGACCTCGGCCTCATGGCCATGAGCTACGGCTATGTGTACGTCGCCAAGGTCTGCATGGGCGCCAACCCGGCGCAGCTGCTCAAGGCCGTCAACGAGGCGGAGGCGTATAAGGGCCCGTCGCTCATCATCGCCTATGCGCCGTGCATCAACCACGGTATCAACATGGGCCTGAGTCAGGCGGAGGCCAGGAAGGCCGTCGAGGCGGGCTACTGGCCGCTGTACCGCTACAATCCGGATCTGGCCGCCGAGGGCAAGAACCCCTTCATCCTCGACAGCAAGGACCCCAAGGCAAGCTACCGGGAGTTCATCATGGGCGAGGTGCGCTATGCGTCGCTCCAGAAGCAGTTCCCGGACGTGGCCGACAAGCTCTTCGAGCGCGCCGAGAAGGAGGCCGCCGAGAAGATCGATTACTACAAGAAGCTCAACGAGATGTAAGCGCCCGCCCTGCGGGTCTGCCGGACGGGGGGCGGTGCGGCGGTGGGCCGCGCCGCCCTCCCTCCCTGCGGGCGGCCCGGCGCGGCGGCGCGGGCACAACAAACCGGGGACGCCCATCGGGCGTCCCCGCCGCATGTCCGCCGCTCAGCCCTCGCGCACGAGCGCGGCAATCTGCGCGCCGACGAAGCGCTGCCCCTCCTCGGTCAGGTGCAGCCCGTCGTCGCAGAGCATGAAGAACATGTCCCTGTCGAGCAGGCAGCTCTGGCGCAGGTCGATGAGCATGCACTGCATCTGCCTCGCCACGCGCTCGATGAGCAGCGAGTACATCTCCTGGAAGCGGTAGATGCGCTGCTTGTCCCCGAGCCAGCGCAGGATGTTGGCCGCGTTGAGCTTGTCCCCCACGAGGAAGCGGAAATACTTCTCCGCGTCGATGGGCGGCAGCGTCATGAGGATGGGGCGGATGCCCCGCTCGCGCAGCAGCGCGACCATGCGCCGCAGCGTGTCCGCAAAGACGTGCGGCAGCGTGTTCGGGTGGTGTTCGCCGTCCGGGTCGTCGGAGATGGCCTGCCAGTCGAAGTTGCAGTCGTTGCCGCCGAATTCGATGACGGCCGCATCCGCCGTCATGCCGCCGGCGAGATCCTTCTCCATCAGCGCCAGCCCCTGCGGGGCGGTGTAGCCAAAGCGCGCGCGGTTGATGACGCGGATGTCCAGCTCCCGCCCGGCCACGGCCACGGCCGTCTCCTGTGCATAGGTGTGCCGCCCGCGCCGCTCGTTCCAGACCACGCCCTTGGCCAGCGAATCGCCCCAGATGGCCACGGTTTCATTCTTCTCGTATGCGTTGTTCATGCTCTGCCGCTCCCTGGAATGCCGCGCGCCGGCCCGCCCGGGCCGTGCGCCGCCTGTATCTGTGAATAGTATACCAGATACAGGGTAGCGGTGTTAACCTTCAATTGTGAATTCCCGGAAACATCTTCCCGTTACAAATCCGTCTTGAACCCCGCCAGCCGCGGCAGTTCGTAGACGTGGTAGACGCAGCCCTTTCCCGGGGTTTCTATTTTAGCCAGCGTCTTTTCCATCAGGGTGATGGGCCCGGTCTTGCCCCACACCCAGTTAAAAACGCGGGCATCTAATAGCTTTTCAAACCCGCTGTAGCAAACATCCTCTTCGTTCGATAAAGACGCGGCAGAAGATTTTTGATACAGAACAAACCTTTCCAGAGAAGGTTCGTATGAAAAAGATGCAATTTGCGGAAACCAGATGTCGTCCGCCAATATTGTGTTGGCATACTGATTGCTCTCGCCGCCGTTGGTTCTTCCGAGAATCATGTATTCGGCTATTTCGTTCCGCTCGTCTTCCGTCATTCCGCCAATTGGAAACGTCCCGCCAATCAGCCGCTCCATCTTGACGGAATTGTGCGGGAATCCACAGCTTCCATACTCGTGTCGATGCTTAGCAGATGGATATAACCGAACGATTTCCTTTTCATCATACGGCTTGTGATAAGGATTCTCCTTCGCCGGGAAGTAATCCGGGTTGATTTCCATGCCGGCATCTATCCGGTCGCACATGTCCTTGAGGTCGTCGTCGTCATATCGTGCCCAGAGGTCGTCCATCTTCCTGGAGGATTCCCGATACAGGCGCTCATATTCGGCGATAAATTCTTCCGACCAGTAGACATCAAGGTCTTTGGGGTGCGGGTTCAGAATTGGGAACAAAACAACGGGAAGGCCTTTCTCCATTTTTCTCGCCAACCCATCGTCCCAGTCTTTGCCCTCCGGTTTCGCCCATCGCATCTTTTCTGCAAGCTGCGGGAACCGTTCCAGCCGGATGTCGCGCGGAAGCCTGCGCAGCCGTTCCGGCACGCACAGCTCGATGTATGCCCGCTCCTTGTCGGTCAGAGCGACCTGTCGCGGCTCATACGGATAGCCGATGTATTCCCGCTCAAAGGAATAGATGTAGCTCCAAATGGCAAGATACCAGTAATAGGAATTTTTGATGAACGGGTCGTCCTCGACCCAGTTGTACCAACGGTAATTGTTTGCGCTCAATGCGCTGAACATTGACTTGTTGACCATGCGCTCCAAATCAGAAGAATATACTTTATTTCTTCCGTAATCAATCGTGCGGTTTCCCAACTCCGGGTATCGGGGCGAGTAGATGGCGTCAAAGAAGCTCTTCTCGTCAAACGCATTCTGCACCTTCCGGTAGTAGTCCCTTCGTTCCTGCGCGCAGCGGAACTTGGGCGGCGGCGCAGCGGTTATAATGGCGTCCCGCTCGGGGGCCGTCCTTGACCGCGGCGCGGAAATCCCTTTGCTGTATTGGTCCGCGACGTATTTTTCATGGGCGCTCTTGCCCATCATAAGAAATGGCAGCAAAAGCAGGAAGAAAAACCCGCCGACCAATATGATTGCGCCAAGCACGACCCCCATTATTCCACCTCGCCCAAGTCATCAATACTATCATCCAGCGAATCAACCGCGTCCATCAGAACCTCTGCGCTCTTTTCCGCTTGCGCATACCGTTCCGCCCGGCTTCTGCGCCTTCCGCGCCGCCGTTCGACCCGGTTTTTCCTGTTTTTACTTTACCAGAGAGTGACAGTGTTTCGCAAGACAAATTCTGCCGGACCGGCCCGCTTTTTCAGCCGCCGCGCCGGGCGGGTCGGACGTTCCCGCACAATACGAGCAGCGGAAAAGGCCCGGCGGGCGCGTGTGCGCCCGCCGGGCCCTGTTCGTCCCCGGCCGGGAAGGGGCTGGCATGGGCCGCACCGCCCCGCCGCGCCGCCCGTGCGGGCGTTACGCTGAACGCCGCTGAAAAGCCCTGAGGGCCCCGCCTGCGCCGCCCGTGCGGGCGTTACTGCGCGCCGTCCGCGGTCAGCGGGATGTCGATGAGCGTGTTCTCCGCGCCAGTCATGACGGTGGGAAGCTTGCCGTCCCACTTCTGCACGGTCTGGTACTGGAGCAGCAGCTCGGTGAGCGACTCGGTCAGGATGCGGTTGCTCTCGGCGTTGGCCTCGGCCAGTACCTTGATCTCGCTGGCCTCCGCCTCCGCGGCGATGACGCGCTTCTCCGCCTCGGTGTTGGCGATGACGAGCGCCTGCTCCTGCTCGGTGCGGGTCTTGATGAGGTTCTGCTCGGCCACCTGCTTGGCCTCGACGGCGGCGATGTACTCCTCGGAGAAGTCCCAGTTGATGATGTTGATCTCGTTGACGTAGATGCCGTACTCGTTGAGCTTGCTGTTGAGCCCCTCGTTGAGCAGCACGCTGACCTCCCCGCGCGAGCCGATCAGGTCCACGGCGGTGTACTCGGCGGTGACGGCCTTGAGCACCTCGTTCACCACGGGCGTGATGAGCACGTCCTCAAAGCTCGGGCCGACCTCCTTGTAGATGTTCTGGCTCTGGTCCTTGCTGACGCGGTAGTTGACCGCCAGCACGGTGGAAACGGTCTGCAGATCCTGGCTGAACGCCTCGGTGGAGACCTCGAGCTTGACGATGCGGTTGTCGATCGTTACGACCTGCTGCGCAAAGGGGAGCTTGAAGTGCAGACCCTCCTGCAGCACCACGTCGTTCACCCTGCCGAAGGTGAGCACGACGCCGGTATGCCCGGCCGGGATGACGGTGAAGCTGGACGAGGCCAGCGCGACGACCGCCAGCACCACCACGACGGCCAGTACGATCCGCACGACGGACAGGTTGCCCGCTTTGTCACGAAACATGGATAATCCTCCTGCACATTGAGATGGAATTGCTATCAGTATACCATACGCCTCCGCCGCGCGCCAGTGCAAGCGGCGGCGGGGCAGGAGGGGGCGCGGCGCGCGCGGGCCGGGCCGGCCGCGCCGCAGCCAGAACGGAATGCCGCCGGTCCCGTGTCGTGCGGGACCGGCGGATTGAGAGCTGTTGGTCCTGCCGCCCAATGGCCGTAACACAGGGGGCGGCGCGGCCCGTATCCGCAGCCCGCGTCCTGCGGCGGCGCGGGAGGATGCGGCGCTATTTGCGGCTGTACGGCGTATCGGCCAGCGGCAGGCTGTTGCGCTCCTTCCCGTCGAAGCGGTAGTACGCCTCGGCGATGGCGGGCGCGGTGGGGATGGACGTGATCTCGCCGATGCCGATGGCGCCGCCGGCCGCGTCCAGCCCCGGCTTTTCGACGATGATCGGCTCGATGGCCGGGATCTCGTCCGCGCGGAACAGCCCCAGCGTGCCAAAGCGCGCCGTCGGGCGGCAGTTGTCGAGCGGATAGCGCTCCGTCAGCGCAAAGCCCATGCTCATGACCACGCCGCCCTCGATCTGCCCCTCAACGGAGAGCGGGTTGACCGCGCGCCCCACGTCGTGCGCGGCGACGATGCGTTGAAGCCGCCCGTCCTCGCCCAGGATGGCCACCTGCGTGGCGTAGCCGTAGGCCACATGGCTGACGGGGTTGGGCTTGTCGGAGCCGAGCGGGTCGGTGCGGGGCATGTATTCGGCGTAGAACTCCTCGCCCTCCATGGCGGCAAGGGGCCGCCCGGCGCGCGCGGCGCTGAACAGCGCGCAGGCGCGGCGGCACGCCTCGCCGGTGAGCAGCGTCTGGCGGGAGCCGGAGCTCGTGCCGGAGTCGGGCGCGGCGAACGTGTTGACCCGGTCGTAATGGATCTCGTCGCGGGCAAGGCCGGTGTTTTCCGTGACGATCTGCACCAGCACCGTGCCCACGCCCTGCCCCATGCAGGAGGCGGCGGTGTGGATGGCCAGCCGCCCGTTCTCCACCGCGAGGCGCACGCGCCCCGCGTCCGGCACGCCCACGCCCAGGCCGGCGATTATCATCGCGCAGGCGATGCCGGCGTAGGGCGAGGATTCGTACGCCTCGCGCACGGCCTCGAGCGTCTCGACCAGCCCGGTCGAGGCGTCCACGATCTGCCCGTTGGGCAGCGTCTCGCCGGGGCGGATGGCGTTGCGGTAGCGGATCTCCCACGGCGAGATGCCGAGCTTGTGCGCCATGCGGTTGAGCAGCGTCTCGATGCAAAAGCACGTCTGCGTTACGCCGAAGCCGCGGAACGCCCCCGCGGGCGGGTTATTCGTGTAGTACGCCTTGCCGTCGATCTCGAAGTTTTCATAGTGGTACGGCCCGGCCGCGTGCGTGCACGCGCGCTCGAGCACCGGCCCGCCGAGCGAGGCGTACGCGCCCGTATCGGCCACGACCTGCGCCTTGACGCCGAGGATGTTGCCCTGCCCGTCGCAGGCGAGGGTGAAGTCCATGTCCATCGGGTGGCGCTTGGGGTGGATCAGGATGCTCTCGGCCCGCGTGAGCTTCACCTTGACCGGGCGGCGCAGCAGGTAGGCGATCAGCGCCGCGTGGTGCTGCACCGTCACGTCCTCCTTGCCGCCGAAGCCGCCGCCGACAAGCTTGTTCTCCACGCGCACCAGCTCCGGCGGCAGGCCGAGCATGGGGCAGATCTCGTGCTGGGTGTCGTACACGCTCTGGTCCGAGCACCAGATCAGCACGCCGCCGTCGTCGCACGGCTGCGCCACGGCGCATTCCGGCTCGAGGAAGGCGTGCTCGGTGAACGGCGTGGTAAAATGCGCCGAGAGCACGTGCGGCGCGCTGCGGATGGCCGCGTCCGCGTCGCCGCGGCGCACATGCCGGTGCGCGAGCAGGTTGCCGTCCTCGTGCAGCAGCGGCGCGCCCTCGGCCATCGATTCGGCCGCAGAGCGCACGGGCGTCAGCTCCTCGTACTCGACCTCGACCAGCGCCTTGGCCTGCGCGAGGATCTCCGGCGTTTCGGCCGCGACGAGCGCCACGGCGTCGCCCAGGTAGTGCGTGATCTGCCCCACGCCGATCATCACGTCCCAGTCGCGCTTGAGGTGGCCGACCTTGTGCAGGCACGGGACGTCGTCGGCCGTGAGCACGCACGCCACGCCCGGCAGCGCCTTTGCCCGCTCGGTGTGGATGGCCAGCACGCGCGCGCGCGGATATTTGCTGCGCACGGCGGAGCCGTAGAGCATGCCGGGCAGCACGATGTCGTCGGTATACTCGCCGTAGCCGAGCACCTTCTCGCGCACGTCCAGCCGCGGCACGCGCGCGCCCATGCGCCAGCTCGTCTCGCCCTCGGGCACGCGCCCGGCGCGCAGCACGGCGGCGGCGATGCGCACCGCCTCGATGATCTTCACATAGCCGGTGCAGCGGCAGATGTTGCCGCGCAGCGCGCGGGCGATCTGCGCCTCGTCCGGGTCCGGCGTCCGGTCGAGCAGCGCCTTGGCGCACATCACCATGCCCGGGATGCAGCAGCCGCACAGCACCGCGCCGGCCGTGCCGAAGGCGTAGACGAACGCCTCCTTTTCAAAGTCGCTCAGGCCCTCGACGGTGAGCACCTCTTTGCCCTGCAGCCGGTCGGTCTGCTGCACGCACGCCTTGACGGCCCTGCCGTCGATCACCACCGTGCAGGTGCCGCACGCGCCCTCGCTGCACCCGTCCTTGACGGAGGTGAGGCGCAGCGTGTCGCGCAGGTAGCGCAGCAGGTTCTGGTTCTGTTCGACCGTGACGGTCCTGTGGTTGACGGTAAAGGTCGCCGCCATGCGGGCACCCCCTCCTTGCTGTGCGGCGCGGCCGCAGGGCCGCGCCGGTCTGTATCGGTCCGGTTGGATCGGGCTTAGCCGATCAGGTAGCTGTATTCGCCGAGCACCGCGCGCAGCACCGCTTCGAGCGCGCGCGGGAGCGATGCGGGCGGATCGTTCAGGTCGATCTCGCCGTCCACGCCCTCGGCGCGCAGCAGCACGCGGCTGCCGCCCAGCGGCAGCAGGCCGGGGTTGCCGCTCTCGTCAAACGCCTCGCGCGTGGCAAAGAGCGTCAGCTTCTCCCTGTACGGCCGGCTGTCGTAGGGGCAGAAGGTCGCGCAGTTGCCGCACTCGTTGCACAGGCGGTCGACGTGCAGGATCTGCGGCTTGTCGAGCCCCTTGACCGTGATGGCCACGTTGGCGCGGTTGGGGCACACCTGCGCGCAGCATTCGCACACCGTCGCGCAGTGCAGGCAGCGCTCCGCCTCCCTGTCCGCGCAGTCGTACCCGCGCAGCACGCCCTGCCGCGCCAGGCAGTCCGCGGCGGAAACCGCGCTAGCGGCGGGCAGCGCGTATTCGTGCTCGCCCACGATCGCGTCCGCCACGGTGCGCGCGTCCGCGATGGCCTCGACCACGGTGGCCGGGCCGCGGTGCGCGTCGCCGATGACGTACACGCCGTCCACATTCGTCTGCAGCAGGCCGTCCACCGCCGCGCGGCCGCGCGCGTCGAGCGCGATGCCGTTTTCCGCGAAGAAGGCGCCGTCCACCTGCTCGCCCACCGCGGCGATGAGCGCCGAGCAGGGCAGCTCGGCCGTTTCGCCGGTGGCCACGGGCGCGCGCCGGCCGGAGGCGTCCGGCTCGCCCAGGCGCATCACGTCGCACACGAGCCTGCCGTCCGTCCAGGCGCGCGGCGCGAGCAGCTCGCAGAACTCCACCCCGTCGTCGAGCGCCATGCGCAGCTCCTCCTCGTCGGCGGGCATGTAGCGGCGCGTGCGGCGGTAGACCAGCCGCACCCGGCGCACGCCCGGCACGCGCCTGGCCGTGCGCGCGGCGTCCATCGCGGTATTGCCGCCGCCGATGACGATCACATCCTCGCCGAGCGGGGGCAGCGCGCCGGCCTTGTAGTCCGCAAGGAAGCGCAGCACGTTCATGGCCTCCCCGCCCTCCAGGCGCAGGCTGCCCGGCTTCCACGCGCCCACGGCGTAGACGACGTGCGTATAACCGTCCGCGCGCAGCGCGTCGAGCGCGGGCGCGTCCGCCCCGGCGCGCACCTCCACGCCCATGCGCTCCATGATCTGCACGTCGCGGTCGATCCCCAGCTCGCCGATGCGGAACGGCGGGATCACATACCGCACGATGCCGCCGAGCTTCTCGCGCCGCTCAAACAGCGTCACGCGCGCGCCGGCGCGGCCGAGGAAGAACGCCGCGGCCATGCCTGCCGGGCCGCCGCCGACGACGGCCACGCGCACGCCGTCGATGGCCGGCGCGGGGTGGAGCGTGCCGATCACCTCGTCAAAGCCGCCGCGCGCGGCGGCGAGCTTCGCGTCGCGGATGTGCACGCTCTCCTCATAGTAATTGCGCGTGCACTTGTCCATGCAGCGGTGGCTGCAAATGCGGCCGGTGATGAACGGCAGCGGGTTTTTCTCAAGGATCAGCCGCAGCGCGCCGGCATGGTCGCCCTTGCCCACGAGGGCCACGTATTCCGGGATGTCCTGATGGATGGGGCAGCCGCCCGAGCACGGCGCGGTGAAGCAGTCCAGCAGCGGCACCTGCCGGGGGAGCTTGCGCGGCGGCGCGGGCTTGATCGCCTTCTCCTGCCGCACGTCGCGGCGCGCCAGCTCGGCAAGATAGCTCACCCTGCCGACCGATACGCCGTCGAACGGCCGGTAGCCGTGCGCGGCGAGCGCCTCGGCCATCTGCGTCAGGCGCTGGTAGCCGCCGGGCTTGAGGAGCGTCGTGGCCAGCGTGATGGGCCACACGCCCGCGTCGAACAGCGGCACGATGTTGAACCGGTCGATGCCGCCGGAGAAGGAGAGGCGCAGCTTCCCGTCGAACTCGCGGCTCAGGCGGCGCGCCATCTCGATGGTCAGCGGATAGAGCGCGCGCCCGCTCATGTACATCTCCTCGCTGGGCAGCTCCCGCCGCTTCACGTCCACCGGGAACGTGTTGGACAGCTTCAGCCCGAACGACACGCCGTTGTCCTGCGCGAGCCGGAGCAGCCGCTTGAACATGGGCACCGCATCGCGGTATTGCAGGTCCTCGTTGAAATGGTGGTCGTCAAAGGCGATGTAGTCGTAGCCCAGCGCGTCGAGCGTGCGGCGCGCAAAATCGTAGCCGAGGATGGTCGGGTTGCACTTGACGAACGTGTGCAGCTTCTTTGTCTCGATAAGATAGGAAGCGATGCGCTCGATCTCCTGCGGCGGGCAGCCGTGCAGCGTCGAGAGCGTGATGGAGGCGCACACGTGCGGGGCGATGCCGTCGAGGTAGGCCGCGTCCACGCCGGGCAGTTCGTCCAGGTGCGCCTCGGCCCACGCGCGGCAGCTCTGGAACACGGGCGTCGCGGAGGCGTCCCGCAGCCCCTCGATGAAGCGGTCGATCTTTTCGCTGGTGATGCCGGCAAAGTCATAGCCGACGCTCATGTTGAAGATGAACCCGCCCGGGTCGCCCCAGCCGAACGCGCGCGTGAGGAGCTTGAGCGCGTACCACGCCTTCACGTATTCCTCAAACGCCTCCTGCACGGTCAGCTCGGTGGACCATTCGCAGTTGTAGCACTCGTCCTCGGCGGCGATGCAGGGCTTGGGCACGCAGCGCGCGAGCTCCTCGCCGTCCATGATCTGCACGGTCTTGAGCTCGAAGAAGCGGCTGCCGGCGTAGTACGCGGCGATGAGGTTCTGCGCCATCTGCGTGTGCGGGCCGGCCGCCGGGCCAAACGGCGTCTCCAGGCGCGCGCCGAACAGCTCGAGCGACGCGCCCGGCGCGGGCCGGAACGGCCGGCGGACGCCGAACACGCTGCCGCTTTTGCGCTCGGTCAGGACCCAGCGCATGAGCTGGTCAAAGGGGATGGGGGACATATGATCGGTCATGGGAAGCGCCTCCTTTATACCGTATACCGTGCTGCGGCGGTGCCGCTCAGCCGTTGATGGAAGTCCACAGCCGCTGCGCGCTCGCGCGGCACTCGGCCATGAGCGCCCGCTCGTCGATGCCCGTGAGCACCCGCTCGCGCATGAGCACCTTGCCGTTGCAGATGGTGTGCGTCACGCTCCGGCCGTTCATGCCAAAGAGGATGTGGCTGTTGGCGTTCGCGCCGTCCATGGGCGTGAGCGGGTCGTAATCGGTCACGATCACGTCGGCGTAGGCGCCGGGCCTGAGCACGCCGACGGGCGCCTTGAGGAAGCGCCCGGCCATGGCCGCGTTGTGCTCGAACAGCATCGCCGGGATCTCGCCCCAGGCGACGGTCGGGTCGCACAGGTGGTGCTTGTGGATGATGTTGCCGACCTTGTAGCTTTCGAGCATGTCGTTGGTGTAGCCGTCGGTGCCGCGGCCCACCGTCACGCCCTCGCGCAGCATGTGCAGCACCGGGCCGCAGCCGACGGCGTTGCCCATGTTCGACTCCGGGTTGTGCACGACCATCGCGCCCGTGTCGCGCAGCAGCTGCATCTCGGCGCGGTTGATGTGCACGCAGTGCACCGCCAGCGTCCGCTCGCCGAGCACGCCCGCGTCGCAGAACCGCTCGATGATGCGCTTGCCGTAGGTTTTGAGGCAGTGGGCAAGGTCGGCCGGGCCCTCGGCGCAGTGCACATGGTAGCCCGCGCCGTGGCGGTGCGCCTCGCAGCGGCGCAGCGTCTCGTCCGACACGGTGAACGAGGCGTGCAGGCCCATCATGCCGTGCAGCATGTCCGAGCCCTCCTGCTGCGCGCGCAGGATGAAGCGCTCGTTTTCGAGCACGGCCTCCATGGCCTTCTTCTCGCCGTCGCGGTCGGAGACCTCGTAGCACAGGCTCGCGCGCACGCCCAGCTCCGTCGCGGCGGAGGCGATATCGTCCAGGCTCCCCGGCACGTCAAAGTAGCTCGCATGGTGGTCGAACACCGTCGTCACGCCGTTTTTGATGCAGTCGGCGTAGACCGCGAGCGCGGAGAGGCGGTTGTTCTCGTGCGTGAGGTGCCGGTCGATCTTCCACCACTGCCCCTCGAGGATGTCGCTGAAATCCTTCGGGGCGTAGCCCCGGATCGAAAGGCCGCGCGCGAACGCGCTGTAGATGTGGTTGTGCATGTTGATCAGGCCCGGCATGATCGTGCCGCCGTGCGCGTCGATGAGCTCGGCGTCCGGATACTGCCGGCGCAGCGCCGCGCCGTCGCCCACCGCGACGATCTTCTCGCCGTCGGTCACGACCGCGCCGTTTTCAAAAAAGGCCCCCCCGTCGCGGGTGATGACTTTGCCGTTGCCGATAAAGAGCATAAACACGATCTCCTTTCAAAACCTGAAATGTTGGTGAAATGAAGGGCGCCGCGCCCGTTCGCCCGCGCGCTGCGGCGCGCGCTCCGGCTGTATTCCTATTATATCTGCAAGCGGCGGGCGGCGCAAGGGAAAGCGCCCGAAAACCTAAAATTTATTTTTGCAAACAAAAATTCTTTTGAAAACGGGAAAATGGTGCTGTACAATTCCTGCAAAAGCTGGTATGATACTCATGTATTCCGTGAGCGGAGGGAGGGCAACTGTGCCAAGGATCGCCGGATACCGCTGCACGATTTGCGGCAGGGAGTTCCCGTTCGGGCCTGAACTGATGACCTGCCCGGACTGCGGGGAAAAGGGGATACTCGACATCCTCTACGACTATGACGAGGTGGGCCGCGCGCTCACGCGCGAGTCGCTCGCCGCGTGCCGGGACAACAGCATGTGGCGCTACCGGGCGCTGCTGCCGGGGGGGGACGGCGTGGACGTTTCCCGCTTCCTGCGCATCGGCTGGTCGCCGCTGTACCGCTCGCTCTCGCTCGGGCGGGAGCTGGGGCTCAGGGCGCTGTACGTCAAGGACGACGGCATCAACCCGACCGCCTCGCTCAAGGACCGCGCGTCCGGCGTGGCGGTGGCCAAGGCCATCGAGCTGGGGTACGACCCCCTCGCCTGCTCCACCACGGGGAACGCAGCCTCCTCCTGCGCCGGCAGCGCCGCGGCCTGCCGCTGCTCGCGCGCGACCGTGAGC
>URSN01000042.1 GCA_900550525.1 uncultured Eubacteriales bacterium
CGGGAGAACGGGGGAGAACTGGGCGCGCCGCTGCGGCGCGTGGGCGTCACGCCGCAGGGGATCGCCGCGCAGGCCGCGTGCGACTCGGTCGTTCTGCCCGTTGCGGAGGCAGCGGACGGCACGCCGGGCGGCACCGTCGGCGTGCGCCGCGGGCATGTGCCCGCCCTGCTGGCGCTTTCCGCCGGGACCGTCGTCGCGCGGCTCAGGGGACAGCCGGTCCTGCGCGCGTCCGTTGCCGCCGGCCTCGCCGCCGTGCGGGACGACGAGGTGCGCGTGCTTGCCGACGAGGCGACGCTCGAGGAGTAGCGCCTGCCGCCGCCACGGCCCGCCGCTCCGTCTCAATGCGCCTTGCTGTGCTGCGCACGCAACCTCGGCCCGCCGCCGCTCAGCGTAATTGGCTGCCGCGCCAATGCCGCCCTGCACTGCGAATGTCTCTTCCGATTATTGAAAAAGAAAGGCTCTTAATTTGAGTGAGAACCCGGCTGCAATGATACAGATTTGCTGCAGCATCACTCGGCAGCGTCTGTATCTTTTCAAAGGACTTGTGGCAGATACCCGACTCCAACAAAGCCCGGCGTAAGGTAGGGTAAACGGTGTTTCTTCACCATTATATTCGGGGGCGCAAATGTAGCGAAGATACCCACCGTAATAAATATCATATCTTCTTCGGGGGGAACTTTACCGTCTCAAAAGTATCGAACAATTTCATAGTCAGTCGCCATCCTTCTTTGCCCAGAATTCCGTGTGTTTGCCCTTGTTGCGAGGCAGGATAGATCATTCCAAAGGATTATATATTTTGTCAGAGAGCCGGATTTCGATGTCACTATGTTTTGTAGCCGTCATATACAAGTGCCCCTCCGGAAAGTCAAGGCGTACTGCGGACAGATTGTTTTGGTCATAAATCCATGTGGTTTGTGCCGGTTGCTGTAATGGATACTGACGTGTGTATTCACTAAGCAATGCTTTGGTACAAGGGCAAATGCCAAACCGGTATCTGTCGGCTGTTCCAGGACGGAGATAGAGAAGGTATGCTGCATCATTACAGAAGAGAGCAATAGCATCCTCGTTATACTCCGTGGCAGTGCTGGCAAAGGTGCGCCCTCCTCTTATGGCGCAGAAACACTCGATACGGAGTTGCTCGACATTCACTTTTTTGCTGTCAGCCAGGATATCAAAAGTGCCGACTCGTTTTCTATCGCCAATATCGCGGCTTGCAAAAAACAGCCGTTTACCATTACTAAACTCGAAATAACAGATGGTTGCGCCAATATACTGCATTTCTTTCAGCGTAGTACCAACAAGAGAGGAAAATGCCGTAGTAACATCAGCAAGGTCGTTCATTTTGTCATCAGCGTATACCGGGTTTACCACAAAATCGGTATAGCAGCTGGCAACCAGAGTCTTGTCCCCAAACCACAGGATGAGCGGTTCGGAAAAAACAGAGATAGCACCCTCGTCATACAGAGCAGGTTTCCCGCCAACATTGATGGCAGAAACAGAAGTAAGGGTTTTCCCAATACAGGCAAAGCAATTGTCGATGGCATTGTAGTCCTTGCCTGCAATATGAGCCTCTGTCATAGCATAGTAGGCTTCAAGTATATTTGCCCAGGCATAGTCCTTGTACACCGCCCAGGCGCCAGCAAGATCCCAGCCGATACATCCAAGCAGACCCTCTGGTTCTTTGTTGGGATCATCGTCGCTGGTTCTGTATTTGACAGGGGCTCCGGCATTCATAAGAACCTTGGCAGCCTCCAAAATGTAGTGATCGTACGATGACCAACAAAGCGAATGAAGCGCCAGACCACCATTTAATCCGTCGTTTGCAGAAACATCATAACCGCAAGCGAGGAAGTGACGGACAACATCTGCCAGGATGAAGCACGCTTGTAAAAATTTCCATCCAGAATAAACTCTGACAGAATTGTCTCTTCAGCTTGCTCATCATAGGCATTGATATCCTCTAAGCCCTTCAGAACAGAATCGAAGGCGTCCCAATCTATAGGTGTTTGGCCTGTAATTGCTGAAAGTTTGCAGACGGAGTCGCTTATGACATCGCTCATCGTGTTCACCTCATATCCGGCATGATAAATGCTTTTCCTGGTATACAATAGAAAAAGATTGATAATTTCAATACCAGCGGTATCAAAAATATCAACCTTACTTGGTACCCGGTAGGGGAGTCGAACCCCTGTTACCGCCGTGAGAGGGCGGTGTCCTAGGCCACTAGACGAACCGAGCGTGGCACCGTCAAACACTATACAGGATTCTTGCCCGCTTGTCAAGCATAAATTTTCGGGTGTATTCATATGGCCCGGTCTGCTGCACATCAGAGACCTAATCGGGTGTACATCAATCAACAAAGCGCCCCGCCGGGGCGCTTCTTGTTTTGCCGTCAGGAGATGGGGCGGCGGCCGCAGACGAAGTTGCGCCGGCTCCACGAGCCGAGGGAGCGCTTCACGACCTCGCCCTCCGACGCGGAGGCGTCGATCATCGTGTTGCTGCCCAGGTAGATGCCCACGTGGCTGACGCGGTCGCTGCTGTCCGATTTGAAGAAGATCAGATCGCCGCGCTTGAGCTTGTTGATGGAGGTGATCTTCTCCCACGAGGACACCTGCGAGAAACCGGAGGCGTTCAGCCGGCGCGTATACACGCTGGCCTTGCGCAGGCAGTAGTAGACAAGGCCGGAGCAGTCGTAGGAGTCCGGGCCGCTTTCGCCGAGGATATACGGCTTGCCGAGCTGATCCGACGCAACGTCGATGAACGTCTCGATGCGGGCGGCGACGGACTTTTTCGCGGCTTCCTCCTCGGCTTTCTTCTTCTCCTCCTCGATCTCCTTTTCGCGCTCGGCAGAGGGGCGCGCCTTATCGGAGTTGATCGCGGCGATGGTCATTTCGCCCGCCTTGCCGTCCTGGGCGAGGCTGTTGCGCTTCTGGAAGGCCTGTACCGCCGCGACGGTATCCGTGCCGTAATAGCCGGTGATCTTGTTGCGCGAGAGGTAGCCAAGCTCATAGAGCGAGCGCTGGAAGGACTCGATGTCCTTGCCCTCCGCGCCCTCGTACATGACGTAGGGCTTGGCGTCGCCGGACATGAGCAGGTCGTACGTCTGGTTGCCGACGATGCCGTCCTGCTGCAATTCGTGCTGGCGCTGGAACAGCTCCACCGCCGTCTTGGTGGCGGGGCCGAAGTATTCCGTCGGTTCATCGGCGGCCATATAGCCAAGATCCATCAGCCGCTCCTGCAGTTCGGCGATGGCCGGGTCCTCGTCGCCTTTTTCATACTGGATGGTGGGGGTGGGTTCCGGCGTGGGCTGCGGCGTCGGCCCGGGCGTCTGCACGGCGGGCTCGGCGGCGGCCGTACCGTCCGGCGCGGTATAGGCGGAGGGGTCCGCGCTCGCCGCGGCGGGCGCGGCGGTTGGGCCGGAAAGGGCGGGCTCCATGCCGTCAGCGGCGGCGGGCACATCGTTGGCCGCCGCCTGCGCCTCGCGCGCGCGCGGGACGGTGATCAGCAGCACCAGCGCCGTCACCGCAAAGAGCGCCACGCACCCGCAGAAGATGCACGTCGGCGCGCCAAGGCGGTAGCAGGTGCGCAAAAAGCGCCGCAGCCATTGCCCGGCGCGTTGCGACAGGCGGCGCAGCGCCGGCCCGGCTTTGCGGCACAGCGTCCGGAAGAACCGGACCGTTTTGCGGCAAATCTTTCGCAAGATCTTTTTCCATTTCGGCATAGCTGCGTTCTCCTGCCCGCGTATTTCCGCATATTGTCCATAACACTTTACCGGCCAGAGCCGGGTTTGACAAGCGGTTTTTCGAAAATGTCATATAAAGTTTAATTTTTATCCGGCGGTTGCGGCGGACGGGGTTTCAGGCTATAATGGCAGGGTACTATCCGCTCACAGGGGGTAAGAAATGGAACCGTATATCATCACGACCGAATCCACCGTCGACCTGCCCGCAGCGCGCCTCTCTGCGCTCGGCGTCCCCGTCATCCGCATGGAGTATTCCGAGGATGGGGGCGAGCCGCGGCAGGACGATATGTCGCAGGAGTCGGCGTTTGCCGTGTTCGAGCGCATGCGCGCGGGCAGCGTGGTCACGACGGCGCTGGTCAACACGCAGCGCTTCATGGATTTCTGGAAGCCGCTGCTCGAGGCCGGCAGCGACGTGCTGCACATCGCGTTCTCCAGCGCGCTCAGCAGCACCTGCCAGTGCGCGAACATGGCCGCCGAGGAACTGATGCGCGCCTATCCGGGCCGCACCATCCGCGTGGCGGACAGTCGCGGCGCGTCCGGCGGGCAGGGGCTGGTGGTCGAGCACGCCGCCATGCAGCGCGACGCGGGCCTGTCCCTGCTGGCCTGCTATGACTGGGTGATGGAAAACCGCTTCAGCTTCCACTACCTGTTCACGGTGGACGATCTCAAGTATCTCCAGCGCGGCGGGCGCATCAGCTCTGCGGAGGCGTTCGTCGGCTCGCTGCTGCGCATCAAGCCCGTGCTGGACATGGACCTGGAAGGGCGGCTGATCCCGCGCGCCAAGGTCAACGGGCGCGGCGCGTCCCTGCGCAACATGCTGCAAAGGTTTGAGGATACGTTCGACGAGCGGCTCAACCCGTTCATCATCCTCTGCAATGCCGACTGTACCGCCGACGCGGAGAAGATGGCGGCCCTGATCCATGGCGTCCATCCGTCGCTGGAGATCCGCCATTCGTTCATCGGCACGGTCATCGGCGCACACTCCGGGCCCGGTACGCTGGCAATCTTCTACCGCGGTCACGGCCGCGTCTGAACGCCGCAGCCATGCATATTGAACGGCCGCCGCGCCAACGCGCGGCGGCCGCTTTTTGCCGGGATGTGCGTCCGCGCGTACAGCCGGCGAGGAGCCGTAAATCACGGCCGCGGGACGGCCGCTGCCTGCGGGGGAGCGGCCGCCAGTCAATCGGGGCGCAGCTTTTTGGGGAGCTTTTCCACCACGAGCCGGTACGACTGGTCGCACATGCCGCGCAGCACCCCGTCCGGCACCGCGCCGTCGAGAAAGACGGTGTTCCAGTGCCGCTTGTCGCTGTAGAACCCCGGCAGCACGTCCGCATACTGCATGCGAAACAGCTCCGCCAGCGCCGGCTCGCATTTGAGGATGACCATTTCGCGCCCGGCGTACACGCCGTACTGCGCGCCGGGGCAGCAGACCGCCGCGAACAGCCGCCCGGAGACCCGGTAGCGCAGCCATGCCCATTCGGCCTTGTAGTCCTTTTCGGCGCCCGGCTTTGCCAGCAGATAGGCGTCCAGCCACGGATAGCGGTTCATGCGCGCTCCTTCAAAAGAAAGCCGCGCCCGCGCAGGGGATGCGCGGGCGCGTTGCGTTTCGGTTTACTGCTGCTGCGCGCGGATGACGCCGAGCGCAACCTCCGCCACGTGCTCGGGCGTGAAGCCCATCTCGCGGAACAGCGTGGCCTGCGGGCCGGAAGCGCCGAACGCGTCGCGGCCTACGACCGCCCCGTCCAGCCCGACGTATTTGTGCCAGCCGAACGTCGCGCCGGCCTCGATGGCCACGCGCGCACGGATCGACCTGGGCAGCACGCTCTCGCGGTACGCCTCGTCCTGCGCGTCGAACAGCTCCATCGACGGCATGGATACGATGCGCGCCGTGAAGCCCTGCACGGAGAGCAGGTCCGCCGCCTTGAACGCCAGCTCCACCTCCGAGCCGCTGGCGATGAGGATCACGTCCGGCCCGCCCTTGGGCTCGCGCAGGATGTAGCCGCCGCGCAGCGCGTCGGGGCCGGTCTTTTCATACAGCGGGAGCGACTGCCGCGTGAGCGCGAGCACCGTCGGCCCCTTGGCGTTGAGCGCGGCAAGGTAGCCCGCGGCGACTTCCTTGGCGTCCGCCGGGCGGAACACGATGGTGTTCGGCGTGGCGCGCAGCGCGGCCAGCTGCTCGATGGGCTGGTGCGTCGGGCCGTCCTCGCCCACGCCGATGCTGTCGTGCGTGAGGATGAACAGCACCGGCAGCTGCATCAGCGCGCTCAGGCGCAGCGCCGGCTTGACATAGTCCGCAAACACGAAGAACGTCGCGCAGAACGTGCGCAGCCCGCCGTAGAGCGCGATGCCGTTGCACGCGCAGGTCATGGCCATCTCGCGCACGCCGAAGTGCAGCGTCTTGCCCGCATAGTTTTCGGCGGAGAAGGAGCTCTCGCCCTTGAGCGCCGTCTTGTTCGAGGGCGCAAGGTCCGCGCTGCCGCCAAAGAGATTGGGCAGGATGGCGTTGAGACGGTTGAGCACCTCGCCGGAGGACTGGCGCGTGGCCGCCTTGCCCTCAAAGTGCCAGAACGCCTCGTCCCTGAGCAGGTCCACCGGCAGCTCCTGGCGGTGGTCGGCCTTCCAGCGCGCGGCCAGCTCGGGGTATTCCTTTTCATAGGCGGCAAACAGCGCGTTCCAGGCGTCCTCGGCGGCCTGCTTGCCGTCGATGATCGGCTTCATGTGCGCATACACCTCGTCCGGCACCTCGAACGGGCCGTACTCATAGCCGAAGTTGCGCTTCATCGCGTCGATGTTCTCCTGGCCCATGGGCTCGCCGTGCACCTTGGGCGTGCCGGCCAGCGGCGAGCCGTGGCCGATCTCGGTGTGATAGATGAAGAGAGAGAGATGGTCGCGGTCCTCGCGCGCCGCCTCGAGCGCGGCGGCGATGGCGCCGGTGTCCTCGCCGTCCTCCACCACCTGCACCTGCCAGCCGTAGGCGGCAAAGCGCTCGGCCACATCCTCGCGGAAGGCGATGTCCGTCGAGCCCTCGATGGCGTTGCGGTGGCTGTCGTACAGGGCGTTGTGCGTGGCCAGCCGCAGCGTGCCCGCCAGCGTGGCCGCCTCGGCCGGCGCGCCCTCCATCATGCAGCCGTCGCCCATGATGGTGTAGGTGTAGTTGTCCACGATCGGGTAGCCGGGGCGGTTGAAGATGGCCGCCAGGTGCGCTTCCGCCATCGCCATGCCGACGGCCATGGCAAAGCCCTGCCCGAGCGGCCCGGTCGTCGCCTCGACGCCGACGGTGTGGCCGTGCTCGGGATGGCCCGGGGTGCGGCTGCCGTACTGGCGGAAGTTTTTCAGGTCGTCAATGGTCAGCCCGTAGCCGAACAGGTGCAGCAGCGTATACTCGAGCATCGACGCATGGCCGGACGAGAGCACGAAGCGGTCGCGCGCCGGCCAGTTCGGGTTTTTCGGGTTGTGCTTCATCTGCTTCCAGAGCGTGAACGCAGCCGGGGCGCTGCCGATGGCAAGGCCCGGGTGGCCGCTGTTGGCGCGCTGCACCGCTTCGGCGGTCAGCACGCGCATCGCCGTGATGGCAAGTTGGTCGTTTTTCATCCGTTACCCCTCCATGGTATGAATTCAGGCTTGGTCCATTCGATGCATAGTATACCAAATACGGCAGCTTTCGGCAACGGGTTTTGCGGCGGCGCGCAAAGAATACGCGCGGCCTCAGAGCCGTTGCAGAAGGCGCGACGAGAGGATGCGCTCCTTCGCCCGGTCGATCCATCGGGCCAGCGCTTCCACCGGAGCCGAAAACAACCGCTCAAGTGTGTGGCGCCGGATCAGCTCTACGACGGTGCAGCCGCAGTAGACGGCGGCGATGGCCAGCAGCGAATAGGGGATCAGCAGCGCGCTATCGGCGTAAGCGGCGTTGCAGAACAGCTTTTCCCAGAGGAATGTGCGCACGAACCCGTCGTCATGGAGCAGGTATACGCCGAACGTTGCGGAAGCGAGCGTGTTGACGAAACGGCTGTGGCCAATATCGATGCGCAGAAAGCCAACGAGCAGCAGCACCGATGCAAGCAGGACAGGCAGCGTCCTGATCCGATAGAAGAAGGTGGCATGTTCGCCAAAAACGGGGAATTTTGTGCCAAGCACGTCGAATATGGCGGCGGAGAGGAATGTGAGCAGGATCACGCCAGTGGCCAGCAGCAAGCAAACGGAACCCTTTGCCTGCACATGCAGCCCATGCAGCCGGAGATATCCGGCCAGGGCGTACAGATACAGGAACCAGAGCAGATCATTGCTCTCCAGCTGCTGTCCGGTAAACGTGGGAATCAGACACCAGCAGACGGTCAGCAAAAGTAAGAATCGCTGGTAGGTCCCTTTATCAAAAGAGGTCAGCAGTCGGTTGAAAAATGGCGAGAGCAGGTATAACACGCAATAGGCGCTTGCAAACCACCACAGGGAAAATGTAACCGGAAGGCAGCGGGTGGCAAGTTCCTTCAAGCTGAATGGCTGCGCTCCCGAAAGCACGAACACGGCGAACAAGAGAATGGAATAGGTAAATATCTGCCCCCACAGGCGAAGAAATCGGTTTGTGCGAAAGGATGGCGCGCTCACCAGAAAATAGCCGGAGATCAGGACAAAGACGTTTACGCCAATTTTGCCGCCGACCGAAAGAAATTGTGTCCAAAGTCGGTTGAGCGTTACAGCATCGGCAGCATAGGCAAAGCCCCCGTGCTCCACAAAGTGGTGCGCTACGATCATCACCATGGCAATAATGCGCAGCAGCTCGATGTTCGATTTTCGTTCGTCCGGAGCGTTGATCGAAGATGTGGGCAGGCACGGGCTGGTTTTCATCGGTGCACCTCATTTCAAAACGCTGTTTTCCATATATCTTATATCATTATGCGGAGGAAGGCAAGATGATGGGGAGTGGGTCGTCAAAGAGATCGCGCCGGCAGGGCGGCGATCTTCCGTTCGGCATGGGGAAAGCCGCCCGTGCGGGCGGCTTTCTCATCCGCTTCTTCAACCGGTATGCGTCAGCCCTCCACGGGCGCGGGGGGCACCGTCTCCGGCTCGGCCGGCGGCGTATCCGGCTCGGCCGGCGGCGCCTCAGTCGGGCCCGGCGTCGGCGCAGGCTCGGGCGTCGGCGCTTCCGTCGGCTGCGGCGTATTCGTGGGCGCTTCCGTCGGCGCGGGCGCGGGCGTCTCCGCCGGCGCTACCGGTTCGGGCGTGATGGGCGCGGGCGTGCCGGGCGTGGCCGGCGCGGACGGCGTGACGGACGCGCTGGGGCTCGGGCTCGGGCCGACGAGCTTCTTGCCCGCGAACGCGCTGTAGGTGGACACGGCCAGCTTTTCGCTGCGCACGAGCTTGCCGTCCTTATAGTAGTTCTTGTAGGACTGCCAGCGCTCGCCGTTGCGGCGATTGACGACGATCTCCTCCTCGCCGGGCGCGAGGGAAGGGTCGAGCTCCTCCTCCATCTCGCCGCTTGGGTAGATGGTCTCCAGCTTTTCGCTCGTGAGGCGGATCTCGTCGTATTCGTCCGTATCGAACTGGCAGCGGTAGATCTTGAAATAGACCGTATTGCCGGAGGTCCAGGCGAAGATCACCACGTCCGAGGGCGTATCGTTGCGGAACTTGAAGTCGATGATGTTGCCCACGGAGTTGATCGTCGCATCGAGCCCCTTGCGCATGTAGTTCACGGGCATGGAGTGGTTGCGGCGGCTGACGATCTCAAGGTCGGCCTTGACCACGGCGTTGTAGAGCGTGGAGGACAGCTGGCACACGCCGCCGCCGGCCTGCTCCTCCGTTGCGCCGCTGACGTATGCGTTGGCCATCTTCCAGCCGTTTGCCAGCGTCCGCGTGCCGAGCACGCCGTTGGTGGAGAAGGTTTCGCCGGGCTTGAGCACGGTGCCGTTGATGAGGTCGGCGCCCTTGCGGATGTTGTACTTGCGGTTGCTGGTGCTGCCGCTGAAGCTCGTCTCCGCCGAGGTGGAGATGAGCTCGAACGCATCGCCGGTCAGGGTGGGGGGCGTCTCCTTGACGGGGATCTCGATGGGGGAGGTATAGTCGCCGCCCATGAGCGCCGCCGTGATGGCGGACGTGAGCGCCTCCTGATCCACCTCGACGCCGCCCGTCGCTTCCACGACGGCGACGGTATGCTTCTCCTTGTCGATCTGGCCGAAGGTGGCGTTCTGCGCGGGCTGGTCGATCTCCAGCGCCAGCGCGGCGACCTGCGTGTTGACGGAGGTGAAGTCATACTGGATGGTCAGCGTATACGCCTTGCCGTTTGTGCGGATGTCCTCCGCCTCGGCGAGCACATCCTCCACGCCGCCGGAGCGCGCCAGCTGGAACGCCTGCGCCAGCACGTCGGACAGGTTCGTCGTGATGGACACGCCGGACAGGTCGAACGAATAGGTCTTGTCGCCGTAGGTGAGCGGCAGCGTGCCGCTGAGCTTTTTCGACTCGATGACCTCGCTCAGCAGCGTCTCCGCCTCGGTCATGGTCTTGCCGCCGATGGCGATGCCCTCCACCGTGACGCCCTCCAGGAAGGTCGTCGCGTTGACGATCGCCTCGTATTCCTGCGACTGCTGCAGCGCCATCTCGGCCTTGATCCGCTCCTCGTCCTGCTCCGCGGCCGCCTGCGCGGCGATCTCGCGCGACGCGCGCGCCTGCGAGACGATGAAATACACGCCGATGCACAGCAGCGCCAGCACGGCGCAGCCGCCCGCGATGAGGATGCCGGTGCGCTTCCGGCTCCGCCGGGGGCGCGCGCCGTCGTCAAAGAGCGGGTCCGGATCGAGCGAGACGTCGATCTGGTCCTCGTCCGGCACAAGATCGAAATCCTGTTCCGGCTGCTCTTCAAAAAAGATGTTGTTTGCCATTTCTGCTCCCCCTGAACCTCGTCAAGTCTTTATATTATGCACCAAACGCGCCGGCCAATCCTATCCAATTTTCCATTTGTTACAATTTGTTCATCACTCCGGCTGCCCGGCGGTGCATCGCCACGGCGAAGCGGCCCGCGGTCCGGCCGGCGCGAAGGGATTTTTTCGACGCCTGCTATATATAAGACTTCGATTGTGGTAAAATGGTTGCATGAAAAAAGAAAAAATTTTTAAGGACGGGGCCCGGCCCGGCACGCCGATGGACGCGGCGCTGCGCTTTCTCGGCTACAGCGCGCGCTCGGTGCGCGAGGTGGAGCGGTATCTGGACAGCAAGCAGTACGGCGAGTTTGAGATCTCGCAGGTGATCGAGCGGCTCGAGGAGCTCGGCCTGCTCGACGACGCGCGCTTTGCGGCGGATTTTGTGGAATCTCGCCTCAACACCAAGCCCGTCAGCCGGCGGCACCTGGCCGAACAGCTGCGCGCGCACGAGCTGCCGGCCGAGGCGATCGAGCGGGCGCTTGCCGCCGTGGACGACGATGCGGAGCGGCAAAACGCCGCCGCCGTGGCGCAGAAGTACTGGCGGCAGCTTGCGCAGCTTCCCCCGCGCGAGCGGTACGAGCGCACCATGCGCCGCCTGCTCGGGCGCGGATACGATTGGGACGTGGCGCGCGCGGCGCTCGGCGCGCTGACGGACGGGGAGATGGAGGAGGAGCTGCCATGAAGGATGTGCTCACGCCCGCCGCGTCGCGCGAGGCGGACAGGATCTTGATCGAGGAATACGGCATCCCCGGCGTCGAGCTGATGGAGCGCGCGGCCGAGGGCGTCGCCGCCGCCGTGCGCGCAGCGGCGCGCGTTGCGTCCGGCGGGCACGTGCTGGTGCTCTGCGGCGCGGGCAACAACGGCGGGGACGGGCTGGCCGCGCTGCGCCTGCTGCACGCCTCCGGCGTGGATGCGGAGGCGTATCTTGCCTGCGGCGCCGCCTACCGGGGCGACGCGCTGGTCAATTACCGCCGCGCGCAGGACGCCGGCTGCCGCATCCTTACGGAGCTGCCGCCACTGGACGGGTATGCCTGCGTGGTGGACGCGCTGCTCGGCACGGGCCTGTCCCGCCCGGCGGAGGGCGCCATGGCGGCGCTCATCGAGGCGGTCACCCGCTGCGGCGCGTACCGCGTCGCGGTGGACATCCCAAGCGGCGTGGACGGCGCGACGGGCCGCTGCCCGGGCGCAGCCGTGCTCGCGGACGAGACGGTGACATTCCAGTACCCAAAGCGCGGGCTGCTGCTCTTTCCGGGGCGCGCGCAGGCGGGGCGGCTGACGGTGCATCCCATCGCGCCGGTCTATCCGGTTAAAAGAGATGTCCACTGGTTCGAGGAGGCGGACGCGGCGGCGCTGCGGCCGCCCCGCGCGATGGACAGCCACAAGGGCAAAAACGGCCGCGCGCTGCTGGTCGCGGGATGCGGGCGGTATACCGGCGCGGCGCTGATGAGCGCCATGGCCGCGCTGCGCGGCGGGGCGGGCCTGCTCACCGTCGCGGTGCCGGCGGCGCTCACGGGCGCGTTTGCGCAGCTGCCGGAGGCCATGTGCGTCCCCTGCGGCGCGGGGGATGCATGGGACGCTGCAGCGCAGGCGGACGCGGCGCGGCTGCTCGGCGGGCGCACCGCGCTCGGCATCGGCAGCGGGATGGGGGAGATGGAGAGCGCGCCGCTGCTTGCAGAGGCGCTGCGTACGGGTCTGCCCACGGTGCTCGATGCGGATGCGCTCAACGCGCTCTCGCGCGAGCGCGGCCTGCTCCGCCTGCTGCACGCGCGCTGCGTGCTCACGCCGCACCCGGCGGAGATGGCGCGCCTTTGCGACTGCGAGACGGCCGCGGTCACGGCCGACCCCGTCGCCGCCGCGCGGGAGGCTGCGGCGCGCTTTGGCTGCGTCGGGCTGCTCAAGGGCGCGACCAGCTGCATCAGCGACGGGCGCGACGTGTACCTCAACACCTCCGGCAACCCCGGCCTTGCCAAGGGCGGCAGCGGCGACGTGCTGACCGGCATCGCGCTTGCGCTGCTGGCGCAGGGCCTCAAACCGCTCGAGGCGGCCTGCGCCGCCTCGTACCTGCTCGGCGCGTCCGCCGATCGCGCCTGTGCCATTTTGGGGAACCGGATGCTGCTCGCCGGGGACGTGATCGACGCGATCAGTCAAGAAATACGCGCGGGACGCGTTCGCTGATGGAGAGCAGGATCTCGTAGCAGCTGGCGTCCGCCCCGCCAGCCAACTCGTCAGCGGTGATGCACGCGTCGCCCTGCCGGCCCAGCAGCACCGCCTCGTCGCCGACGCGCACGCCGGGGATATCCGTCACGTCGCACATGATCTGATCCATGCAGACCGTGCCGATCTGCATCACGCGCGCGCCGTGCAGCAGCACGCAGGCGCGGATGGACATGCAGCGCTTGTACCCGTCCCCGTAGCCGACCGGCAGCGTGGCCACGCGCGTGGGCCGCGCGGCGGTGAACGTGCGGCCGTAGCTGACCGTTTCGCCGGGCGCGATGTCCTTGACGTTCACCACGCGCGTTTTCCAGCTGAGCACCGGCCGAAGGTCCGCGCTGCCCGCCGCGCCTGCCGGATGGTAGCCGTAGAGCGCGATGCCGGCGCGCACCATGTCGAACTGAAATTCCGGCAGGTCGAGCACGCCGCCGCTGTTGGAGGCGTGCAGCAGGGGGTTGTGGCCGTAGCGGCGCGCGATGTCCGCATAGGCGGCAAAGCGCTCCGCCTGGGCGCGCGTAAACGTCTTATCCTCGATCTCCGAAACGGCAAAGTGCGTGAACATGCCCTCGAACACGAGGTTCGGGCACTCCTTCAACAGCCGGAGCGCCGCTTCAAACGCCTCCGTATCCACAAAGCCGATGCGGTTCATGCCCGTGTCCACCTTGAAGTGGAAGCGGCAGGTTTTGCCGCGCTCGGCCGCCGCGCGCTGAAGCCGCCCGAGCGTGTGCGCGGAAAAGACCGTCGGCGTCAGGCCGTAATCGAGGATGCAGTCGATGTGCGTGTCGAGCGACGCGCCCAGGATCAGCACCGGTGCGTTGACGCCCGCTTCCCTGAGCCGGATGCCCTCCTCCGCGATGGCCACGCCCAGATAGTCCGCGCCGTGCGCTGCGGCGTAGCGCGCGACCTGCTCGAGTCCGTGGCCGTAGGCGTTGGCCTTGACCACGGCCAGCAGGCGCGTCTCGGGGCGCAAATAGCCGCGCAGCACGCCGATGTTGTGCGACAGCGCCGGCAGGGAGATCTCCGCCCTGGTTGCACGAAGCATGCGCGCCTCCTATTCCGCCGCGCCGTCGCAGTGGACGAGGCGGCCGTCGATCAGCGTCAGGCGGCAGCGGGTGCGAAAGTCGAACGGGTGGCCGGCGAACACGGCGATGTTCGCGTCCTTGCCGGGCTCGAGCGAGCCGATGCGGCCGTCAAGGCCCACCGCGCGCGCCGCGTGCAGCGTGATGGAGGCCAGCGCCGTATCCTCGTCAAGCCCCTCGCGCACGGCCAGCGCCGCGCACACCGGCAGGTACTGCACGGGGAAGACGGGGTGGTCGGTCATCAGCGCGAACTCCACGCCCGCCGCATGCAGAATGGCCGGGGCGCGGAAGCTCTGGTTGCGCAGCTCGATCTTGGAACGGTCGGACAGCAGCGGCCCGAGGATGACCGGCACGCCGCCGAGCGAATCGATCCGGCGCTTGAGCTCGGACGCGATCAGGTGTCCCTCCGTGCAGTGCTCGAGCGAGATGCGCAGGTGAAACTCCTTCGCCAGGCGCAGCGCCGTGAGGATGTCGTCCGCACGGTGCGCGTGCACCTTGAGCGGCAGCTCGCCGCGCAGCACGGGCAGCAGCGCCTCAAGGCCCAGGTCGAGGTCGGGCTTTTTCGACGGGTCGGCCTTTGCCTCCTCGAGCGCCGCGGCGTACTCCTGCGCGGCGCGCATGGCCTTGCGAAACAGCGCCGCGATGGCCATGCGGGTATAGGGGGACGCCTTCTGGTCGGCATAGCCGCGCTTGGGATTTTCGCCCAGGGCCGCCTTCATGGCCACCGGGAAGCGCAGCAGCATCTCCTCCACGGAGCCGCCGGCCGTCCTGAGCGCGGCGAACTGCCCGCCGATCACGTTGGCCGAGCCCGGCCCGGTCACCACGGTCGGCACGCCGGCCGCGCGCGCCTCGGCAAAGCAGGGATCGAACGGGTTGAGCCCGTCGATGGCCTGCATCTCGGGCGTAACGGGGTCGGAACATTCGTTGCCGTCCGCGCCTTCGTCGCCCATGCCGTCCTCCCACATGCCGATGTGGCAGTGCGCGTCGATGATGCCGGGCGTCACCGTGCAGCCGGAAACGTCGATGCATTCCGCGCCTGGGGCTTCAAGCCCCGGGCCGAGCGCGGCGATCTTTCCGCCCGCGATCAGTACGTCGCCGGCAAAGGGCGCCGCGCTGACCGGGCGGACCAGTCCGTTTTTCAGCAGGATCATGTGCTTCGCTCCATCCGCCCCGCCGGGGGCGGGGCAAGTTTGATCAGAACTATTGTAGCAGATAAGCGAAAAAATACAATCGCTTTTCACTCTGTAGGTTTGTCAAACATATTGGACAGTGAGAGGAAAGAGGGAAGCGGCAAGTTTTTCTCTGGGAGAGAGCCAGGAA
>URSN01000043.1 GCA_900550525.1 uncultured Eubacteriales bacterium
ATCGTCGCGCCGGGCTGCGCCGCGCGGATGCCCACATAGGTCGCCTCGCGCGCGACGTTGAACAGGTCGAGCTGGCGATCGGTCGGGCGGCCGACCATCGCCTGGCGGATGATGTCGGAATAATAGCCGCGGTAGCCGGGGCCGCCGTCGACGAGGATCATCTCGTGCGCGCCGATCTTCCGGTCGCTCGGTGGGCAGTTGCCCTGCGAATAGCGCTCCACGCCCGCGCGCAGGCCGAGCGGGATCGTCTCGTCCGCGCCCATGAGGAAGTACGTCGCGCTGATGCGCTGCGCCAGCTCGCGCTCGGTCATGCCGGGGCGGATCTCGCGGAAGCATTTCTCGATGGCGCGGCTGTTGATGCGGCTGGCCTCGCGCATGCGCTCGATCTCGCGGGGCGATTTGACGCCGCGCAGCTGCCAGAGCTGCTCGGAAAGATCCACGATCTGCGCATCGCGCAGCTCATGGAACATGGCCTGCTGGTTGGCGTAATTGAAGTGGAGCTTGTGCCCATACCCCAGCTCCAGCCCGATGCGGCCGGAAAGGAGCTTCCTGTCCGCCAATACGGAGGCGATGCATTCGGCCAGCGTCGGGTAGCCGCCCGCGCCGGTGTAGCGGATATCCTCGACGAGCGAGGTCACCTTCGCCGTCTCCACGCCGCCGCGGGTGGTGCACAGCGCAAGGCCGCCATCGGCCGTGACGACCACGACGCCGGGGGTCGAGACCTTGCTGCCCCACACGATGCTCTGAAAGCCCGTGAAGTAGAAGGTGTTGTTGTCGCTGGTGAAGATGGCCGCGTCGATCCCGTCGCGCTGCATGATGGCGATGAGCTTGTCCAAGCGCGCGCGGTATTCGTCCAGCGGGAAGCTCAGCATAAACGGTTCTCTCATGGTACTTTGGCTCCTTGTCGATACTGTTGATCCGTTGATGGTTTCCATGGTTGTCGCCGGCCGGTGGGGCGGCCGGCCCGTTCACGAAAGGAACAGGCGCATCAGCAGCGCCGCGCCGAGAAGGCCCGCGATCGCGCACAGCAGCGGCTTCCACAGCAGCGAAAGCGCGGCCAGCGTCATGGCGAGCAGATCCTTGAGCCGCTCGATCGCGGGCGGGCTGCCCTCGTCGCTCTCGGGCGGGAGCGCGGCGTACTGGCCGCTTCGCGCCTGCTGATGCACGGGCGTCTCCTCCTCGGGCCGCTGCTCAGGCGATGGCATTGCGGTACACGACCTTTCCGTCGATCATCGTCGCGGCGATGCGGCTCTCCATGTCGAACAGGTCCCCGGTGAGGATCACCAGGTCCGCATCCTTGCCGGGCTCGATGGAGCCGACGCGGCCGTCGATGCCCAGCAGCCGCGCCGGGTAGATGGTGACGGCGCGCAGCGCCTCGGCGCGGTCAAGCCCCATGCTCACCGCGCAGCCGGCCTGCACATACAGGTGCTTGACGTTCACGCACGGGCTGTCCGTCACGATGCAGAACGGCACGCCCGCCTGCGCGATGCGCACGACGTTGTCCGTGCGCGAATCGCCCAGCTCCACCTTGCAGCGGTCGAGGATCATCGGCCCGACGAGCGCGCCCGCGCCAAAGCGCCGCAGCTGCTCGGTGATCTTATAGCCCTCGGTGCAGTGGTCGAGCGTGCAGCGCAGGCCGAACTCGCGCACGATGCGCATGGCCGTGAGGATGTCGTCCGCGCGGTGGGCGTGGATCTTGAGCGGCAGCTCGCGCCGCAGCGCGCGCACGAGGTTCTCCAGCACGAAATCGCGCTCGGGCGGCTCGCCCTCGCCGCGCGCCGCCGCGTCGAGCCTGCGTTGATACTCCTGCGCGCGCACGAGCGCCTCGCGCAGCACCGCGGCGTTGCCCATGCGCGTATAGGGCGTCTTTTTCATCGCGCCATAGACGCGCTTGGGGTTCTCGCCCAGGGCGACCTTGCGCGCCGCGTCCGGCACGAGCGCCATCTCGTCCGCGCTCTGCCCGTATGTCTTGAGGATGGCGAACGTCCCGCCGATCACGTTCGTGCTGCCGGGGCCGGTGCACACGGTCGTCACGCCGCCCTCGAGCGCCTCGGCAAAGGCCATGTCCTGCGGGTTGACCGCGTCAAGCCCGCGGATGTGCGGCGTGGTGGGGTCCGTGTTCTCGTTGCCGTCGAGCAGATAGAAGCCCGTCCCCTCGCCAAAGACGCCGATGTGGCAGTGCGCGTCGATCATGCCTGGCATGACGATGCGCCCGCCCAGGTCGATGCGCTCCGCGCCCGCCGGCGGCGTCAGCCCCTCGCCCACGGCGGCGATCTTCCCGCCGTCGATGAGGATGCAGCCCCGTTCATAATCCCGCCCCGCCATGGTCCAGATGGCGGCGTTTTCCAGAAAGATCATGCGCGCCTCCCTCATTCGCCCCTGCACAGGTGGCACCAGACGGCGTGCCCGCCGTCCATGGTGCGCTGCTCGGGCGCGGCCTCGCTGCATTCGGGCCGCGCGTACGGGCAGCGGGTGTGGAACTTGCAGCCGCTGGGCGGGTTGGCGGGCGAGGGGATGTCCCCCGCGAGGATGATGCGCTTGCCCGCGCGGCCCGGCATGGGCGCCGGGATGGCGGAGATGAGCGCCTGCGTATAGGGGTGCTGCGGGTTGCCGAACACCTGTTCGCTCGTGCCGATCTCCACAAGGGAGCCCAGGTACATCACCGCGATGCGGTCGCAGAAGTATTTCACCACGCCCAGGTCGTGCGAGATGAACAGCGTCGTCAGGTGGGACGACTCCACCAGGTCCTGCAAAAGCGTGAGCACCTGCGACTGGATGGACGCGTCGAGCGCGGCGAGCGGCTCGTCGCCGACGATGAAGCTCGGCCTGAGCACGAGCGAGCGCGCGATGCCGATGCGCTGGCGCTGGCCGCCGGAAAACTCGTGCGGGTATTTCTGCACGGAGTTTGCCGGGATGCCGCAGCGCTCGAGCATCTCCTTGGCCTGTTCGAGCGCCTCGCGGCGCGAGGCGGCAAGCTTGTGCTTGAGGATGCCCTCGGTGACGATATAGCCGATGGTCTTGCGCGGGTCGAGCGAGGCGTACGGATCCTGGAAGATGATCTGCATGCTGCGGCGCAGACGCTGCATCTCCTGCCCGCGGGTGGCCACGCCCTTCTCCACGTCGAACACGGTGGTCCCGTCGTAGCGCATGCTGCCGCCGGTGGCCTCCTGCAGGCAGAGCATGGTCTTGCCGGTGGTGGACTTGCCGCAGCCGCTCTCGCCCACAAGGCCCAGGATCTCGCCTTTGCGGATGCTGAAGGAGACGTCGTCCACGGCGCGGACATAGCCGCTCACGCGCGAGAACACGCCGCGGCGGATGGGGAAATACCGCTTGAGGTGGCTGACCTCGATGAAATCGTGCCCGGCCGCCTGCGCTCCCGTCCGTTCCCTCGTTTCCATTGTTTCCATCTGTTCCATCAGCGGCCCTCCTCGCCGGACTGGGCGTACCAGCAGCGCGCATAGTGCCCGCTGCCAAAGGCGGTCAGCTCCGGCGTCCGGTTCACGCATTGTTCGCTTGCATGCTCACACCGCGGCGCGAACGCGCAGCCCACTTTGGGCAGGTTCGCAAGCGTCGGCACCATGCCGGGAATGCACGCCAGGCGCGTGTTCTTCTCGGCCAGCGACGGGCGCGAGCGCATGAGCCCGCGCGTGTAGACGTGCCGGGGCGATTCGAAGATATCCTCCACGGCCCCCTGCTCCACCACGCGTCCGGCATACATGACCAGCACGTCCGACGCCATCTCCGCGATGACGCCCAGGTCATGCGTGATGAAGATGATGGCCATGTCAAGGTCGGCCACGAGCTCCTTCATCAGCTCGAGCACCTGCGCCTGGATGGTCACGTCCAGCGCGGTCGTCGGCTCGTCGGCGATGAGCACCTTCGGCCGGCAGGCGATGGCCATGGCGATCATCACGCGCTGGCGCATGCCGCCGGAGAGCTGGTGCGGATACTCGTCCATGATCCGCTCCGCGCGCGGGATGCGCACGCGCTCGAGCAGCTCCACGCCGCGCTTTCTGGCCTGTTTTTTCGTCATGCCCAGGTGGAGGCAGAGCACCTCCTCGAGCTGGTAGCCGATGGTGAACAGCGGGTTGAGCGCGGTCATGGGCTCCTGGAAGATCATGGCGATCTCGTTGCCGCGGATGCGGCGCATCTCCGGCCCGCCGAGCGCGACCAGGTCGCGCCCGGCAACGAGGACGCCGCCGCCGGCGAGCGCCCCGCCGCTAAAGCCGAGCAGGCGCATGATGGACAGCGACGTGACGCTCTTGCCGCAGCCGCTCTCGCCCACGATGCCGAGCGTCTTGCCGCGCTCGACGGTGAAGCTCACGTCGTTGACCGCGGTGACGGTCTTTTCGCCGCTGCCAAACTGCGTCACGAGGTGCTCCACAGAGAGGATGACGCTCCCCTGCGCCGGCGCCTGCGCGCCCTGCGCGCTTGCGTTTTGTACGTTGTTGTGCTCCATCTGCCTCACCTCAGCTCCTGCTCAGCTTGGGGTCGAACGCGTCGCGCAGGCCGTCGCCGACCAGGTTGATCGACAGCACGGTGATGAACACCAGCACGCCCGGCGGCACCCAGAGCCACCAGTAATCCGTCAGCACCTGCAGCGTCTGCGCCGAGGAGAGCATGTTCCCCCAGCTCGGCTGCGGCTGCTTGACGCCCAGGCCCAGGTAGCTCAGGCCCGCCTCGGACAGGATGCCGGAGGCGATGCCGAGCGTGGCGTACACGATGATGAGCCCGAGCGTGTTGGGCACGATATGGCGGAACATGATCTCGCGCGCGTTGAGCCCCAGCGCGCGCGCCGCCTCGACGAACTCGATCTCGCGCAGCGAGAGCGTCTGCGCGCGCACGATGCGCGCGATGTTCGTCCAGGTGAGCATGCCGGTCATGATCATCACGTTCCAGATGCTCGGCCCGAAGATCGCCGCGACCGTGATCGTGATGACGTAAAACGGCATGCTCATGAAGATATCGACCAGGCGCATGATGACCATGTCCACCCAGCCGCCGAAATACCCCGCCATCACGCCCAGGCACACGCCGATGAGGATGGAGATCAGCGCCGATACGAGGCCGACGCTCAGCGACACGCGGCCGCCGTAGAGCAGGCGCGTAAAGGTGTCGCGTCCCACGTCGTCCGTGCCGAGCAGGTGCTCGCTGCTGGGCGGCTGATAGCCGTTGAACAGGTCCACCGCGTCGCGGTCATAGGGCGTGAGCAGCGGCGCAAAGGCCGACAGCAGGATGAGGATGCTCAGCACGATGAGGCCGAAAACGGCCAGCTTGTTCCTGAAGAACCGGTCCATGCCGATCTGCATGGGCGAGCGGCTCTCCTGCGCCCGCTGCGGGCGCTTGCTAAAGATCGCCATGCCTTGCACCTCCTTACTTGAACTTGACGCGCGGGTCCACCACGGCGTACAGGATGTCCGCCAGGAGGTTGGCCAGCAGCACCGTCAGCGAGATCAGCAGCGTGCCCGCCGTGATCAGGTTGTAGTCGCGCTGGCCGATGGCCGAATAGATCAGCGATCCCATGCCGGGCCAGGTGAACACCGTCTCGACCAGCACCGCGCCGGAGAACAGCCCGCCCATGGACAGCGTGATCATGGTGACCAGCTGCGTGAGCGAATTGCGCAGCGCGTGCCGGTAGATCACCACGCGCTCGGAGAGGCCCTTGGCCCGCGCGGTGCGGATGTAATCCTGCTGCATGACGTCGATCATGGAGGAGCGCGTGTAGCGCATCAGCGACGCCATCTGCATAAAGCCCAGCACGAACACCGGCAGCACCATGTGCCAGAGGACGTCGAATATCTGCGCCATCCCCTCCTTGTTCGGCACGCTCTGCATGCCGGACATGGGGAACACCGAAAGGTCGATGCCGAAGATCTTGATCAGCCCCAGGGCGAAGAAGAACGACGGGATCGATATGCCGATCAACGCAACGAAGGTTGCAATATAATCAAAAACGGAATACTTTTTCGTCGCCGATATGATCCCGAGCGGCACCGCGAACACGACACCGATGATCAGCGAGGTCAGCGACAGAAGCAGCGTGTTGCCCAGACGGCGGCCGATGACGTCCGTCACGGGCTCATGATACCAGGATGAATACCCGAGGTCCCCGTGCAGCACGAGGTTCTTCACCCATTTGAAATACTTGATCGGGAGCGGATCATAATAGCCGGACTGCACCTTGAGGGTCTCCAGCTGCTCGGGGGAGATGCCCGGTACCTCCAGCATGGCGCTGAACGGGTCGCCGGGCGTGAGGTAGACCAGTGCGAAAACGATGATCGTGATGCCGATGAACACCGGGATCATGATCAGCAGTCTGCGAAGGATGTATGCTCGCATAGGCGCTCCTTTGCTGCCGCCGGAGCAGGCGGGCCCGCCCCGGCGCGCACACAGGCGCGCCGGGACGGATGCCGCTTACTCGGCCAGGTTGCTGAAATACCAGTTCTCGAGGTTGGCGAACATGTAGGCCGCCTCCTCCTCCGCCTTCACGCCCTCAAGGCCCGGGGCGATGATGAGCCCGTCGCACCAGCTCACGATCGGGACCATGGGCATCACGTCGTTGAGGTAGATGGCAAGCTCCTGATAGATGGGCTCGCGCTTCTCCTGATCGACGTACTTGAGGCCCTCCTCGAGCAGCTCGTCCACATGCGGGTCGGAGAAGTTCTCGTAGTTGCTGGAGCCGTCGGACGCATAGATCCAGGTCATATCCGGGTCGACCGAGCCGTTGCCGATCATGGCCATGTCAAAGTCGCCGGATGCGGTCAGCGCGTTGTGGCTGGCCATCTCCATCGGGGTGACGCTCACGTCGATGCCGATGTCCTTGAGGTTCTGCTGGATGACGACGGCGATCTTCTCCACGTTCGCGTTGCCGGTCGGGTGGATGAAATCGAGCGTTACGGGCTCGCCGTTGAGGTACAGCGTGTCGCCCTGATACTCGCAGCCGGCCGCCACGAGCAGTTCCTTGGCCTTTTCAGGATTGTACTCGTAGGGGTTGATCTGGTCGGCCGGCGGGGTGCCCCACTGGTCGGCGGCATAGCAGGTGTTCTCCACGCGGCCGTAGCCGTAGAAGATGTTCTCCGCGATGCCGTAGCGGTCGATGGCGTAGGCCATGGCCTGGCGCGCTTCCTTGGTCTGGAAGAGCGGGTGGTCGTTGTTGAGGATCAGGTAGCGGATGGAGGTCCACCACAGCTCCTGGATCTCGCAGCCGGCCTCGGTCAGCATGTTGATCGTCTCGGGGTTCATGGACGAGGTCTGGTGCATATCCGCCTCGCCGCTGACGACGGCGGACGGGCCGATCTCCGCGTTCATGGGCTTGAAGACCATCTGGTCGATCTTCGGCTCGCCGTTCCAGTAATCGGCGAACTTGTCGAGGATGACGTACTGGTCCGGCTCATACTCGGTGAACTTGAACGGGCCGGTGCCGACGGGGTTGTGCAGCAGGTCGGTGCGCTCGTGCGCCTCGGCCGCCGGGACGTCGCCCCAGATGTGCTCCGGCACGATGCTCACCAGCTCGCCGATCTGATAGAAGAACGCGCCGTACACGTCCTCGGTGGTGATGGCGATGGTGTGATCGTCGATGATGTTGATGCCGGAGATGGAGTCAGCCTCGCCGCTGCGGTACGCCTCGACACCCTCGATGTGGCTCGGGCCGGCGGTGAAGTAGCCCATCCAGCCCTCGCTGGCGCAGGCGGTGTAGGTATAGGCCACGTCCTCGGCGGTGAAGTCCTCGCCGTCGTGCCATTTCACGCCCTCGCGCAGGTGGAAGGTGATGGTGCGCTGATCATCGGAGATTTCCCAGCTCTCGGCCAGCACGCCCTTGAGCTCGTTGTTGGCGCCCAGGCGCACGAGGGGCTCGTAGAGGACGAAGCAGATGACGCGGTCCTCGCCGGAGGTCACCGAAAAGTCCGGATGGAACATGCCGGCGATCGCGCCGCGGGTGGCGAACGTCAGGATGTTGTTGTCACGGGTCGGGATGTCCGCTTCCGTGCCGCCTGGCTCGCCGGAGCCGGCCTGCGTCGTACCGGGCTCGTCGTCCGGCGCGGCGGGCTGGCTGCATCCGAAAACGAACAGCAGCATCAGCGCCGCAAGTGCAAGTGCTAGTGCTTTTTTCATTTGTTGTCTCCTTTCGTGAGCATATCCTGATATCCGTTTGAAAACGGATGACCGGAAAACCTGTTCTTCTATCAGTCGGTAACGATCTCGCCGTCCATCATCACCAGCTCGATGCGGCTCATGAGGTTGAACGGGCTGCCGCCGTAGACCACGATATCCGCGTCCTTGCCCGGCTCGAGCGAGCCCACGCGCTCGTCGATGCCGAGCACGCGCGCAGGCGTGATCGTCACGGCGCGCAGCGCGGCCTCCGGGTCGAGCCCCTCGCGCACGGCGCTGGCAGCGCTCGTGGGCAGGAACTGGATGGGCACCGGCGGCGCGTCTGTGGAGATGCAGTACGTCACGCCCGCCTGCTCGAGCACGACCGGCGCGCGGTGCGACATGCGCGCCATCTCCACGCTGAGGCGGCCCGTGAGCACCGATGCGAGCACGACCGGCACGCCCGCCTCGCGGATGGCGTCCGCTATGAGGTAGGCGTCGCTGGCCTGCGTGAGCACGAGGTCGATGGCAAATTCCCTTTTGATGCGCAGGGCCGTGTAGATCTCGTACATCCCCTTATCATTAACAAAAAAAGGGATCTCCCGCTCCAGCACGCGGCCGAGCGCCTCGTAGCGCAGGTCGATCTTGTCGAGCCTGCCGGAGGCCTTCTTGTCCAGATATGTGCGCGCCCTGACCAGGTGCTCGCGCATCAACCCGGCAATGCCCATGCGGGTCATCGGCATGACCTTCTAGGGCGCGTACGTCTCCTTGGGCCCCTCGCCGAGCGCGGCCTTGACGGCAAACGTCTCCTTCATGAGCATATCGTCGATGCGGCTGCCGCGCGTCTTGAACACGGACATGACGCCGCCAAAGACGTTGCTGTTGCCCGGGCCGACGCACACGGTTGTCACGCCGCCCAGCCGCGCCTCGCGGATGGCGACGTCGGCCGGGTTGCTGCCGTCGATGGCGCGCACATGCGGCGTCACGGGGTTGACGGCCTCGTTGCTGTCCTCGCCCTCGTACATGGTGCCGTCCTCGGACAGGCCGATGTGGCAGTGCGCGTCGATCATGCCGGGCATGACCGTCCTGCCCGTGCAGTCGATCACCTGCGCGCCCTCCGGCGCGCAAAGGCCGGCGCCGACGGCCCTGATCTTCCCATCCGCCACGAGCACGTCGCCCGCGTCATAGTTGACCCCCGTCATGGTGAGGACCTTCCCGTTTTTGAGCAGGATCATCGTCTTTCCTCCGATCGCTTGTTGCGTTTGCCTTACTGTTGGAACACGGTCGCCCCGTCCACCATCACGCGGCGCACCCGCGCCGCGAGGTCGAACGGATGCCCGTCGTAGAACACCAGATCCGCGTCCTTGCCCGGCCGGATGGAGCCCACGCGCGCGTCCACGCCCAGGATGCGGGCGGGCGTGATCGTGATGGCGCGCAGCGCCCGCTTCTCATCCAGCCCGCGGCCCACCAGATACCCCGCGATGACCGGCAGCAGCCGCTGCGGCACCACCGGCGCGTCCGTGCAGAGCGCAAACTCGATGCCCGCTGCGGCAAAGGCCATGGGCGCGTCGTAATCGACGTCCATCTCGACCTTCCACCGCTCGGTGAGGAACGGGCCGACGATCATCGGCACGCCCTCGCGCGCCAGCGCGCCGGCGACGCTGCGGCCGCAGGTGCAGTGCTCCAGCGTCAGGTCAAAGCCGAACTCCCGCGCCAGGCGGATGGCGGAGAACATGTCGTCCGCGCGGTGCGCATGGCACTTGAGCGGCATCTCGCGGCGCAGCACCTTGGCCATGTTCTCAAGCGCCAGGTCGCGTTCGGGCGCTTCGCCCTCGCCCGCCTCGGCGCGCGCGCAGGCCTCCATATACGCCTTCGCGTCATAGAAGCGCTGGCGCAGCAGGCCCATGCTGCCCATGCGCGTATACGGCTCCTTGCCCGCCATCTGGCCGTAGCAGCGCTTCGGGTTCTCGCCAAAGGCCGCCTTGAGCGCCGCTTCCTTCTTCACGATCATATCGTCCACGCAGTCCCCCACGGTCTTGATGACCGTGAACGTGCCGCCGATGAGGTTGGCGCTGCCCGGACCGGTGCAGATGGTGGTGACGCCCGCCTCATAGGAATCGGACATGATGCTGTTTTGCGGGTTGATGGAATCGATGGCGCTCAGCTGCGGCGTCATGGGCGTGGTCATCTCATTGGTGCCGCTGCCCTCCGCCCCGAGCCCGTAGCTGTACAGGCCGACGTGGCAGTGCGCGTCCACCATGCCCGGCATGACCGTCAGGCCGGACGCGTCCACGACCTCCTCGTCCGGCAGCGGCGCGAGCGCCTCCGCCACGGCCGCGATCTTCCCCCCGGCCACGCGGATGCAGCCGTGCGCAAGGTCCGGCCCCTCCATGGTCAGGATGCGTGCGTTTTGGATCAGCATGGCGCTCCCTCCTGAAACAGGCGCTTGAGGTCCGCCCTGGCCGCATGGTAGGCAAACGCCGACCACATCTGCGGCGCGGCCGCCTGCACGGTGACGTCCAGATAATGGCGCGCCTGCTCCATCTCGCCCCGGGCCAGATAGTAGTTGGCTGCGGCGTAGGCGTTGACCGCAAGGGTGATGTCCGGCAGGTCGTCCTCGTCCACCTTCAGCGCCTCCTCGACGCTCATGCGCCCGCTGAAGAGCATGACGCTCTTATAATAGCTGTAGTTCTCGTCGTAATCGATGTCCTCGCCGATCGCGCCCACGAGCGCCTCCGCCTCGGCCCGCCGCCCCTGCCGCATGAGCGAGAGGTAGCACCAGTTCGCCGCGGAGATCAGGCTCCCGCCGTCGGCCGAGAGCGCGTGGCAGTGCAAAAACGCCTGCGAGGCGCGCGCAAAGTCGCCGCGGATGAAATGCACCAGGCCGCGGTGGTATTCCGTGGACCAGTTGTCGGGGTCCAGCCGCGCGCTCATCTCAAGATCCGCCGCGCCCTGCTCGTACTGCATCATGGCCAGATACCGGCGGCCGCGCAGGCAGTAGCATTCCGCGTCGAACGGATGCCCCGTCAGCCACGCCGACAGCGCCGCGGCGGACTGCCGGTAGAGCATCTGCTTGGCCAGCTCGCCCGCCAGCTCCAGATACTCCTCGCGCGTCCCCGTGCCGGAGGCGATGAGCGGGTACAGCTGCTCCGCGCGCTCCGCAAGCGGCACGGGCAGCTCCTCCGGCCAGACCTGCGACGACTGCGGCGCCTGCCTGCCGACGCGCGTGATGACAAGTTTCTTCCTCATCCTCTGCTCCCCTTAAAATTTAGTCCTACTATAATTTTAGTCTGCCGTCACGACCGGCTTTTTTGCGGAAAGTGCAAAAAAGGCTTTACAATGTAGGGAGTATAGCATTATGATAGGAGTCAAGTCAAGGATTATATATTATAGCTGCACAATATTTTTTTACCAGCGCCCGCGGCGGCGCCGCGCGGATGGTACTATTTACAACCCACAGGAGGGAATACCGCATGTTGATCGCAGAGGAGAACCGTCAGAAGAACCGCTTCGTCTCGCAGGGGGAGATCGTCCTGCGCGGGCAGCGCATCCCCTACCGCACGGTGTGCGAGGACAACTTCATCATCGGCAGCGACGGCGAGCCGGCGGGCTCCGTCTTTACCTACGCCTATTTCCGCAGCGATGTGGCGGACGCATCGGCGCGGCCCATCCTGTTCGGCTTCAACGGCGGGCCCGGCTCGGCCAGCCTGTGGCTGCACCTCGGGCTGCTCGGCCCGCGCCGCGTCCGCATTCCGGACGAATTCGCCCTTTCGCCCACGCCGCCCTTTGCGCTGGAGGACAACCCCAACTGCCTGCTGGACATGTGCGACGTCGTGCTGGTCGATCCGGTGGGCTGCGGGCTCGGCCGCCTGTTTAAGGAGGACGAGCAGGACCGCATCTTCGGCTTCAACCAGGATGCGCACGTGCTGGCCAAGTTCATGGGCGCGTGGCTGACGCGCCACGGCCGGCTCAACAGCCCGCTGTTCCTCTTTGGCGAGAGCTACGGCACCGGCCGCACGGCGCTGCTGCTGGCGGAGCTGTACGGGGCCGGCGGCGGCGAGGACGACACCATGGGCATCTCGGTCAACGGGGCGGCGTTCCTCGGCTGCTATTTCTTCGACAATCTGCCCGTGGAGCAGACGGCGCTGAACATGTCCTCCATGGCGGCGGCCAACTGGTACCACAACCGCGCGGGCAAGCCGGACCTTGAGACGTTCTTTGAGGAGGCGCACCGCTTCACGGCGGACGAATACCTGCCCGCCCTGTTCCGCGGCGACGAGCTCAGCGCGGCGGAGCGGACGCATGTGATCGAGCGTATGGCGTACTACACCGGGCTCAAGCCGGCGTTCCTCGAGGCGCGGCGCATGCGCGTGGACATCCACGATTTCCTCTCGCACCTGCTGGAGGACAGCAACGAATCCGTCGGCATGTACGACGGGCGCTTCAAATGGAAGAAGGAGCCCAACGTCAAGCCCGTCAGCATCGGCGGCGACGACCCGGCCATGTCCGCCTACACGCCGGCGTTCCTGGCGGGGTTCGGGCTGCTGCGCCGGGAGCTGGGCATCGACTTTGACCGCGTGATCCGCTCCTCCACCTGGCACGTCAGCCACAACTGGATCCGCGACCTCAAGCTCTCCCCCTCCGACGCGCTGGCCGCCGCCATGCGGCGCAACCGCAAGCTCAAGGCGTTCTTCGCCTCCGGCAAGTACGACCTGTGCACCACCGCCGGCATCGCGCGCTATCTGGCCGCGCACTCCCATCTCGACCCGGCGCGCGTCAGCTTCCGCACCTATCCCTCCGGCCACATGGCCTATGTGGGTGAGGAGAGCGCCCGCCAGCTGGCCGAGGACCTGCGCGCCTTCTACGCCTCCACGCTGGAATAGGCGCCGCCCGGACGGAGCATGGGAAAGCGGCGCGGCAGGCAAACGCCTGCCGCGCCGCTGTTTCATCGTACGCCCGCCGGTTTCGCGCCGCGCCTGCCGGCTTGCGTCCCGCCGCCTTACATGGCGCTGCGCTGTTTTGCGCCGCGCCCGCCGGTTTTCGCGCCGCTCACCGTTTAGCGGAACGCGGGCGGCCCGGCTTCGCCCGCCTCGGTGAAGGTGCCGTCCTCGGGTGAGGGTTCCGACAGGCTGAAGTACATGCGCGCCGCCTTCGTCGTGCCGAAATCGCGGTTGGAGCCGGTGCTCTGCACGCGGTTGAACGCCTCGCGGAACATGGCGTTGTGCGCCTCCTCGCGGTTGAGCAGGAAATCGATGGTCTCGCGGACCTTCTTATCGTCGATCTGGCGGTACAGGTACTCGTATACGACCTTGGCGCGCTGCTCCGAGGCGATGTTGGAGAGCAGGTCCGCGCACAGGTCGCCGGTCACGGTGACGTAGTCGCCCGTCCAGGAATAGCCGGAGGCGTTGATCAGGCCGGGATTGAGCCCCAGCAGCACATGGGTCTGTATCTCGCCGGCGGGCACGGCGGCCGCGTCCACGTCGTGGCCGTTGAGCAGGTGGATCGTCTGCGCCACCATCTCCATGTGGCCGAGCTCCTCGGCGGCGATGTCCAAAAACAGATCCTTGATCTGCGCGTCGCTGATGCGGAAGCTCTGCGACAGGTACTGCATGGCGGCCTTGAGCTCGCCGTTGGCGCCGCCGAGCTGCTCTTGCAGCAGCGCCGCATACTGCGGGTTGGGGCCCTCCACCGCGACGGGGTGGAACAGCTGTTTCTCGTGTTGGAACATGGTCGGTCCTCGCCTTTCTGTTTCGGTCTTTGCACAAAGTGTTGCCGCCGCGCGTGCGATCTATGCGCGCCGGATGGAATTGTGCCGGCCGCAGGGCTGGCGCGGGCAGCCGGCGGAGCCTGCTTCTCCCCCTCCGCGCGCCCGGCGCTTACGTCCGTGCGGGCGGCGCGCAGGCGCGCCCCTGCATACCTGCCTTGCGGGACGGAGACAGTTTGAACGCGATTCCCCCCATGTGCTATGGTTGCGTGAAGCGGAGCGGCAAACCGGGAAGAACGAGGCAAAGGAGCGCTGCTGAAAAAATGTCCTGCGCGCGGGAAAGATGGGCAGGCAGATTCTTTACAGACGACGAAGATTGCCGCTTTTCACAAAAGGTAACACACGCTCTCGTTGACCCTCGCGTGTGAGGATGATGTTATGATTGCCGGAAAGGCGTTTGCGGGAACGGGCTTCCCGGGTTTTATCTGCAAAGCGTGTGGATGTGTCCTGTCTGATTATCAGAACGATACCCTCGGGTTTACTCCCCCGTTTGCCGGGAAGCTGAAAATGGGATGCTGCCTCTTCCGGCGCGCCATGCACCGTTGCATATATGACCCCAGCAAACGGGGCCTTTTGCGGAAAAGGAGGAGTAAGGGAGCGGGGCGACGGCGGCTTTTTTGCGGCAGATGCAATCTGCCAAAAGCAAAAAAGACGTCGGAGCAAAGCGGACTTTGCTCCGACGTGGCGCGTTTTTCCGGTGCGGCTTGCGCGCCCCGCCCCCCCACATTCCCCGCGCCGCGAGGCGCGGCAGCCGCAAAAGGCCGGAAAGCGCGGCGCAGGCGTCGCGCGCGCGTTTACAAGCGCGCAGCCGCAGCAAGCGGGGCCTTTTGCGGAAAAGGAGGAGCAGAGGCGTGAGCGCACTCCGGCTTTTGGCATGAAATGAAAAAAGCCGGAGCAAGCGATACAGAGCTTGCTCCGACGTGGCGCGCCTGGCAGGATTCGAACCTGCGACCTACCGGTTCGTAGCCGGGCACTCTATCCACTGAGCTACAAGCGCATTCGCACTCGATTATTGTAGCAAGGCGGCAGCGGCTTGTCAAGCGGAAAATTGCCGCGTCCGGCCATCGCGCCGCCGTCCTCCCCGCGCCGCGAGGCGCGGCAGCCGCAAAAGGCCGGAAAGCGCGGCGCAGGCGTCGCGCGCGCGTTTACAAGCGC
>URSN01000044.1 GCA_900550525.1 uncultured Eubacteriales bacterium
CGCCCGCACCAGACCTGCGCGTCCTGCGGCGCGCAGGGAGTTTTGCGGGAATAGCTCATTTGGTAGAGCGCAGCCTTGCCAAGGCTGAGGTGGCGGGTTCGAGCCCCGTTTCCCGCTCCAGGGCTTGCAGGTATAGTGTAGTGGTAACACATTAGCCTTCCAAGCTGAGATCACGGGTTCGAGTCCCGTTACCTGCTCCACCGCCCAAAGACGCCCGCCGCGGCGATCAGCGGCGCATATGCCTCCTTAGCTCAGTTGGCTAGAGCACCTGACTCTTAATCAGGGTGTCCAGGGTTCGAGTCCCTGAGGGGGTACCACACCGGAGCAGGCGGCAAAGCCGCCTGCTCCGGTCTTGTTCTGCGCGCCATCCCGCCGCGGCGCGCGAGCGCGGCCGGGTTTTGCATCCCGCCGCGCAAAAAGGCTGGGGAGCGCCGCCGGTTTTTGTGCGCCGCCGCGCAAAAAAAACTTTACAAACCGGCGCGGATGCTCTATAATAGAACTCGCGCTCGGGCGCACGGCAGGTTCGTGCGGTACGGCGCGGCAAATTCCGGGGCTTTGGCGAAGTTGGCTATCGCGCTACACTGGCAGTGTAGAGATCACCGGTTCGAATCCGGTAAGCTCCACCAGATGCAGCCGCCGCAATATGGCTGCAAAAAGGCCCGCAATCGCGGGCCTTTTTGTTCCCCTCTGGCCTTTTTGTTCTCCCCCTGCGGCAGGCGGCAAGGCGTTCGCCGCCTGTCGGCCGGGAAGGCGGAGGCGGCGGGCAACGGTATGGCGGCGGCAGCGTTCCGCCCGTTCTTCGCCCGGCTGCATCAACGGCGGGCAGGTCGCAAAAATTACAATTCGTTTGCGATTCGATGCAGACTTGTTTACATGGGATACCCTAAAACTATGGATGGAGGTGTTTGTGTGGCAAGGAACAGGATACTGGTCGTGGAGGACGACGAGGCGATCTCCCGCGTCATCATAAAGAATCTGATTGCTACGGGCTACGCGGCCACCCCCGTTTACGACGGACAGGAAGCGGCCGAACTGGTGGAGCGCGACGCGGATTTTGACCTCGCGCTCTTGGATATCATGCTGCCCGGCATGGATGGGCTGACGCTGCTGGCGCATATGAAGCGCCGCGGCATCCCGGTGATCTGCCTTACGGCAAAAGCCGATCTCGATTCCAAAATACAGGGGCTGCGCGATGGCGCGGAGGATTATATCGTCAAGCCGTTCGAGGTGCTGGAGCTGCTGGTCCGCATCGAAAAGGTGCTGGAGCGCACGGGGAAAATGCGGCAGGTGCTCGAAGTGTCGGACCTGACAATCAACCTCATGGAGCGCTCCGTGCGGAAAAACGGCAGGGAGATCCCGTTAAAACCAATGGAGTATGATCTGCTGGTCATGCTTGCAAAAAACAAGAACATCGCCCTCTCCCGCGAGCGGCTGCTCCACGGCGTGTGGGGTGTGGACTTCGTGGGCGAGACGAGAACGGTGGACGTCCATATCGGTCAGCTCAGGCGAAAGCTGGGGCCCGACTACCACCTCACGCCTTGCTCCAAAGAGGCCAACCGCCTCGAGGACCTCCCATCAAGCTGTGTCGGTATGTATCCCTTGTGTCTGCCTGCCTGGTCACGGCGGCGCTGAGCGTTTTGAGCCTGCTGCTCCTCACCGGCGCGGGGAAGCGCAATCTGGATTACGCGGTACAGAGCGCCGTATCCACGCATACCGCCAATGCCGTGTACTTTGAAAAGGCGATGCACGACGGCGCAGGCGAGCAGATCAGCGCCGCGGCCAAACGCAGCCTGGCCCGCTATTATGTGTCCTCCCTCGCCGATCCGAATATCATTTTGACCGCGGCGGACGACGTCGTTTATAACGCCACTTCCATTGACCCCGCCCTGTATCTGCCGCTGGAAACGCAGGGAAAGCGGTACGTCATAACGGATATTGGTGAAAACACCATGCTGATCGTGGGCGACCGCCTATCCGTCCGCGGCACGGATTACAGCTTTTACCGGATTACGGACGTCACCTCCGTTTATACGGACCTTTTGGCGCTATCCTATCGCTTTTCCCGGATCTCCCTGCTGGTGATCCTTTGTACCGCGGCGCTGATCACCCTGCTGGTGCGAACGATTCTAAGGCCCATACAGCGGCTAAAGGAAAGCACCTCCCTCATCGCCGCCGGCGTCTATGACAGGCGCATTGCCGTTGACGAGCAGGACGAGGTCGGCTCGCTTGCCATGGACTTCAATGTGATGGCCCAGGCGGTGGAGAACCGGGTGGAAGCGCTCAAGGAGGAGGCGGAGCGCCGCACCCTGTTCGTGTCCGCCCTCACCCATGAGCTGAAGACCCCCATGACCTCCATCAAGGGCAACGCCGAAACGCTGCTGATGACGAAAATGGACGAGGAGGAGAGAGAAGCGGCGCTGTTGCAGATCGATGCGGACTGTACGCGCGTGGAGCGGCTTTCCCATAAGCTCATGCAGCTTTTGGTATTGAAGCGTTCCGACGATATTGAACCAAAGCCGCAGAGCGTCGCGGAACTGCTTGCCATGGTCTGTGATGCGGCAAAGGAGCAGCTGAAGCAGCGCGGGCTGGCGCTCAGGGTCGAAAACCACATGCAGCAGCTCAAAATGGACAAGGACCTACTTTGCGAACTGCTCCTCAACCTCATCGACAACGCGGGCAAGGCCTCGCCCCGGGGAAGCGTGATTGCGCTTCGGGCACGGGGCGATATCATCTCCGTTTCGGACAGCGGGCACGGCATTCCGCCGGAGGAACTGCACCGCCTGACGGAGCCGTTCTATATGGTGGATAAGGCGCGCTCCCGCAAACAGGGCGGCATGGGCCTTGGGCTTGCGCTTGCACGGGAGATCGCCCGCCTGCACGGGGCGCATCTTGCGTTTGAAAGCGAAGTGGGGAAAGGCACGACGGTGAAGGTGGTATTTGAACATGATAAAGAAGCTGAAGAATAAGTGGAACCTGCTGTATCTCCTTTTGGCCGCACTGATCGCCTTTTCGGTTTTTGGCGTTCCCCCTGTCGCAAAGTGCGTGCTGGACGGCACCAAGAATCAGATGATCACCATTGGCAGGCAGGAGCCGTGAGTGCAAAAATTACAATTTGCTTACGACCTGATGAATACTTGATGCAGGGGGAACGCGTATGCTTGCTTCAAAAGGAAAGCGAGGTACCATGAGCTGCAAAATGAAAAGAGCAATCTCCCTTATGGCTGCGATGCTGGCGGCCGCCCTGCTCCTTGCGGGCTGCCAGCCCACGCCCGAGCAGCCGATCGTGATGCAAAAGGATATGGAGCAGATGCTGGAAAAGGCGCAGGATACCCAATCCCCCGCCGAAGAACAGACCCTTGCCGAACGATACGGCATCCCGGAGCGGCTGACAGAAGAATGGAGCGGGGCGGACGGGAAACTGACCATCCGCATCGACGCGCCCATCGCCGCCCCCGAACATGCCATGCCCATCGTCAGAGTACGGGCAGAGGGCTTTTCCCAGGAAACGGCCACGGCGCTCTTTCATCATTTCATGGACGGGAAGACGGCCATGACCTACAACCCCGGCCCCCATGTGATGACGAAAGCCGATATCGAGGCGACCATTTTGCTTTACAAACAGCAGATTGCCGACGGCACCATTGAGGCGCAGCAAATGATGACGCCCGAGGAAGCGGAAGAAGAGATCAGACGCCTGGAAGAGGAATACAGGACGGCTCCGGCGGCGGCGGACGATGAGCCCACCGTTTCGGACGGCACCATGCGCCTCCGCGAGGAGAGCTACTCGAACGGGTACTCGGTCACCACGGAAAAGCTCTACGAATTGAATGTCGCGGCCGGGGAGGAGCGCCTGAGCGTGCGCCGCCCCGCGCAGGAGAATGGGAGCTTGACGGGGTCTTTTATGTATACGCATTCGGTCAATGAGGATTCCGGGCGGTTTTTTAACGGCGCCCCCCGGGTGCTGCCGGAGGACGCGCCGGAAAGCGAGCGCCCGTCGCTTTCCCTGGAAGAGGCGGGCGCGCTCTGCGAGGAAGTCTTTGAGGCGATGGGTGTCGCCGACGTGCAGCTGGCGCAGGCCTATGTCACTGGTACGCCGGGGGATTATGCGTACATCCTGTACTATGTGCGCACCGTGGCGGGCGTGCCCGCCGCCCTCTGTACGGAGTCCTTTGCCGGCAGTGAGTCCGGCGTTTCCCTGCCCTGGAATTATGAGCAGATCCGGTTTCTTGTCACGGATGGCGGCATTGCGGAAATGAGCTGGGATTCGCCCACCGTCACGGGCGAGGTCGTAACGGAAAACGCCAGGCTGCTTTCCTGGCAGGAGATCCGCGAGATCGTTGAAACAATCCTGTTTACCATCTATGAACCCAGGACGGAATTTGAAGACGCCGGCAGAAGGATCGGCGTCACGATAGACGATATTCAACTGTCGCTTTTGCGCGTGCGCGAGAACAACGCGCAGGGGCGCAGCGGGTTTTATGTGCCGACGTGGGTGTTTTACGGGGAGGAATATATGGACGATTTCCCGTCCGTCGTTGGCGTGGATAAGCACATCGTCCTCGCGATCAACGCCGTCGACGGCAGCGTCATCGATCTGGCCAAAGGCTATTGATATGATCCTCCGGGAGGGCGCTTCCCGATTTTCGCAGCGCCGGAGCAAGGCCGCCTTGCGCCGGCGTTTTTTCTTTGGAGCCCGCGCCGCCGCGCCGCCCTCCCGCGAAGGCCCGCCGCCCTCCTGCGCCGCCGGCGATGGAAAAAACTTCCTGTAGGCGGCGCCGCGCCGCAGCATGCATAATGGTAACAGCCCCTGCTGAGGGCTGGAAAGGATGAGGCTTTGTGAAACAACAGAGGAAGCGGAACATCACGCGGCGGACGCTCGAAGCGTTTCGCCTCCACCTGCTGCAGGAGGAGAAGAGCTCCCTGACGGTGGGCAAATACCTACGCGACGCGCGCGCCTTCATGGCGTTTGCCGCCGGCCGGTCCGTGGACAAGGCGCTGGTGGCGGCGTACAAGCAGCGGCTTTTGGAACAGGGGTATGCGGCGCGGTCGGTCAACTCCATGCTCGCCGGGCTGAACAGCCTGCTCGGCTTTCTCGGCTGGCAGGACTGCCGCGTGCGGAACGTGCGCGTGCAGCGCCGGATCTACTGCGCCGAGGAGCGCGAGCTGACCAAGGCGGAATATCTGCGCCTGTTGGAAGCGGCGCGGCGGGACCGGAGGCTGTACCTGCTGCTGGAGACCATCTGCGGCACGGGGATTCGCGTATCGGAACTGGCGTATTTCACGGTCGAAGCGGTGGCGCAGGGCGAGATCGCCGTCCGCTGCAAGAACAAAACGCGCAGCATCCTCATCCCGGGCAGGCTGCGCAAATCGCTGCTGGCCTATGCCAGGCAATCCGGCATCGCGTCAGGCCCCGTGTTCCGCACCCGGAGCGGAAGGGCGATGGACCGCAGCGGCGTCTGGGCGCAGATGAAGGCGCTGTGCGCGCCCGCGCGCGTCAGAAAAACGAAGGTCTTTCCGCACAACCTGCGCAAGCTGTTTGCGCGCACGTTTTACGCGGCCGAAAAGGATATTGCCAAACTGGCCGACATCCTCGGGCACAGCAGCATCGACACGACGCGCATCTACATCATGACCTCCGGCCATGAGCACAGAAGAAAAATCGACCGGCTCGGGCTGGTCGTCTAACGCTGCGACATAATGTTGATTATGTGGTGGACGCGGTAATTTACCTTGCATCCCGTCTGTCGGGAATCGAACCTTGAAACTTAAAATTTCCATCGATTGCAAATCGAGTATAGCATATGACGGACAGGAAAGCAATACCCAATTTTATTTTTTTTGAGACAAAATTTTTCACACACTGTCGGCGATATTTGCAAACAGGCGGTTTGCAGCGCGGTTGAGGTTCAACGGCGCTGCCAAGGGGAGGGCGGCGCGTCATATCCAATATTTTTGCAATCGATTTGCATTTGCGGCGCGGGCCGAGCGCTGCTTCGGCCCTGCGTCCGCCGCGCAGAACCGGGACGCCCCACGCCCTCATGCGGGCGTGCGGACGGCGTCAGCCCTGCGCCGGAGCGTGCGCGGCGGCATGCAAAAGAACTCGGGGATGGCCGAATAGCCCTGCTTCCCACGCAGGGCTTTTGGCGCTGCTTTTCTACCGGTGCGCCCGACCTAAATTTGACGCTGCGCGCACTGCGTGCGGACGGCTGGCGGCGTGTGCCACCACATAATCAACATTCTGTAGCGCCGCAGGGCGGCGGGCGAGACGGCGGGTGGAGCGAAGAAAGGCAAGCAATGAACATCGCGATACTTGGGGCGGGCTCAATGGGAAGTCTGTTTGGGGGATACCTGACGAGGGGGAACGAAGTTTACCTGGTGGATGTGAACGCAGCACGCGTGGAGGCGAACGAGCGCGAGAGGGTGTGGAATCACGAACAGGACGGGACGGAAGGGCAGTACCGCCCGCACGCGGTGACGGATGCGGCCGGGCTGCCGGAGATGGACCTGGTGATCGTATTCGTGAAGGCGATGCACACCGAGAGCGCCTTGTCCGCCAACCGGGCGCTGATCGGGCCGGGGACGTACCTGATGACGCTGCAAAACGGCGCGGGCCACGAGGCGCGGCTGCTGCGGTACGCAGACCGGGATCATGTGATCATCGGGACGACGCTGCACAACGGATCGCTGCTGGAGAACGGGCACGTGAACCACGGCGGCGGGGGGCAGACGACGATCGGGCTGCTGGGGGGCGCAAGCGAGCGGATCGCGCACATTGCAAAAGCGCTGAGCGCCTGCGCTCTGAGCTGCAGCACGTCGGACCAGGTGCGGCGGCAGATCTGGAGCAAGCTGTTTTTGAACACGGCGGCCAGCTCGCTGACGGCGATACTGCAGGTGCCGCTGGGGTTCATACTGGAGGATGCGCACGCGCGCGGCATGATGCGGCGGCTGGCGCAGGAAGCGGTGGCGGTGGCGAACGCGGAGGGGCTGGGCGAGCCGTTTGACTCGGAGGAGGTCATCGCGGGGATCGAGACGGTGCTGGCCAACGCCAGGGGCGGGTATACGTCGATCTATGCGGATGTCAGGGCCGGCGCGCGGTCGGAGGTGGATACGATCAGCGGGTCGGTGGTGGAGGCGGCGAAGGCGGCGGGGGTCGCGGCGCCGTGTCACGAGATGGTGGTGTCTCTGATCCACGCGCTGGAGCACCGGAACGCACAGGAGGGAAAGGCATGAGCGTATACGAACTGAACGGGCTGCGGGTGATCGACCTGACGAAGTATCTGGACCCGGCGGCGGAGACGCGGCGGTGCCACCTGTACCGGTTCAACACGGGCGGGCCGATTCCGGACTACCACACGATCATGGATCTGACGAGCCATCTGGGGACGCACTGCGAATGCCCCTATCACCATGACGACAACTGGCCGGACGCGTCGGCGCTGCCGCTGACGAGCTTCATGGGGCGCGGGATCTATGCGACGGTGGAAGGGGTGGAGCCGAACGGGTACATCACGGGCGCGGTGCTGGACCGTGTGCTGGGGCAAAAGGTGCGGCCCGGGGACGTGGTGATCCTGGACTCGCCGTACAAGCTGGAGCCGTTCACGGCAAAGACGAACACGGCGGAGGACAGGCGGCTGTTCGTGAACGGGGAGACGGCGCAGTGGATGGTGGACCACGAGGTGAAGTGCGTAGGGTTTGGGGACGGGGTCTCGATCGAGAACCGGAACGAGGATGTGAAGCCGTTCCACGACGTGTGTATGGCGAAGAACATCACGTTCCTTGAGGTGCTCAAAAACCTGGACGAGCTGCGTCAGGAGACGTTCTTCATCTCCTTCGCCCCGCTCTATATCAAGGGCCTCGACTCCTGCCCCGTCCGCGTCTATGCCATTGAAGGGCTGCCCGGATTCTGAAAACCGGGAACATCGGAAAGGTTCAGCTTCATATCATGGAAAAGAAAAAAACTCTTCGAGAACTGCTGGAAAAAGGACAGGTCTTTGCTCCCTGTATCTGGGATTGCGTCACAGCGCGTTCTGCGGAACTTTGCGGCTTCGGCGCTACCGTGCTCAGCAGCGGCGCGCTCGCCTGGAGCATGCTTGGCATGCCGGATCTGGGTTTGCTGACGGTCGACGAGGTTGTCTTTGCAACGGAACGCATCGCCCAGTTTTCCTCAATCCCGTTGATCATTGATGCGGAGGACGGCTATGGCGAAAGTCCGATCCATACCTATCGCACCGTTTCCCGGCTGGCCAAGGCAGGCGCCATGGCCGTCATGATCGATGATACGACGGGAATCCGCGGCTGGGAGCGTCAGCTCTATCAGGACACGCGGCTTTACGAAACGATACCCGAAAAGAACTGGCTGGCGAAGCTGGATGCAGCAATGGCCGCCTGCGAGGGAACGGACTGCATGCTCATCGCCCGCACGGAGGCTAAGTTCAAATCCGGCCTGGATGCTGCAATCAACCGCTGCCTTTCAGCGCATGCGCTCGGCGCGCCCATGACGCTTGCCATCGGCATCCAAGGCGTTGCCGACGCTACGGCCGTTTCGGAGAGGGTGCCGGGATGGAAGATGTATCCCGATGTGAAATCCAAAAACGGCGTGACGGATATCGATCTGCAAACCGCTGCGCGGCTGGGCTTTAACCTGGTTACGATGCACTATATGGAAAAGGCCGTTGAATTCGGGCTGATGCTCTATGGTCTTGAAAACTGCAAAAACGGCAGCACCGTGTTTTCGGACAGCCATGACATGGGCGGCGTTGGCCCCGCATGCCGCGGCAAGTTTTCAACCTACAAGCATTGGCTCGATATGGAGCAGAAATTTTTGAACCGGCAGTAAAAGGAGTCATTAATGGAAACGAAGGTCACGTTGAAAAGCCTGTTGGAAAAGGGCCGTGTATTCGCACCCTGCATCTGGGACTGCATGTCCGCCAAGGCGGCGGAGATGAGCGGATTCAAGGCGGCGCTGCTGAGCAGCGGCTGCATGTCGTTCAGCATGCTGGGCCTGCCGGATCTGGGATTGCTCACGCTGGACGACGTGCTCCTGATGACTGAGCGCATCACCAATATCTCGCCGCTTCCGCTGATCGTCGATGCCGAAGACGGCTATGGCGACAGCCCCGTCAGTGCGTATTGGACGGCAAAACGGCTGGCGAAGGCGGGCGCCTCGGCATTGACGCTGGATGATACGACGGGGCTGCGCGGCTGGCAGCGCATCGTGGGCGGCCAGCAGGCCGGATATGACGTCGTTCCGGTCAACGAATGGCTGGCCAAGGTGAAGGCAGCGCTTGATGCGCTCGACGGAACCGATTGCCTGCTCATCGCGCGCACGGAAGCCATGTATCGGTACGGCCTCGACGAGGCGATCGAGCGCTGCGTCCGTGCTGCAGAGATCGGCGCGCCGATGACGCTGGTGATCGGGTTGACGAACATCGAGCAATGCCGCCAGATCAACGAGCGCGTTCCGGGCTTGAAGATGTATCCGGATGTGTTTGTGCACGATGGGAAACCCGATGTGGTGCTCTCGGAAGTCGAACCGCTTGGCTTCCGTCTCGTAACGGCGCACTGCCTTGAAACCGCTGCGATGCGCGGCATGGTGGAGTACGGAACCGAAAACCGCAAGAATGAGAGCACGGTCTATTCCGTTTCTCAGGGGATGGGCGATCTGATCCCCAAGGGGCGCGACCCCTTCGGCAAGATGAAATGGATCGAGATGGAAGCAGAGTACATCAAGATGTTCCAGCAATAAGCGCATACAGCGCTGAGAGCAAAATAACCAAGGAGGATCGTATTGTGAAGAAGCTGTTTACCTTCGCGCTGGCCCTCTTGCTGGTGTTGTCGCTTGTGGCGTGCACGCAGCAGACGCCCGCGCCCACCGACGACCCCGGTGCGGGGGACGTCTCCGGCGAGCCGGAAGCGCCGGCTGCCCCCGGCGATGAGGATCAGGGGGACGAGGAGGCGGCAGGCGTAACCCCCGGAGGCACGCTTGTAATCTCGGTGATCGCGGACGCGGCGACTATGAATCCGCTCGAGATTCGCAATCCGTCAAACCTCAATCATGCCAATCCCATTTTCGAGACGCTGCTGGCCTATGATGAAAATGGCGATCCGCAGCCGTTCCTGGCCAAGTCCATCACGGAGGACGTTGAGAACCTGACGTACACCATCGAGCTCAACGAAGGCATCCTCTTCCATGACGGTACGGAACTGACCGCCGAGGTCTGCAAATGGAACCTCGATCTGTATATGGCAGAGGGCGTCCTGCGCTCGTCGTTCTTCTCCAATGTGGATTCGGTTGAGGTGACGGGCGATTATACCGTTGTGATCCATCTCAAGCAGTGGGACAGCACGCTCCCCAATGCGCTTGCGCGCCAGGGCGGTTATATGGCCTCTAAGGAAGCGTATGAAAAGGACCCGGAAGGGTTTGGCGAGCATCCTGTGGGAACCGGTCCGTTCATGTTTGACGAATGGGAGCACGGCGTCAGCATTTCGTTTGTGAAGTTTGCCGATTACTGGCAGGGCGAGCCCTACCTGGACGGCGTCCGCTTCGATGTGTACGCCAACGACCTGGTCGCCCAGGCGGCCGTGCAGGCGGGCGATGTGCATATCATGTCGCCGTCGGATGTCACCATCATCGATGACATGCGCAGCAAGGGCTATACGGTCTACAACATGAACGTGCCGCAGAGCTGTTATACCCTGTGCTTCAACTGTGTGAGCGACGATCCGCTTTCCGACGTGCTCGTCCGTCAGGCGATTGCTTATGCAATCGATGCGGACGCCATTACCGCAGCGCTCTTTGGCGATTATGGCGCAGCGACGAACCAGTATGCGCTCGTCGGCTCGACCTACTACAACGATGAGGTCAACATTGGCTTTGATCTGGAAAAGGCGAAGGAGCTGCTTGCACAGGCCGGTTATGCCGACGGCTTCTCAACGAAGCTTACTGTAGTGAACTCCACGCGCATTGTGGAAGTCTGCCAGGTCATTGCGGACATGCTCTCCGAGATCGGCATTGAGGTTGAACTCAACCTGGTTGACGCCGGTGCGTATACCAATGCAATCGGCGGCTGGGAACCGGGCATGTTCCTGCACACCATGTCCATGTACAACGGCGTGGACGCGCAGCTTGCCGGCAACTTCAAGCAGGGCCTGCAAAGCGGCCTTGGCATCAACTGCTTCCTCCACCCGGACGACCTGAACGAGCTGCTGCTTTCTGCCAGCGCTTCCGGGAAGGCGGAGGCCGTTGAGCAGTTCAAGGATGCGCAGAAGCTGATCGTTGAGGACTATTGCCTTGTGCGCTGCTTCACAGTCAGCTTCCAGAGCTTCATCACGAGCCCGAACCTGCACGACTGCGGCTACGCCGAGAACACGCCCTATAACTCCACGCTTCATAAGGCATGGATTGAACAGTAACCCGTCTCTTTCTGGCATGGCCGTCCGTCAGTTGCGGCGGGCGGCCATGCCCTGTAAGACGGATCATTTTCCGGCTGCCTTTGCCGGTAACGCATTTCGGAGGTACGCATGGGCAAGTTCATCATCAAGCGCGTGCTCATATCCATTGTCGTCGTATTTCTGGTATCGGTGTTTGCGTTTTCTCTGATGCACATCCTGCCGGGCGACCCCGCCAGGTTGTCCTTGGGCGAGGAGGCGTCCCAGGAGGATGTCGATGCGCTGCGCGAAGAGCTCAACCTTAACAAACCGGTGCTGGAACAGTATTTCATCTGGATCAGCGGCATCTTCCGCGGCGATTTCGGCCAGTCCATCCAGTACCACAGGCCGGTGCTGGACATCATGCAGGAGCGGCTTCCGCGCACCGTGGCCATCGGTCTGCCAACGCTTGTGATTTCCACGATCATCGGCATTGCCTTTGGTATCATCAGCGCCATTCGCCGCGGCAAATTCATCGACCAGGTGATCACGTTCCTAGCCACCATCGGCATGGGCACGCCGGTGTTCTGGATCGGCATTTTGGGGATTTATCTGTTTGCCATGCGGCTTGGGATACTGCCCATCCAGGGATTTACAAGCCCGACGGAGGATTTTGCAAAATACGTCCATCAGGCGATCCTCCCGGTATTCTGTCTTTCGACGCATCAGGTCGCGTCCGTTTCCCGGCAGACGCGCACCAACATGCTGGACGTCATCAATCAGGATTATATCCGCACGGCGAAGGCGAACGGCATCCGTCCCTCCAGCATCGTGTTCAAGCATGCGCTGCGCAATGCGCTGATCCCGATCGTAACGGTCATCGCAATGCAGGTACGCATGGTCATTGGCGGTTCGCTGATTGTGGAACAGGTGTTCAATATCGCCGGCATCGGTCAGCTGCTGCAAACGGCCGTCGGCAATCGCGACTACCTGATCGTGCAGGGTGCGGTTCTGGTCATCTCGCTGGTGACCGTTGGCTGCAACCTGCTGGTCGATATCCTGTATGGCGTTGTCGACCCCCGCATCCGCAAGACACAGAGGTGATGATCAGATGAAAACGACAACCGCTGCATCCACCGGAAAGTTTAAGCAGACCGTGCGCGTGTTCTTTTCCCGCGGGATCATTGTAAAGATTTGTTTCGGCATCATCGTCCTGTTCATTCTTGCGGCCATCTTTGCGCCGGTGCTGACCCCTTATGCACCGGAAGAGCAGGCGCTGCTGGATAAGCTTCAGGGACCGTCAGCCGAACACCTGCTGGGCACGGATACGCTGGGGCGCGACCTTTTGACGCGCATCCTCTTCGGCGCGCGCATCAGCCTGCTCTCCAGCGTGCTCTCCAGCCTGATCGCCGCCGCGATCGGCACCTTCCTCGGATTGATCGCCGGATATTTTGGCGGTGTACTCAGCCAGTTCATCATGCGTGTGATCGATGCGCAGCTGTCCATTCCGCCGCTGGTTTTGACCATGGTGCTGGCGATGGTGTTCGGCGGCGGCGTCACGGGCGTGAGCATTGTCATCGGTCTTTCCATGTTCCCTTCCTATACGCGCGTCTCCTACGGCATGGTGCTTTCGCTCCGGGAGAACGACTATGTAACGGCCGCCCGCTTGGTAGGGCAGAGTCAGCGCAAGATACTGTTCAAGCATCTGCTTCCGAACTGCTTCCCTTCGCTGATCGTCATGTTCACCATGAATCTTGGCACTGCAATCATGCTGGAGGCGTCCATGAGCTACCTCGGCGTTGGCATCACACCGCCCACGCCCGCGTGGGGCAGCATGGTTTCGGAAGGCTATAAGTGCCTGCTGACCAACCCGATGGTCGCCATTTTGCCGGGCATCTGCGTCATCCTGGTCGTCGTTGCGTTCAATATCGTCGGCGACGGCCTGCGTGATGCCATCGATCCAAGACTGAGGGGGAAACTGTAATGGCGCACAACGAAAACAACGTGCAGGGCGCGCTGCTGGAAGTAAGGAACCTGCGCACCTCGTTTTTCACGCAGAACGGTGAGGTCAGGGCGGTCAACGACGTTTCGTTCCATGTCGACCGGCAGGAGGTCGTCGCCATCGTGGGTGAGAGCGGCTGCGGGAAATCCGTCACGCAGATGTCGGTCATGCAGCTGGTGCAGTCGCCTCCCGGGAAAATCCTTGGCGGCGAGGTGCTCTTTGAGGGGCGCGACCTGCTGAAGCTGAACGCCAAGCAGATGCGCTCGGTGCGCGGCTCCGACATCGCCATGATCTTCCAGGAGCCGATGACAAGCCTCAACCCCGTATATACCGTAGGCTCACAGCTGACGGAGGTGATCCGCACCCATATGGATGCGGATCAGAAAACGGCCTGGCGCCTGGGCGTCGAAGCGCTGGAGAGCGTCGGCATCCCGGATCCCGAGCAGCGCATGAAGAATTATCCGTTCGAGATGAGCGGCGGCATGCGTCAGCGCGTGATGATCGCCATCGCGGTTGCCTGCAAGGCAAAGCTCATCATCGCCGACGAACCGACGACGGCGCTGGACGTGACGACGCAGGCGCAGGTGATGGAGCTGCTGCTCTCGCTTGTGGAGAAGATGCACACCTCGCTGATCGTGGTCACGCACAACCTGGGCCTGGTCACGCGCTATGCCGACCGCATCTACGTCATGTACGCCGGCCGGGTGGTCGAATCCGGCACGACGGAGGACCTGCTGATGCATCCCCGCCATCCGTACACCATCGGGCTGCTCAAGTCCGTACCAAAGCTCGACGGGGACAAGGACGGGGACCTCGTGCCCATCCAGGGCGCGCCGCCGAACCTTGCCAAACTGCCGGAGGGCTGCGCCTTCCGCCCGCGCTGTCCCTACGCCTGCGAGCGCTGCGGAGAGGGCGGCGCGCCTGCGCTGCGGCCGGTCGGCGAACACGAGCATATGGCTGCCTGCCATCTGGACATGGAGGTGAACGACCTTGGCTAACACGGAGAGCGCCTTCCTGCGGGTCGAGCATTTGCTGATGTATTTCCCGATCTATCGGGGGCTGTTGTCCAAAAAGGTCGGCGACGTAAAGGCCGTGGACGATATCAGCTTCTCCATCGAGGAGGGCAGGACGTTCGGCCTCGTCGGGGAGTCCGGCTGCGGCAAGACGACGGCCGGCAAATGCATCCAGCGGATCAATACCCCCACCGGCGGGACGATCCATTACCGCGGCATCGACATTACGCACATGACGGACCGGGAACTTGCGCCCTACCGGCGGGAGATCCAGCTGATCTTCCAGGACCCCTACGGCTCGCTGGACCCGCGGCAGTCGCTCTTTTCCATCGTAAAGGAGGCGATCACCTCGGACCGCAAGCCGCATACCGCCGGGGAGATCCGCAGCCGCGTCAACGAGCTGCTCACCCTCGTGGAGCTCGACCCGGGCATGAGCGACCGCTATCCGCATGAGCTGTCCGGCGGGCAGCGGCAGCGGCTGGGCATTGCGCGCGCGCTGGCGTGCGAGCCGCGGCTCATCGTCTGCGACGAGCCGGTCTCCGCGCTGGACGTGTCCATCCAGGCGCAGGTGATCAACCTGC
>URSN01000045.1 GCA_900550525.1 uncultured Eubacteriales bacterium
TGCTGCCGCAGCATCCTGGCCCAGTTTGAAAAGGCGGACGCGCTGCCGCAGGACGACCGCGCCGCGTTCCCCGCCTATCTCAAATACACCTGCATCCAGTGCGCGGCCGCCTACTGCGCCTTCTGCGAGGCGGTCGCCGCGCTGGGCGAGGGCGGGACGGTCTGAGTTTTTCCGTGATTTTGTACGAAAAGAGAACGATTGTGGCAGCGGCGGGCGCAGGATTTACTTGCGCTCGCCGCCGCATTATAATACAATGTGGAAGGAGGGAGAGACATGGCGAAAGCACCGCTCATACTCATCTGCGACGATCAGCCCATCATCCATGAGACGCTCGGCGTCTACCTGGATAATGAGGGCTTCCGCCATATCTCCGCATACGACGGAAAACAGGCGCTGCAAATGGCGCAGGCGGAGGCGCCGGACCTGATCCTGCTCGACCTGATGATGCCGGGCATGTCCGGCACGGAGGTGTGCCGCGAGATCCGGCGGACAAGCTCCGTGCCGATCATCATGCTCACGGCCAAGGGCGAGGAGGTGGACCGCATCCTCGGGCTGGAGTTCGGCGCGGACGACTACATCGTCAAGCCCTTTTCCGCACGCGAGCTCATCGCGCGCATCAAGGCGGTGCTGCGCCGCTCGAGCGCGGAGCCGGCCGCGCAGGAGGGGCAGGCCATCCGCCTGGAGGGGCTGGAGATCAGCCTGTCCAATTACGAGGTGCGCGTCGGCGGCCGGCAGGTCGATTTTACGCCCAAGGAGGTCGAGATCCTGTACCTGCTCGCCTCGCATCCCGGGCGCGTGTTCGACCGCGAGCAGATCCTCTCCAAGGTCTGGGGCTACGATTATTTCGGCGACACGCGCGCCGTGGACACCCAGATCAAGCGCATCCGGCAGAAGATGCCGGAGGACTGCAAGTGGGGCATCCGCACGGTATACGGCGTGGGCTATAAGTTCGGCATGACGGAATGAAGAAGGGCTCCTTTTTCCAAAAGCTGCTGGCCTACATCCTGTGCGCCTGCCTGCTCGCCGCCGTACTCACGGGCGTGCTGGCGGGCGCCAACAGCGTGCGCATCCTGACCGGGCGCATCGCGCAGGAGCTGACGGCGCGCGCGCTTTCGCTCTCGGCCATGTGCTCGCAGTTTATCGACGGCAACGTCATGTTCGACCTGTTTTACGGGCTGCTCGCCTCGGAGATGCGCGGCGCGCGCGTCTATGTCTACGACGCGCAGGGCGGCCTGCTGCTCTGGTCGGACGCGGCGGAGGCGGAGGAGGACGCGGAGGTCGGCGCCGCGCTCGCGGCGCAGGTGATCGCCGGCGGCCGGGAGCCCGCGGTCAGCATGAACTGGCGGCGCGGCGTGATCGCCGCGGGCGCGCCGGTGCTGGACAATTTTTCGCGCGTCAACGGCGCGGTGGTGCTGGTCAAGCCGGCCGGCGAGGTGCGCGCGGCGGTCTGGCAGATCATCGGCACGGTGCTCGCCAGCGTCGCCATTTCGGCGGCCATCATGCTGCTGCCGGCGTTTTTCGGCTCGCGCCGCATCGCGTCGCCCATCCGGCAGATGACCGGCGTGGCGCTGCGCATGTCGGGGGGCGACTTTACCGCCCGCGCGGACGAGAGCTACCGCGGGGAGATCGGCGTGCTCGGCGGCGCGCTCAACCATCTTTCCGGGGAGCTGTCGGCCACGATCTCGAACCTGCTGCTTGCGCGCGCGCGCCTGTCGTCCATCCTGAGCGGCATTGGCGACGGCGTGCTGGCGCTCGACGCGGACCTGACGCCGGTCGCGTTCTGCACCCCGGCGGCGCAGCGGCTGCTGCGCGCGGCGGACGGGTCGGATCAGACCGCCGCCTTTGTGCGCGCCCACCGGGAGACGTTCGCCGCGGCGCTCGAGGCGGACGGGCCGCAGGAGGCGCACTGGTCGGCCGGCGGGCGCGAGCTGCTGCTGACCTGTTCCCGCTCGCAGGACGAGGCGGACAGCGCGCCGGGCGTGGTGGTGCTGCTGCGCGACGTGACGGCCGCCGAGCGGCTGGAGCAGACGCGGCGGGACTATGTGGCCAACGTCAGCCACGAGCTGCGCACGCCCATCGCGTCCATCCGCAGCCTCGCCGAGGCGCTGGACGACGGGCTCGTGCGCACGGACGAGGACCGCGCGCGTTACTACGGCTACATCCTGCGCGAGTCGCTGCGCCTCTCGCGCCTGATCGACGATCTGCTGGAGCTCTCGCGCCTGCAATCGGGCACGGTCGCGCTCGAGCGCAGCGCGTTCGACCTCAACGAGCTTGCCGCGCAGGTGGCCGAGCGCATGCGCGTGACCGCCTCCTACAGCGGCATCGACCTGCGCTATACGCCCGCCGCCGCGCTGCCGCCGTGCCTGTCCAACCGCGACCGCATCGAGCAGGTGCTCGTGGCGCTGCTGGACAACGCCATCAAGTACGCAAGCGACGACGGCGTCGTAGAGGTCTGCTGCCGCAGCGAGGGGGAGCGGCTGCGCGTGGAGGTCAGCAACAGCGGCCACATCGACGAGGCCGACCTGCCGCACCTGTTCGAGCGCTTCTACAAGGCGGACCGCGCGCACGCCGGGCAGGGCACGGGGCTGGGGCTCGCCATCGCGCGCGAGGTGCTCGAACGGCTGGACGGGTCGATCGAGGCGTTCAACCGGGACGGGTTCGCCGTGTTTTCGTTTTCGGTGCCCGCCGCGCCGCCGGGGGATGCGGCGCCGCAGCTGCCGCCGCCGGAAGCGGCGCAGTAGGGGCAATCAGGCTTGCCGCCCCGCCCGCGCCGCCGCGGGCGCCGGGACGGCGGATATATCATCCAAGGATGGGGGAAGGGTAACATGAAGAAACTCTGGCAGGAATTCAAGGCGTTTGCATTCAAGGGCAACGTGCTCGACATGGCCGTCGGCGTGATGATCGCCTCGGCGTTTGGCAAGGTGGTGACCTCGGTGGTCAACGACCTGTTCATGCCGCTGTTTGGACAGCTGCTGGGCGGGCTTTCGTTTGACAACCTGTTCATCGCGCTCGACGGCAACGCCTATCCGACGCTGCAGGCCGCGCAGGAGGCGGGCGCCGCGGTGTTCGCATACGGCACGTTCCTCTCCGTGGTCGTCGATTTTCTGCTGATCGCGGTGTGCATCTTCGCCATGCTCAAGGTCATCGCCAAGCTCAACTTCCACAAGAAGGAGGAGGCGGTGGCCGCGCCGGCTCCGCGCCTGTGCCCGTACTGCCGCATGGAGATCGCCGACGACGCGACGCGCTGCCCGCACTGCACCTCCGTGCTCGCGGACGCGCCGGCGGAGGACGCGGCCAACTGAGCCGTCCAGAGAACGGGAAGGGAGGCGCGCGCCTTGCGTTGCAGCTGTCAGCAGTGTGGCGCCTATATGGTGCAGCAGGAGCGCGGGCTGGAGAGCCGGTGCGTATGCCCGCAGTGCCTGCGGACGTGCTCGGCCTGCATGGGCACCGAGCAGCAGCCCGAGCACCGCGAGGGGCTCGCGCTCATCGCCTACCTGCGCGAGCGGTATGACGAACGCCTTTCGGGCGAGGCGGACCGGGCCGGGGAAGCGCCGTGCGACCCCGGCGATCCGGGCGGCTATCGGGACTGAGGGCCCGGCCCGGGAAGGACGAAACAAAGCGGAGCGGGCGCGCCGTATGGCGCGCCCGCTTTGCATTTTTCGCGGCGGCGTCCGGGTTTTTTAGGCGCTATTCGAGCCAGGCGGCGGGCACGGCGTCGCTGGGCATGCGCCAGTCGCCGCGCGGCGAGAGCGACACGTTCCCCACGCGCGGCCCGTCCGGCATGCACGAGCGCTTGAACTGCTGGGCAAAGAAGCGGCGGTAGAACGTCTCCAGCCAATGCGCGATGGCCGCGGCGTCATAGCTGCCGGCAAAGGCGTATTCGGCCAGACGCTGGATCTTTTCGCGGCATTCCCCGCGGCGCACGGCGTGGTAGAGGAAGAAGTCGTGCAGCTCATAGGGGCCCACGGTCTCCTCGGTGCGCTGCGGGTTCTGCCCGTCCACCGCGGGCAGCAGCTCCGGGCTCACGGGCGTGGCGAGGATGTCCGTGAGCACCGATTCACGCGCGCCGCCGGCGCGGCGCGCCAGGATGCCCAGCATGTCCCGCATGAGCGTCTTTGGCACGCCGGCGTTCACGCCGTACATGGACAGGTGGTCGCCGCCATAGGTCGCAAACCCCAGCGCGATCTCGGACAGGTCGCCCGTGCCGACGACCAGCCCGTTCTCCATGTTCGCAAGATCCATCAGCACCTGCGTGCGCTCGCGCGCCTGCGCGTTTTCAAACGCCGTGTCCGCCGTGCCGGGCGCGTGGCCGATGTCGGACAGGTGCTGCGCCACCGCCGCGGCGATATCCACCGTGCGGCAGGGGACGCCCAGCGCGTCGCACAGCCTTTCGGCGTTGCCGCGCGTGCGCTTCGTGGTGCCAAAGCAGGGCATCGTGACCGCCAGCACGTCCGTCGCCGGACGGCCCAGCAGCGCGAGCGCGCGCACGGCGACGATCAGCGCGAGCGTGGAATCCAACCCGCCGGACACGCCGATGACCGCGCGCTTTGCGCCGGTGTGCTGGAGGCGCTTTTTGAGCCCGTGCGCCTGGATGGCGAGCACCTCGTCGCAGCGGCGCTCGCGTTCCGGCTGCGTATCGGCCACGAACGGCGTGCGCCAGTAGGCGCGCGTCAGGGCCGTCTCGCGCATGGGGAGCTGGAACGGAACGCAGCGGTATCCGTCCGCGGGCTGCGCCGCGTAGGCGTGGCGCTGCCGCTCGCGCAGCAGGAACTGTAAATCGAGCTCCGTGAGCGCGTAGCCGCCGCCAAAGGGCGGCGCCTCGGCAAGCAGCGAGCCGTTTTCAAAGATCATGTCGTGCCCGGAAAAGACCACGTCCGTCGTGCTCTCGCCCTCGCCCGCGCTGCAAAAGAGGTAGCCGCAGTTCAGCCGCGCGCTCTGCACCTGCACCAGGCGGCGGCGCTGCTCCGGTTTTAGCACGGCCTCGTCGCTCGCGCTGAGGTTGGCGATGACCGTCGCGCCGTGCAGCGCCAGCGCGGTCGAGGGCGGCTCCGGCGCCCAGAGATCCTCGCACAGCTCCACGCCCAGCGTGAGAGAGGGCATCTGCTCGCAGCAGAACAGCAGCCGGCTGCCAAACGGCACCCGCTGATCGAGCAGCTCCACCTCCGTCACGGCGTCCGGCGCGGGCGCGAACAGGCGTTTTTCATAGAACTCGCCGTAGTTGGGCAGGTACGTTTTGGGCACGACGCCCAGCACCCTGCCGCCGCACAGGACGGCGGCGCAGTTGTACAGGCTGTGGCCCACGCGCAGCGGCAGCCCCACGGCCACGAGCAGCTCCCGGCCGCGCGTGGCGCGCAGCACCAGGCCGAGCGCGCCGCACGCCGCGTCCTGCAGGGCGTCCTGCAGGAACAGGTCGCCGCAGGTATAGCCCGTCAGGCACAGCTCGGGCAGCACGAGCAGCATGGCGCCGTCGCCCGCGGCCCGCTCGATCAGCGCGGCGGCCGCCTGCGCGTTGTGCCGGCAGTCGGCCACGCGCACCGGCGGCGTGGCCGCGGCCACCTTCAAAAATCCGTGTCGCATACTCCCTCCGCCGCGCCGCGGCAGGCCGGCAATGGCCCGCGCCGGCGGCGCATTCTGGCTGTTTTCCCTATTGTATTTCCTTTTTCCGCGCGCGTCAATGCGCGGCGGCCGGCCCGCCGGGCGGAATGAAAAAATTCGATGAAATTTTCCAAACAGGGTTTGGCGTAAATGAATCATATGCTATAATACAAACAGCAGGCAAGGAGAGGAACACATGGGAACGACGATCCGACAACTCGGCCAAATGCAGATCGAACAGCGCGAGCTGGACGAGGACGGCCGCCGCGCGCAGGAGCAGATCAACCAGCTCGCCATGCGCGAGTACGAGCAGACGGGCACGCTTTCGAGCGCGCGCCTGTGCGAGGCGGTCACGGAATATGAGCGGAAGATCGCGGCGCATATATTGCCCGAGCGGTGAGCGCGCGGGGTTGCTGAACAGGGAGGCGCAAGCGGAAAGGATGCGGGCCATTGTCGTACGATGACGTCATCAAAGCCGTATTCAGCGGCTTTTCACAATTTCAATGGTACGATCTAGTCGATATCCTGCTGATCAGCTTCTTACTGTACAAGCTGATCATCTGGACGAAGGAAACGCAGGCATACCAGGTGCTCAAGGGCATCGCGGTGCTGTTCCTGTGCTCCGTCGCCAGCCAGCTGCTGCAGCTGAACACGCTCAGCTGGCTGCTCGATTCCTTCCTCAAATCCGGCACGATCATCATGGTGATCGTCATCCTGTTCCAGCCGGAGATCCGCCGCATGCTCGAGCGGCTGGGCCGCAGCGGCAAGAAGCTCGGCTCCCTGTTTGAGACGACGACGGTCGAGTCGGAGTCGCTCGTGCGCGACGTGCAGCGCGCGGTGCTCTCGCTCTCGCGCCGCCGCGTGGGGATGCTGGTGGTCATCGAGCAGCGCACGGCGCTGGGCGACATCATCAACACCGGCTCGCGGCGCGACGCGGTCATCTCCGGCGCGCTGATCGAGAACATCTTCGAGCCCAACACGCCCCTGCACGACGGCGCGGTGATCGTGCGCGGCACGCGCATCGTGGCGGCCGGCTGCTTTTTGCCGCTCTCGGACGACCTGAACCTGGCGCGCGAGCTCGGCACACGGCACCGTGCGGCGCTGGGCGTCTCCACGGTGGCGGACAGCGTGACCCTCGTCGTGTCGGAGGAGACGGGCGCCATCTCCGTGGCGCGCGACGGGAAGCTCATGCGCTACATCGACGCCAAAGCCCTGCAGGATCTGCTGGAGGGCATCTTCCTGCAAAAGGCGAACACGCCGTTCCATTGGGCCAAGCGGAGGGAAAAGCATGAAAAACAGCGGTGATTTCAGCGGCTTCTGGAAGCGCGTCTGGGCGGCGGTCAAGGGCTTTTGCACCAAAAACGGCGCGGTCAAATTCGTCGCGCTGCTGTTTGCCATCCTGCTCTGGGGCTACGTCCTGACCGACCAGAACCCCTCGCGCACCAAGACCGTCGCCAACGTGCCGACGAGCTTTGAGGGCGAGGCGGAGCTGCTGGCGCAGGGCCTGTGCGTGCGCGGCAACCGCGCGGAGCTGCTGGGCGATGTGACGGTGCAGGTGCGCACGCAGATCGCCTATTACGCCTCGCTTGGCGCCAACCAGATCACGGCCACCATCAGCCTGCGCAACATCACGGAAGCGCGCACCTACGAGCTGCCCATCAACGCGTCCGTCTCCGGCGGCTACGGCGTGGTGCAGTCGGTCACGCCCGGCACCGTCTCCATCGAGATCGACAACTGCCTGACCAAGACCGTCCCGGTCACGACCACCTACACCGGCTCCCTGCCGGACGGCTACTGGGCCGATATGGACGCAAGCTCGCTGACCACGCGCGTGGACGTGGAGGGCCCGAGCACCGACATCGAGCGCATCAACCGCGCCGAGTGCGTGGTGGATCTGACGGACTGTACCTCGACGATCTACCGCACATACAACCTCGTTTTCTACGACGAGGACAACAACGTCATCAGCTCCGACAACCTCATCGGCACCGTGCCGACCTCCACCGTGCGCATCCCGATCTATCCGGTCAAGACCGTGCCGGTGGACGTGACGGGCTCGCTCGAGGGCGAGGATAACCTTGCGCCCAACCACGAGCTCTTCTCCGCCACGGCCACGCCGCAGACGGTGCGCCTGGTCGGCCGGCAGGAGGTGCTCGACGAGATCGACAGCGTCCGGGTGCAGAGCGTGAACATCAGCGGCAGGAGCGAGCCGGAGACGCTCGTGTGCGAGCTCATCCTGCCGGAGAATACGCGCCTGGCCGAGGGGGACGGCACCGTCTCGATCAGCCTTGACATCCGCGAGACGGCGGACGAGCAGGTGTTCGAGCAGCTCGCCATCGAGGTGGAGAACCTGGGCGAGGGGCTGGAGGCGGAGCTCGCCTTCGACGCGGTCGATCTGAGCGTGGCCGGCCGCATCAGCCTTGTCAGCGTGCTCAAGCGCAGCGATGTGCGCGTGCTCGTGGACGTGAACAACCTCGCCGCCGGCGAGTACGAGCTCGACCTGTATCCGTTCGTACGCGACGAGGACACCACCATCGAGCTGACGACGAAGATGAGCGTGAGCGGCGAGCCGGTCACGAGCGTGCGCGTCGTGCTGCGTGAGAGCGGCGGCTGACGCGCCGCGGGCTGGCTTTTTCGGGCAACGCTCGCCGTTGCCCACTTTTCTTTATGATCCGTGACGGGAGGTGAACGCCATGCTGCTGCTGCGCGATCTGCGCGCGCCGCTGGACGTCGATGAGGCGGCGCTGGCGCAGCTTGCCGCGCAGGCGCTGCACGTGCCCGCGCGCGAGGTGCGCTCGGTGCGCCTTGTGCGCCGCGCGCTCGACGCGCGCAAAAAGCAGGATATCCACCTGCGGCTGCACCTTCTGGCCGCGCTCGACCCGGCGCTCGAGGCGTCGCTGCTCAGGCGCGGCCTGCCGCACGTTGCGCCCTGCCCGGCGCAGGAAGCGGTGGAGCCCATCGCCGGCAGCGAAACGCCGCGCGGCCGCATCGCCGTCGCGGGGCTCGGGCCTGCGGGGCTGTTCGCCGCCTGGCTGCTGGCCCGGCAGGGATACCGCCCGCTCGTGATCGCGCGCGGCCGTCCGGTGGAGGAGCGCGCGGCGGACGTGGAGCGCTTCTGGGCCGGCGGCGCGCTGCTGGCGGAGAGCAACGCCATGTTCGGCGAGGGCGGGGCCGGCACGTTTTCCGACGGGAAGCTGACCTCGCGCAGCAAGGACCCGCGCGCGGATACGGTGCTGCGCGTCCTGGCGGAGCACGGCGCGCCGGAGGAGATCCGCTATCTTGCCAAACCGCATATCGGCACCGACCGGCTGCGCACGGTCGTTCGCTCGCTGCGGCGGCAGATCGAGTCGCTCGGCGGCGAGGTGCGCTTTTCGGCGCGGCTGGACGGCCTTGCCGTGGATGGCGCCGGCGCGCTCTCGTCCATCCTCGTGCACGGCGGCGCGGCCGGCGAGCACGTCCCCTGTGCGGCGCTGGTGCTTGCCATCGGCCAGGGCGCGCGCGACACCTGCCGTATGCTGCACAGCCTGGGCGTGGCCATGGAGCCAAAGCCCTTTGCCGTGGGCGTGCGCGTGGAGCATCCGCAGCCGCTCATCGACCGCGCGCAGTTCGGCGCGCTGGCGGGCGACCCGCGCCTGGGCGCCGCCGAATACCGCCTGACGGCGCGCGCGCAGGACCGCGGCGTGTACACGTTCTGCATGTGCCCGGGCGGCGTGGTGGTGCAGACGGCCTGCGCGCCGGAGCAGTCCGCCGTCAACGGCATGAGCTGCTATGCGCGCGACGGGGAAAACGCCAACGCCGCGGTCGTGGTGCAGGTGCGGCCGGAGGATTGCGGCATGGGCGCGCTCGACGGCGTGGCCTTCTGCGAGCGTCTGGAGCGCGCCGCGTTCCTGGCCGGCGGGGGCGGCGGGCTGGCCCCGGCCGAGCGCCTTGCCGACTTTCTGGCCCATACCGCGCCGCGCGCCTTCGGCGCGGTGCGGCCGACGTGCCGCCCCGGCGTCGCGCCGGCGAACCTGTGGGACTGCCTGCCGCCGTTCGTGGCGCAGGGCGTGGCGCAGGGGCTGACCGCCTTTGCCGCGCAGCTGCGCGGCTTCGACCTGCCGGACGCGGTGCTCACCGCCGTGGAGAGCCGCACCAGCGCGCCGCTGCGCATCGTGCGCGGCGCGGATATGGAGTCCGTCTCGCACCCGGGGCTGTACCCGGTGGGCGAGGGCGCGGGCTATGCCGGCGGCATCGTCAGCGCGGCGATCGACGGGCTGCGCGCGGCGGAGCGCATCATCGGGCGCTTTGCGCCGCCGCGCTGAAAGTCACAATTCATTAACAAATTGCCGGCCTGCGGCGTGCTATAATCATATTTAGATTTTATATTCAAACGAGCGCCGGCGTTGGCGGCGCGGTCGTGTGGAGGGAAACGGTCAATGGACACTCAGAATCGCAGGAGACGGCGCCGCCGTCGCCGCATCCGCATCCAGCCGCGGTTCATCATCGTACTGCTGCTGTTCCTCGTGGTGGTCGTCCTGGCGGTGCTCGCCATCCGCGGCATTGGCGGCGGTCGGCAGGAGCAGCAGGAGGGCTCGGGCGGCGGGTTCCTGTCCGGCCTGTTCAGCACGCCCACGCCGGAACCGACCCCGGTGCCGACGCCGTCGCCCAGCCCGACGCCCGTGCCGCGCGTTGACACGCCGCACGCGGTGGACGCCTCCAACCCCGCCAACTGGGGCTATACGACCGACGTGGAGGTCAACGGCGCGGTCGTGGAGAGCTATACGCGCGCGGAGCCCATCTATTTTGATTACGATACGCCGTATACGAACGTCAACGGCATCGTCACCTTCCGCGGCGACAACTACCGCAGCGGCGCGGCCTACGGCACGGCGAGCATCTCCTCGCGGCAGCTGAGCGAGCTGTGGAGCTATGACATCGGCCAGATGGCCAAGCCCGGCGGCAGCGGCAACTGGTCCGGCAGCGGCTGGGTGGGGCAGCCGCTGGTGGTCTGCTGGCCGGAGAGCACCAAGCAGATCATGAACATGTACGACTGGGCCAAGCAGAAGGCGGGCCTGGTGGAGGGCATCCTCGCCTGCCTGGACGGCAAGGTGTACTTCTTCGACATCGAGACCGGCGAGGCGACCCGCCCGGTGCTCGACATCGGCATCCCGTTCAAGGGCGCGGGCGCGCTCGACCCGCGCGGCTATCCGATCCTGTACCTGGGCTCCGGCGACAATTATCCGGAGGATCCGGGCAAGACCGTCCGCGCCGTCGTGTACAGCCTGGTGGACTTCAGCTGCCTGTACACCTTCGGCTCCTATAAGGACAGCTTCGCCATCCGCGACTGGCACGCCTACGACAGCTCGCCGCTGGTGGACGCCGAGACGGATACGCTGATCTATCCCGGCGAGAACGGCATCCTCTATACGATCAAGCTCAACACGCAGTACGACGAGCAGGCCGGCACGCTGAGCATCAACCCGTCCGAGTTGGTCAAGTTCCGCTACAACACCAGCCGCAGCTCGGTCGGCAGCACTTCGGCGGACAAGTACTGGATGGGCTATGAGGACAGCGTGGTCGTCTGGGGCGGCTATGCGTATCTGGCCACCAACGACGGCTTTGTCCAGTGCATCGACCTCAACACGATGCAGCTGGTCTGGGCGCAGGATGTGCTCGACGATACGAACGCATCCATCGTGCTCGAGGAGGATGAGGCCAACCGCACCGCCTACCTGTACGTCGGCACGTCGCTGCACTTCACGGCGGATGCGGACCAGCAGGGCGTGACGCCGCTGTTCAAGATCAACGCCGTCACGGGCGAGATCGTGTGGCGCTTCGACGTGAACGTGCACACCGTCTCCGGCGTGTCCGGCGGCGTGCAGGCCACGGCCGTCGTGGGCAAGAACGGCATCTCCGACCTTGTGATCGTGCCGTTTGCCCGCACGCCGGACCGCGACCACGGCTACGTCATCGCCATCGACAAGAACACCGGCACGGAGCGCTGGCGCTTTGCGACGGACGGCTATTCCTGGAGCTCGCCCGTGGCGGTGTACGACGCGTCCGGCAACGCCTACATCATCGCGTGCGACAGCCTGGGCAAGGTGTACCTGCTCGACGGGCGCACCGGCACGGAGTACGCAAAGTTCGACGCCGAGCGCAACATCGAGGCGTCCCCGGTCGTGTACGGCAACACCATCGTCGTCGGCACGCGCGGGATGAAGATATACGGCATCAGGATCTCATAAGAAGGGGCGGGTTTCATGGCGCGCAGGCGGCTGCAACCGAGGTTTTTCCTGTTCGTGTTCTCGCTGCTGGGCAGCGGCGCGGGCGTGTTCCTGCTGGTGCAGGCGCTCGTCTCGCGCCCGGAACAGGCCAGTGCGGAGGCGACGCCTGCGCCAAGCGCCACCGCCACGCCGCAGCCCGGCGCGGCCACGCCCGCGCCGCCGCTGCCGGACGGGCTGAGCGACTCGCGCGACGCCTCGGCCGATCCCTCGCTCTACGGCTTTGAGACGCGCCTGATGGTCAACGGCGGCGAGACGAACAGCTATTCGCGCCCCATCCCCGTCTCGTTCGGGCGCGACAGCGAGTATACCTCCGTGCCGGGACTTCTGACCTTCGGCGGCAACAACTACCGCAACACCTTCTCCTATGGCGCCGTCTCCATCAGCGAACGGCGGCTGTACCGCAGCTGGGAAGCGCGCCTCGGGCAGATCGACAGCTGGACGGGCACCGGCTGGACCGGGCAGCCGCTGATCGTGCAGTGGCCGGACGAGGTGCGCGCCGTGCTGGGCGTGTCCGAGTCCTACCGCACCAAGGAGGGCTTCACCGAGGTCATCTATCCCACGATGGATGGCAACATCTACTTCTTCGACCTGGAATCCGGCGCGGCCACGCGCAGCCCGATCAATGCCGGCGTGGTCATGAAGGGCACCGCCTGCCTCGACCCGAACGGCTACCCGCTGCTGTATGTGGGGCAGGGCATCGAGCAGGACAACGATAACGGCCTGAACGTGGCCTATGTGCACGTCTATTCGCTCATCACCAACGAGGAGATCTACCGCTTCGGCGGGCACGACTACTTCAGCGAGCGCGAGTGGCAGGCGTACGACGGCAGCCCGCTCATCGTGGACGATACGCTCTTCTATGCCGGCGAGAACGGCGTGCTCTACTCCTGCCGCCTCAACACCGTCTTTGACGCGGCGGCCGGCACCGTCTCCATCGATCCGGAGCGGCTCGTCAAATACCGCTATACGGGCGCGGGCTATTCCAAGAACAACGCGGCGGGCCAGCGCTGGTACGGGGTGGAGAGCTCCGTGGCGGCGTTTCGCAACTACCTGTTCTTCACCGACAACGGCGGCCGGCTGCAATGCGTGGACGCCAATACCTACGAGCTGCTGTACGTCGTGGACGTGGGGGACGATGCGGACGCCTCGGTCGTGATCGAGGAGAGCTATGAGGACAACACCATCTACCTGTACACCGCCGGGCAGGTGAGCCGCTCCGACCCGGAGACCGGCGAGGGGGACGTGTATTGCTACCACAAGAAGATCATCGGCCTGACCGGCGAGATCGTCTGGGAAAACCGCCACATCGCCTCCACGGGCGACGAGAACAACAGCGGCGGCACGCTCGCCACGCCGCACGCCGGCCGGGGCGACATCTCGGACCTTGTCATCTACTCGATGAACCTCGCCGCCGTGAGCGGCACGGCGGACGCCTCATCCACCGCCGCGCCGGAGACGGGGGCGCAGCAGGCCGGCGCGTATACGCTCGGCGGCCGCATCATCGCCTACGATAAGCGGACCGGGCAGGTCGTGTGGACCATCGAACAGGCCGGCGCGGGGGATTACTGGTCGTCGCCCGTGGTCGTGTATGACGAGAACGGCAAGGGCTATCTCATCCAGTGCGACCGTGCGGGCATGGTCAGCCTGTACGATGCGCGCACCTCCGCGCTGCTCTACACGCTCGACCTCGGTTCGCGCATCGATTCCACGCCCGCGGTGTTCCACAACTATCTGATCGTCGGCACGCGCGGCAAGGGCGGCGCGCAGGAGAACCAGAAGATCATCTGCGTCAAGATCGCATAGGAAGGCAGGGGGCTGCGGCATGGAAACGTTCTGGCAGGACGCGGGCGATATCGCCCTGCGCGTGGGCGCACGCGTGCTGCTGGGCGCGCTGCTGCTGTTCGTCGGGTTCCGCATCGCCCGGTGGCTCACGCGCAGCATCCAGCAGGCGCACGTCCACAGGCACGGCGGCGACCCGCTCTCGCCGACCACGCGCTCCTTTTTGGCCAGCGCCGCCGGCATCGTGCTGCGCATCGCGGTCGTCGTGCTGTTCATCATCGTCATGGGCGCGAACGTGTCCTCCGTGGTCGCCATGCTCAGCTCCGCGGCGCTTGCCATCGGCCTGGCGCTGCAAAACAGCTTTTCCAACCTCGCCGGCGGGCTGCTCATCATCCTGTTCAAGCCCTTCTCCATCGGCGATTACATCACCGTGGGAACCGAATCCGGCACCGTGCAGGTCATCAACATCTATTTTACGCACATCCTCACGCCCGACAACCGCACCGTCGTGCTGCCAAACGGCCTCGTGTCCAACACCGTCCTGGTCAACGCCTCCACGGAGCGGACGCGCCGTGCGGAGGTCGTCCTGCCGGTGGCGTACGCGGAGGATTCCCGCCGCGTGTGCGCGCTGCTGGAGCAGGCCGCCGCCGCGGACGCGCGCGTGCTCGCCGACCCGCCGCCGCGCGCCGTGCTGACGGATCTGACCGGCGGCGTGCAGACCTTCACCCTGTGGGCCTGGTGCGCGCGCGACGACTGCTATGACGTGACGTACGCGCTGCGCCTGAGCGCCAAGGAGCGCCTCGAGCAGAACGGCGTCGCGCTCGCGCGCGCCCGCATGGACGTGGAGCTGCGCGCATATACGGCGCGGCCCGCGCCCCCATTGCCCGCCGCACGCCGCTGCCGCTCCGGCCGCGGCGTCCTTGCCGCCGCGCATCCCCCGCGCGCCCGCGTCCGCCGCGCCGGTCCCGGCCCGCCGGCGCGGCTTATTTGCGCCCCGCGCGTGGGAAAAACCCTGATTGCCGCTTTGGCCCCGGCGTGC
>URSN01000046.1 GCA_900550525.1 uncultured Eubacteriales bacterium
TTACCTTCCCCGCTATACACATTTTGCGTGGCTTTTCTTTCTGAAATGCTCCGCCGGGAAATACAGGAAACGGATGATGGGGGTGGCCCGCCCGACGGCTTCCATCCATCCCCCTCCCCGTTAAGGTTTCTTTTCTTTGGTTCTTTCTTTTCTTTTCCTGAAAGAAAAGAAAGAACAGGAACAGAAATCGAAAACCGCCGCCGTCAGAGCAGCGCTTCGGGGGCGCCCGTCTGCGCGGCAAGGCGCAGGAACTCCGGGTTTTGCGATAGCATGGGATCGCCATGCACGCACAGCGGGCGGAACAGGTCCGTACAGCGCTCCCGGCTGCGGCGCGGCAGGGGTGGCGGCGGCGACGGCGCGGCGGCGATGAAGCGGGCATAGGGCGTATAGACGACGCGTCCGCCCACGCCGGCGATGCGCACGCACAGCGCGGCCATCAAATGCGCGGCGGCGAACGTCTCGTCAAACCCGCCGAGGGAGAAGAACCGCTGCGCGCCGACCAGCAGCGCGCCCGATACGGCGGACACATCGCGCGTGCAGTTGGCGTACAGGTTCTGCGCCCGATCCGTCAGCGCGTCCCGGCGGCCGGCGAACAGCGCGCGCGGCGCCTCGCTGCCCGGCGCGCAGGGGCAAAAGGCCAATCCGGCATGCACGAGCCTGCCCGCGCCGTCCACGACCTTCCCGCCGGCGGCCGCCACGCCCGGCTGCTGCACCTGCTCGATGAGCCGCTCGAGCGCGTCGTGCGCGCCGAGCGTTAATCCTGCGTCGAGAAAGAGCAGCAGATCGCCCCGCGCGTGCCGCGCCGCCTCGTTGACCAGCCGTGCGGCGTTCGTCTCGCCGGGGTGGGCGACCACCGTGGCGGCGCGCCGCTCATGCAGCGCCCGGTACCAGGCGCGCGTGCGTGCATCCGGCAGCGTCCCGTCGGCGACGATCCGCTCAAACCGCCGGTAGGCGCTGCGCTGCTCGAACGACTCCAGCGTGCGCCCGACCGCGTCCGCATCCCCTTCGCTGCGCACGATGACGGACACCAGCGGCTCGCCCGCGACGCCATAGCGCACGTCAAAGCTGCCGATGAACAGCCCCTGTCCCACCGTACCGCTGCGGCCGAGCCGGCGCAGGGCGTCCGATACGATGCGGCAGTTGCAGCACGGCGGTGGCGGCGCGCCGCAAAACAGCGCGCGCGGGATATGGCAGGCGCCGTCCGCCAGCGCGGCGGCGCGGTGGAACAGGGCATAGAGCGCATCCGCATCCTCGCGCCCGTCCGCACCGGCACGCGCGTACAGCTCCGCCGCGAGCACGAGCGCGGAGCCGGCATAGTTGTGCGAGAGCAGCGTCTCGGGAGACCAGGCCGGCCGGAACACGGGGCGCACGCGCCCGTCCGCCCCCGTCTGCACCGCATCGCCATAGATCAGCTCCGCACCATCCGCCGCCGCACGACGGATGAGCGCCGCCGCTTCGCCGGTGAGCGCGCCGCCCGCGCACAGCGCGACATACTCGCCGCGCAGCGTATCGATCCGCTCCAACGTCAGAGCACCTCCCGATACGGCGCGTTCAGGCGACTGCTGCCCAGCGCGCCCAGCGCCGCCAGCGCCGCCATCGCGCACCAGAACCACAGCGCGCGCTGCCATGTCGGCGGCGGCGCGCCCGCTATGAGGCAGGCGCGCGTAGCGTCCACCACATAGCCGATGGGCGAGAGCCACTGCGCGGCCGCCAGGCCGCCCGCGCGCGCCGCGGGCCACGCCACCGGCGTGAACCAGAACAGCAGCGAGAGCGTCAGCCGCATCCCGCGCGCCACGAACCGCCCGAAAAACGGCGCGAACATCGCCGCAAAATATCCCTCCGCCACGCCCTGCGCCATGCCGCACAGCAGGCAGTAGGGCAGCAGATACCAGCGCGGCGAGAGGCAGCCCGCCGCAGCCGCGCCGGCAAGCGCCGCCAGTAGCCAGGGCAGCGCGTGCAGCAGCGCCGCCGCCACGCGCGCCGGCGGCACAAGCGCGCTGCGGCACAGGTCGCGCCGCACCAGCGGCGCGAACACGAAATACGCGTTGGCGCTTGCCAGCAGCGCGTTTTCATAATAGAACCACGGCGCCAGCCCCGCCAGCAGCCAGACGGCGTACGGCGCGCCGGACTGCGCCCCGAGCGGCGAGACCGCCGCAAACAGGAACAGCGCGGCCGCGGCCTGCACCACATCGCTCAAAAACGGAGCGGCATAGCCGCGCAGCCGCCCGACCGTATCCGCCGCCAAAAGTGCCATCCATTCGCGCATGCCCATAGCTTGCGCCCGCGCGCCGCGGCCTATGCGGCGCGCGGACGGGGCGTAAAATGCGCGCGGCGCGGACTCGTCGGGGAAACCACGGGCGCGGCCTGGGAAACCACGGGCGCTGCGTTTGGCAAATCTTCATCATGGATGGATGCGGTGCGGCACGCGGCGGCAGGAACGATCTTCATCATGGGTGCGGGCGCGGCGCGCAGGATACGGAAAGACGGCGAGAAAGCCGTGGGCAGGCGCCCGTTTGTAAAGGCACGCGACGGGACAAGCGCGGCGTGCACGTGCGAGGGTCGGGCTGTGCAGAAGCAAAAACGAAAAGGCTGGTGCAAAGGCGCACCGCCGCAGCACTCCAGAAAATAGCTGTCCGAATAGCACAGCGAGACGGGCAGCGGCAGTACGAGCAAGCCGTATGCAGCGCCAAAGCCGCTCCGACAAACTATCGCGCTGTGTGCGGTGGAGAACAGGTTCTGCGAGAAGGTACGGAGATGCTTTGCAGCATCGTCTCCTTCGTCGCGCTTGAGAGCGTAGGAACGATGGTCGTTGTGCCTCCAGCAAGGTGCACATGCAGCGCGCGTAGATAGGCCTCTTCCGTTCCGTCGCGGAAATCCGCGCCGCCGCCGCCGTGCACATGCGTATCCACAAACCCGGGGCACAGGTAAGCTCCACAGCCATCCAGTCGCCTCGCCCCCGGCACATCCGGCTGGTGGCCTACGCCAAAGCCGGCGATGCGGCCATCCTTTGCCATCAGCCACGCCTCCGGCCCGCACAGCCGCTCTGGCAGCACCAGCGTCACATTCGAAATCAGCGTTTCCACGTCACTCGCTCCTTGTCATCGTCCGGATGTGCTCCGCACAGCGCACACAGATCCGGGATATCCGTCAAAGCCAGCAGGCCGGGCCAGATCATGCTTTCCGGGAACAGATACGGATCCTGCGCCGTCAGTGTCTCCAGCGAATCCGGCATGCCCGTCAGCAAGCCCGGCGCGATATCCTCTCCTGCGCAGGCTGCAAGCAGCGCCAGCAGTGCGCAAAGGCCCTCGCCTTCGATACGAGCCGCCACACAGCCGGTCATCCGGCGCGCTGTATCAACTGCGCAAAGGATGTGTGCTACGCGCTCCGCCGTGAGATTCTCGCCCAGCACGAGCGCGGCGTTCCCCACGGCCGTTTCCCCATCATAAGCCGGCACGCGTTTGACCGTCGCTCCCATCATGCCGAACGGTGCCACCGTCAGCACACCCGCCGGCGCGCCGCCCTCGATTCTTTCCATCACGCGCACACGCAGCACATCCCCGACCCGATTAGGCTGGAACACGCACTGCGTCGTCCGACCCGCTGCGCCGATAGAAAACCCGTCCGATGCCGGCACGGGCGCCGGCGCCGCGGGCAGTGCAGCGCGCAACGCGGCACGCAGGGCGCGGGCCGTTGGACGAATCGGCTTTCCTTGCCTTAGCAGCGAAGCGTAGACGGCCTGCGGCCTGCCGCAATCCCGCCGCTCAGCACAGCGCAGCTCAACGTCCAACACAGGCGTCTCCACCTCCGGCAACGCCTCTCGCTCCAACATTTCTCTTACGAACCATTCGTAAGCAAAGCGGCGCGTCTCGGCGCTGATCTCGTGGGCGCAGCTGGCAAACCGGGCCGTAAACCGCTCCCGCAGGCCCATGACGTCATAGAGTTCGGCCAGCTCCGCGGCCGTCTCACGCGCGCCGACAATGGGGAAGGAATCATACAGCGCGCCGTTGAGAAACAGCGGTTTAGGGAATGAGGACCACAGCAGATCCGCCTGATCGAATCCCTCCTGAGCGGAAATGCTCAGCAAGCTCTGCTCGCAGTCGCCAATGCCCGTTGGGTTGATCAGGCGCTGGCGGGACACGCATTGAATCGGCGAGCAATAGCGGATGCGATCATCCAGCGCCGAGAGATAGAGCGATTGTGTGCCCCCGCCGGATTGACCGGTACAGCCAATCCTGCCTGTATCCACATCCGGGCGTGTGCACAGATAGTCCAGCACAGCCACGCTGTCATGTGCAAACAGGGCCGCAACATTGCGCCCCAGCAAATAGGCCAGATTCCCTGCCTGCATGTGCATGCTGACCGAGAGCATATCCTCTGGAAGGCCGCCAAAGAGCTCCGCGAGCGCCTCCCTGTCGTATGGACATCGTTCTCCCTGGAAGAGCGGATCATAGGCGGCAGCAAGAATGCCATTGCGTGCCAGATTGGCGCAAAAGATCTGGTTTTCCCGGATCGTTTTGCCGTCCGACCAATGGCCGATGGAAACGACCAGTGCCGGATGCTTTCCAGCGCCGCAGCGCGGCACGTATACGTTGACTGGAACGCAATATCCATGACGAAATACGAGCAGGATGTTCTCCACCGCATAACCGTCCAGGCAGAGGGAACCCGCGGGCAGCGCCCGCGCGTCGCCCAGTGTACGTAAGAGATCCGCATCCGTCAGGCTGCGGCACAGACGCTGGCGCACATCCTCTGCACGGTGTGTAAGCGCCTCCCTGTCGCCCGAAGCAAGGAGTGCGCGCACCCGCTCTTCCCGCTGCCGGTATTTCTTTTCAAGCCCGGCTACGAGCCCCGCGTACAGCGGGTTATCCATAAACCCCATGCGCGCCTCCTTTCCCGCCCGCTCCGGGCGTCATTGCGTTTTTCCCCACGCGGTTTTACGCCAGATACTTGGCCAACACGTCCTCACTGCAGAGCGAAGCGGAGTCCTTGTCAATGAACAGATGGAAATCCGGATGCGTTTTGAGCAGCGTGCCGGGCACCATGGGGTCCGTGGTCTCCGCGCGCAGCACGGCGGAGATGGCCTCCGCTTTGACGGCCTTGGGCACGGGTGCAACGATGGTGCGGCACTGCATGATGCGATACGGCGTCATGGAGATGGCCTGCTTAGGCACGTCATCTACGGTGGGGAACCATCCCTCGCCCACCTGCTGCTCCTTGCAGCGGTCGTTGAGGTTGACGACAATGTAGCTCTCTCGCGTTTCAAAATCAGCCGGCGGATCGTTGAAGGCGATGTGCGCATTCTCACCAATGCCTATGACTCCCACGTCGATGGGCAGCTCAGTCAGACGGGCGGTGAGCTCGGCGATATTCTTCTCCACATCGCCTTCGCCATTGACAAAAACCGCTTCTTTAGGATGCACAATGTTGACAAAGCGCTCCGTAAGATACTTACGGAAAGATGCCCTATGCGTGACGGGCAGCGCCACATACTCATCCAGATGGAACATGGTCACGCGCGACCAGTCCACGTTCTCCTTTACCAATGCATCCAGCGTCTCGAACTGCGAGGCGCCCGTAGACAGCACAACACGCGCATATCCTTTCTCCGCAATGGCCTCGTTGAGCTTCTTTGCGATAAGCGCCGCGGCTGCCTTGCCAAGTTCCTGTTTCGTTTCGCTGATGTTCAGATGCATAGTCCTCTCTCCTGCCTGATTGTTATTTTTTACAGTGCTGCGTTCGATCACGTCGGACTGCATGTAAATACTGAATGCCATCTGCTCGCCCTCGATCTCGTTGAGCAGGTACTGCACGGCCATGCGCCCCATCTCCTTGGTCGGCACGCGCACGGTAGTGAGCTTGGGGGTGGTCATGTGCGCGTAGACATTATCGTCCATGCCAATGATGGACATATCGTCCGGCACGTGGACGCCACGCAGCAACATCGCCGAAAGCGCGCCCGCCGCCACAGAATCATTGTTGGCGGCAATGGCGGTATAGGACCGCCCGGAGTCGAGCACACGGCTGGCAAGCTGTGCTCCCGCGGTAAAATCATCCGCCTCGGTGCTGGTGAAGATGTCCCGATCCTCACGCAACGGCACGCCCATCTCCCGGAAAAACGCACAAAACCCGCCGACATAGCTTCTCCGCGTGGCCTCGGATACATAATCAAGCGTGATGAGCGCCACATTTCGGTGCCCGCAGCGGTACAGTGTCTGCGCCGCCTGCCTGCCGCCGCGTTGATAATCGAAAAAGATGCCCCTTAGGTCGGGAAAGCCGTCCACCGCATCATCGCACACGATAACGGGTGTTTTTCGCTCCTTCATGGCGCGCAGGCCTCTCGCCATAGCGGCGTTGATGCAATCCGTGGCGATGAGCACGCCTGCGACCATCTTGCTCGAAAGCCGCGAAAGAAATCCCTCTACATCCGGCGCATGCCGCTTACGGATAAACACAAGCATATTGTACCCATTTTGGCTGAGCGAACTCTCAATGCTCGTGACAAGCGTCGTATAAAAGGGGTTTCGCAGCGAGGGCATGATTACTGCGATCTCACGGCTGGAGTTGGTTTTGAGGCTGCGTGCCCACTGGTTGGGTACATACCCCATGCGTGCCGCGCAGCGTTCGATGGCGTCCCGTGCATCCGCGCTCACCGGATAGTCGCTGCCGCTGAGCACGCGCGAGACCGTCGTAATGGAATAGCCGGATTCCCTTGCCACATCCTTAATGGTCACAGATTCCACGGAATGATCCTCTCTCCCTGACGCCCACAGAAAATGAATAGAATACGTTTTCTATGATTTTCTATTATACACGGGCCATAAGAATTGTCAACACCTAAAATCCGCAGACGTCTGCAAAACAAAGCAGCGCAGAAATCGGCACAAAATGACGCGTTCGGACATTCCCTGCCAGAACTCAGATTCTCATTCTATTTTAGCAAACGATTTCCATCAGTTGTCGTCCGTTTGGCGGCAGCGATCCAATGCCGGTCGCTGGATGCAGCAGAGCACAAAACAAAGATAGGAGAAGAAACAGATCAGCAGCAGCGGTGCAAGGAACGGGAAACTCGCCACCATCGCCAGCACGAACAGAATCAGCACTGCATCGCAAGCAAGGTTGCGTTTCAGTTCGCATATAAGCAGAATTGCCGCATTTTTGAATGCCTGCGCCAGCGACAGTTCCAGATAGGCCAGCTGCATAAAGACGTGCATGCCGAGGTTGAAACTTGTAAACGCCATCACCAGGCAGGCCGCAGCGGCGATGACGTTGGTCTGCTCGCCCCGCCACCCCACGTAATAGGCGCCGTACCCACACACGGCCAACGCTGCACCAAGTACGATTCCTGCCGCCGTAGAACGCCAAAAATCACGCCGAAAAGTCGTCATCATTCCTCGCCACATGCGGTAATCAAACGGTTTTCGGTATAGCATGTCCAGCACGATTCGGTTCATAGCGGCGATTGCTGCCGGAATGGTAACCACCGGCAGGCAAAGCAGCAGAAACAGTACGTTGAGCTTGATGAGCTCAATCCAGTACAGACGAAACAGCCGCCATGCAGACAGCCGTCCTCTCGCTTCCTGTTCCGTCTCGCACCGTCTCCCTTGCTGTTCCATAATCCACTCCTACATGCTTTGCCCATCATTATAACAGGCAGCTTTCAAAAAAAACAGCCTTGACAAAATGTGCATGTATATAACTCGCTCACAATCATTAAGTTTGAAAGCTGAATGGTTCCTGAGGAATTCCGCCTGACAAATGCGATAACTGTACGACGTACTGTATGCCATAACTGCATTGGAAACCCCCTTCATCCCGGCGCTGACTGGGAAGCGCGCAGCCGCGGTGTGAAGAAATGTCCGCTCTCCGGGAGATGCCGGGCAGCGAATATCGAGTATTTCTAGCGTCGAGTATTACTATTGAAGCAGCCGGCGGTGGTTGGATGCATCGCAGGAGCGCGGCAACGCCGATTTTCTTGACAATGTTTTGAAATATGGTTTAAAATGGTAATAATTGCAAGGCTCTGTCGTTTTGCGCCGTCCGGAAGGGTTGGGCGCGCACGATTTGCGCCGCGCGCCGGCCTTCGCCGCGCCGCCGTGTTCACTGCCGGCGATGCCGCCGCCCGCGCCGTCCCATGAGGCGCACGCGCGGGTTGGGCGCGCACGATTTGCGCCGCGCGCAGAACTTCGCCACGCCGCCGTGTTCTCTGCCGGCGATGCCGCCGCCTCCCTGCCGCGCGCATGGCCTGCTGCGGGAAATGCCCGCGCGGCACCCGCCCGCAGCGCAAAGAAAAAGACGCCCGTTCGGGCATCTTTCCCCGTACACCTGTACGGCCAGGCAGGCTGGCGATTTCGAAACATCTTATTTGAACTCGCTGTGTAAGTCCAGAGGGGACTGTCCTTACCCTGATATTATAACACCGACAAAGGAGGTCGTCAAGATGGAAGTGCAGCAAAGTCGCGCCTATTACCTGGGCCTTGACTGCGGAACGGACTCGGTCGGCTACGCGGCGGCCGATACGGACTATGCCCTGCTCCGATCCGGAGGCGAGCCGGTCATCGGCGTCACCACGTTCGACGGCGCAGTCACCGCGCAGGAGCGGCGCGCCTACCGCGTGACGCGGCGCCGCCTGCAGCGGCGCAGGCAGCGCGTGCAGCTGGTGCAGGAGCTCTTCGCCCCCGCCATCGCCACGGTTGACGCGCAGTTTTTCCTGCGCCTGCGCGAGAGCGCTCTCTACCGCGACGACCGGCGCATCGGCGGCGACGCGATCCCGCGCGCGCTGCAAAAGCCGTATCCCACCATCCACCATCTGCTCGTGGAGCTGATGGAGAGCGACGAGCCGCACGACGTGCGCCTGGTCTATGCGGCGTGCGCCTGGCTGGTCGCCCACCGCGGGCACTTTTTGAGCAACGTGAGCGAGGACGACCTCGGCGCGGTGCTCGACGTGCGCGGCGCGTACGACGCGCTGATGGAGTACTTCTCCGGCGAGAAGCCGTGGGATTGCGGCGCGGAGGCGTTCGGCGCGGCGCTGCGCGAGAAGCTGAACGTGCGCGCCAAGGAGGCGCGCCTGCGCGAGCTGCTCTTTGCCGGGAAGAAACCGCCGGATCTCGTCTATGACCCGGACGATCCGGACGCGCCGCGCTATTCGCGCGCAAAGATGCTCACGCTGCTCAGCGGCGGGCGCGTCAAGCCGGGCGAGCTGTTCGTGCACCGCAGCGCGGAATATGAGCAGATCGGCTCCTTCTCGCTCGGCGGCAAGGAGGAGGAGCTCGCGGCGGCGCTTGCGCAGCTGGGGGATGACGCGGAGCTGGTGCTGCGCCTCAAGGCGCTCTTTGACTGGGCGGTGCTGACGGACGTGCTGCAGGGCGAGCCGTGCATCTCCCGCGCGAAGGTGCGCGTGTACGAGCAGCACCGGGCCGACCTTGCCTGCCTCAAGGCGCTGCTGAGAAAGTACGCGCCCGAAAAATACGACGCGGTGTTCAACGGCACGGGCAAGGAGGCAAACTATGCGGCCTATTCCCGCCACGCGCCCTCGCGCGGCGCGGCGCCGGAGGCATACGCCGCGCGCGAGGCGTTCAGCGAGTTCCTGAAAAAACAGGTGCGGGACCTGCCCGTTTCTCAAGACGACCGCCCTGCCTACGAGGATATGCTCGCACGGCTGGACACCTGCTCCTTCCTGCCGCGCCAGCGCAGCACGGACAACCGCGTGATCCCGCGCCAGCTGTACGCCTACGAGCTCAGGGCCATCCTCGCGCGGGCGGAACGGTACCTGCCCTTCCTCGCCGAGCGGGATGCGGACGGGCTCAGCGTATCGGACAAGATCGTCTCCGTCTTCAACTTCCGCATCCCCTATTTCGTGGGCCCGCTGGACCCGCGCAGCAGCCATGCGTGGCTCACGCGCAAGGCCGGGCGCATCTACCCGTGGAACTTTGAAAGCATGGTGGACCTTGACCGCAGCGAGGATGCGTTCATCCGCCGCATGACGGGCCGCTGCTCCTACCTGCCGGGCGAACCGGTGCTGCCGAAAAACGCCCTGTGCTACGCGAGGTTCACCGTGCTCAACGAGATCAACCCGCTCAAGGTCAACGGCGCGCCGCTCACGCCGGCGCAGAAGCAGGCGGTCTACACGGGCCTGTTTGAAAAGCGGCAGCGGGTCACGCTCAAGGCGCTGCGCGAGTTCCTGCTGAGCGAGGGGTATATGCAGCGGGGCGATACGCTCAGCGGCGTTGACGAGGCTGGGATCAAGTCCGCCCTGCGGCCGCAGCTCGCCTTCCGCCGCCTGCTGGAAAAGGGCCTGCTGACGCAGGAGCAGGCCGAGCAGATCATCGAGCGCCTGGCCTGCACGGAGGACCGCATGCGCCTCCGGCGGTACCTGACGAGCGAGTTCCCGCAGCTGCCGGAGGCGGACGTGAACTATCTTGCGCGCCTGCCGTTCAAGGATTTCGGCCGCCTGTCGCGCCGCTTCCTGTGCGGGCTCGAGGGGGCCGACCGGGAGACGGGCGAGGTGTACACCGTGCTGCAGGCGATGTGGGAGACGAACTGCACGCTCATGGAGCTGCTCTCCGACCGGTTCACCTTTGCCGAGGCCGTGCAGCAGGAGGCGCAGGCCTACTACGCCGCCCACCCGCAGACGCTCGAGGCGCGCATGGACAGCCTGTACCTCTCCCCCGCCGTCCGCCGGCCGATCCACCGCGCGCTGGCCGTCGTGAAGGACGTGGTCAAGGCCGCGGGCGGGCCGCCAAGCCGCATCTTCATCGAGATGGCGCGCGGCGCGGCCGAGCAGCAGAAGGGCCGGCGCACCGTGTCGCGCAAGGAGCAGCTGCTCGCGCTCTACCGCAAGTTCGGCGACGTGGAGGTGCGCGCCCTGCGCGAGCAGCTCGAGGCGAAGGAGGAGAACGACCTGCAAAGCGAAAAGCTCTTCCTCTATTTCATGCAGCTGGGGCGCTGCATGTACAGCGGCCAGCCCATCAGCCTGGACGCGCTGTTTGCGGGCAAGCGCTATGATATCGACCATATCCGCCCGCAGTCCCGCGTCAAGGACGACAGCGTGTGGAACAACAAGGCGCTGTGCCTCGCCGAGCTGAACGGGAACAAGGGGGATACGTACCCCATCCGCGCCGACATCCGGCAGCGGATGACGCCCTTCTGGTCGCTGCTGCACAGCCGCGGCCTCATGAGCGATGAGAAGTACCGCCGCCTCACGCGCGCCACGCCGTTTACCGAAGAGGAGCTGATGGGCTTCATCCAGCGCCAGCTCGTCGAGACGCGGCAGTCCGCCAAGGCGCTGGCCACGCTGCTGGCCGAGCGGTATCCCGGCACGGAGATCGTATATGTCAAGGCGGGGCTCGTATCCGACTTCCGGCACGAGTTCAATCTGCTCAAGTGCCGCGCCGTCAACGACCTGCACCACGGCAAGGACGCGTACCTGAACATCGTCGTGGGCAACGTGTACCACGAGCGCTTCAGCCGCCAGTTCTTCCGCCTTGACCAGCCGTATACGCTCAAGACGCGCGAGCTGTTCTCCCACCGGGTCATGAGCGGCGGCCGCTGCGTCTGGCGCGGCGGGGAGGACGTGGCCCGCGTGCGCGCCATCGTCCAAAAGGACGCGCTGCGCGTGACGCGCTTTGCCTTCTGCCGTCACGGCGGCCTGTTCGACCAGCAGCCGCGCCGCGCCGGCTCGAGCGACGAGCTGCTGCCGCGCAAGGCCGGCCTGCCCGTGGAGCGCTACGGCGGCTACCGCAGGCCGACGGCCAGCTTCTTCGTGCTTGCAAGGTATGCGGCCGGGCGCAGGGGCGGCCTGATGGTCGTCCCCATCGACCTGATGGCCGCGCCGCGCTTCCTCTCCGGCGGGGCGGAGGCGGAGGCGGCCGTGCGCGCCGCGCTCGAGGGCGTGCTCAAGCAGCCGGTGGACGCCGTGTCGCTGCCGCTTGGCGGCCGCATCCTCCGCGTGAACACCGTCTTCTCGCTGGACGGCTTCCACGTGGCGCTTGCGGGGAAAAATGATATGCGTACGCTGCTGTTTACCCCGCTCATGCCGCTGCGGCTGGGCCCGGAACTGGAGCGCTATGTCAAGCGGCTCGAGTCGTTCCAGAAAAAGCGGGCGGACAACCCCGCCCTCCGGCTCGACCCCGGGTTCGACCGCCTGACGCCGGAGGAGGACCTGGCCCTGTACGACGCGCTGCGCCAAAAGCTCGCCGTCTGGCCGTACAGCAAGCGGCCGGCAGGGCATGTCATAGCTGGAAAACTTGATGAGAAGCGCGAAGCATTTATCGCGCTCGCGCCGGAGGCGCGGGCGGCGCAGCTGCTCGCGCTGCTGCCGGCTTTCGGACGCGACAATCGGGGGATTGACCTTACAGCCTTGAAATGCGCTGGAAAAGTGGGCAGACCGGTACTCAATTCTTCCCTCGACAACTGGAAGAAGGCCTACAGCGACGTGCGCATCATCGACCAGTCGGCCTCCGGCCTGTTCGCCGCCGCCTCGATGAACCTGCTGGAGCTGCTGTGAGCTGGCGCACGGTCGTCATCGCCAGCCGCGCCAAGCTGGACTATCAGATGGGGTACCTCGTCGTCCGCTCGGAGGAGACGCGGCGCGTGTTCCTCGACGAGGTGGCGCTGCTGCTGCTCGAGAACACCGCCGTCTCCGTGACCGGCGTGCTGCTTTCGGAGCTCGTGCGGCGCAAGATCCGCGTGATCCTCTGCGACGAAAAGCGCGACCCGGCGGCGGAGCTGTGCCCCTACTTCGGCAGCCACGACAGCGCGCGCAGGCTGCGCCGCCAGCTGGCCTGGACGGAGGAGGCGTGCGCCGCCGTCTGGGCCGCCATCGTCGCCGAAAAGATCCGCAACCAGGCGCAGGCGCTCCTGCGCGCCGGGCACGGCGCGGCGGCGCGGCAGCTCGCCGGCTACGCCGCCGCCGTGCAGCCGGGCGACGCGACCAACCGCGAGGGCCACGCCGCCAAGGTCTACTTCAACGCGCTCTTTGGCATGGAATTCTCCCGCGGCGCGGGCGAGGGGCCGGTCAACGCCGCGCTCAACTACGGCTACAGCCTGCTGCTCTCCGCCTTCAACCGGGAGGTGACCGCCTGCGGCTATCTGACGCAGCTCGGGCTGTTCCACGACAACGTGTTCAACCACTTCAACCTCAGCTGCGACCTGATGGAGCCGTTCCGCCCGCTGGTGGACATGCACGTGGCCGCCGCGCCGCCGGCGGCGCTCGAGCCGGAGGAAAAGCGCCGCCTGCTGGCCCTGCTGCACGCGCCGGTGCGCATCGCAGAAAGTGAGCAGACCGTGCTCAACGCCATCCGCATCTATGCAAGAAGCGTGTTCGACGCGCTGGACGCGGGCGAAGCGGCCCGCATCCGCTTCCCGGACCTGTGAGTTACCGGTTCATGCGCGTATTCGTCCTGTTCGACCTGCCCACCGAGACCGCCGAGGACCGCCGGGCCTACCGGCAGTTCCGCAGCGCGCTGGTAAAAAACGGCTTTTTGATGATGCAGGAGTCCGTCTACTGCCGCCTGGTGCTCAACGCCGGCGCGGGCCGGGCCGCCATGGAGGCGGTGCGCCGCTGCAAGCCGCCCCGCGGGCTGGTGCAGCTGCTCGCCGTGACGGAGAAGCAGTTCGCCGCCATGGAATACCTGGTGGGCGAGTGCCGGAGCGACGTCATTTCCACGGAGGAGAGGGTGCTGGTGCTGTGAAGCTGCTGTTTTCCCCCTATCATGAGCCGCTGCCCCTGCCGGAGGGGGCCTGCGGCGCGCTGGTGGTGGAGGCGCCGCGCGCCTTCCGCCGCCTGGTGGCGGACCTGCGCGCCCAGCTGGACGGCGCGGCGGGCGCGTGCGTCCTCTCGCATGAGGGACGGGTGCTGGATATGGCCCGCTGCCTCGAGCTGTTCGTCGATTTCGTCCCCTTCCCCTGCAACCGCAGGACGCTCCTTGCGCGCGCGCTCGGCGCGCTGGAGCGGCAGGCGGCGGTCGAGCCGGCGCAGCTGCACGCCGCGCTCCTGCCGCAGACGGCAAACCTGCAGGTGCTGTGCGGGGAATACGGGCAGACGATCGCGCCGGAGAAGCTGACCGTCTCCGGCCTGCTCAAGCTCGCGGGCGCCTGCATCGGGGAGCCCCCGGCCGCGCCGGGCGCGCCCGGGCCGCCGGATACGCTCTGCGCCATCCTCGGCTATCTGGACCTCGTGGCGCAGCTGGAGCGGGAGAAGCTGTTCGTGTTCGTCAACGCGCGCAGCTACTTTGCGCAGGAGGAGCTGGCCGCGTTCGTGACCGCCGCGCGGGCGCGCAAGCACCGCCTGCTGCTGCTCGACGGGCGGCCCTACCCCCTGCAGCCGGGGGAGCGGCGCGTGCAGCTGGACGAGGACCTGTGCGAGCTGCGCGCGCAGGACGCCGCGGCGCAGGCGCCGCCCGCCCCGCCGCAGGGCCCGCCGTGCAACCCGGACGGGTTGCCTTTCCCGCCGGACGTGCTATAATAAAAATGTACGGGGCTTCCCTCCGGATGCACGCCGGCTGGCTGGGCCGGTTTCTCGGATTTGAGGTTTGAGAGCTGTGTAAATCCAGAGGGGTACAAAGCAAGAAGAAGACAAGGAACGGAATAGCAAACGTATGAGAGCAGTGAAACTCAAGAGGTGTCCAAAGCAGGAAACTGAAAGAAAA
>URSN01000047.1 GCA_900550525.1 uncultured Eubacteriales bacterium
CCGCGCCGCGCGGGCGATGACAAGCGGAACATCCGCCCGGCCCCGCCGCGCGCCGCCGGGCGCGCCGCGCAGCCCTCCCCCGCATGCGCGCGCACGCCCGCGTGCGCCGCGGCGACGACCGCCTCCACCGCCGCCGCATCCGGCACGGGCGGGCGGTCCTGCGCCCTTTGCAGGTGGAGCAGAAACTCGATGATCCCCTTCGGCCCGGTGATGGGGGAAAAGGACAGCCCGCGCACCGCATAGCCCAGCCCGTCGGCAAAGCCGATGACCTGCCGGCATACGGCCGCGTGGACGGCCGGGTCGCGCACGACGCCGTGCTTGCCCCCCACGCCGCGGCCCGCCTCGAACTGCGGCTTGACCAGCGCGACCACCGTGCCGCCCGGCATGAGGCAGGGCAGCAGCGGCGGCAGGATCAGCCTGAGCGAGATGAACGACACGTCGATGGACGCAAACGCCGCCGGCTGCGCAAACCAGCCCGGCTCCATATACCGCGCGTTCGTGCGCTCCATGACGGTCACGCGCGCGTCGCCGCGCAGCTTCCAGTCGAGCTGGCCGTACCCCACGTCGATGGCGCACACGTGCGCCGCGCCGTTTTGCAGCATGCAGTCGGTAAACCCGCCGGTGGACGCGCCCACGTCAAGCGCATAGGCGCCGGTTAGGTCGATGCCGAACACACCGAGCGCCTTTTGCAGCTTCAGCCCGCCGCGGCTGACGAACGGCACCGGATCCTCGCGCACCTCCACGGCCGCGCCCTCCGGCACCGGCATGCCCGCCTTGTCCGCCCGGCGGCCGTCCACATACACCACGCCCGCCATGACGAGCGCGCGCGCCCGCTCGCGGCTTGGCGCAAGGCCGCGCCGAAACAGCGCGACGTCCACCCGTTCGCTCATGCTCCCTCCAAAATGGCCTGCCGCAGCGCGGCGGCCGTCATGCCAAAGCGCGCGCGCTGCTGCGCGACGGTCCCCTGCGCCACGGGCCGGTTTTCCACGCCGATGGCGCGCACCGGCAGGGGCGAGAGCGCCGCCTGCATGCGCGTGCCGAAGCTGACCACGCCGTCCTCGAGCGTGATGACGCGCCGCGCGCCGCCGCGCAGCGCCGCAAGCGCCGCCGCGTCCAGCTCGTGCAGGAAGCGCGCGTTGATCAGCCCCGCCCCCGTCTCCCGCGCGACGGGCAGCGCCAGCTCGACCATGCAGCCCGTCGCCACGACCGTGACGGCGGCCACGGGCAGCAGCGTCTCCCACCGGCAAAACGCGAGCGGCTCCGCCGGGACGGCCTCCATCAGCCCGCCGCGGTTGTAGCGGATGGCCGCGGGCTCGCCCCGCTCTAGGGCCATCTCCAGCATGGCGGCAAGCTCCTGCTGCGTGGCCGGGGAATAGATCGCCATACCGGGCATGGCGGACAGGTAGGCGACGTCGTACACGCCCTGTTGCGTCTCCCCGTCCTCGCCGACGAGGCCGGCGCGGGCCACCGCGCACACCACCGGCCGGCGCTGCAGGCACACGGCGTGCTGCAGCTGGGCATCGGCGCGCTGCAAAAAGGAGGAATAGATCGCCACCACCGGGCGCAGGCCGCCCGCGGCCATGCCGGCGGCCATGGTGACGGCGAGCTGTTCGGCGATGCCCCCGTCGAAAAACCGCTCCGGGAACCGCTCCCGGAAGGCGGAACGCCCCGTGCCCCCCGGCATGGCGGCGCACACGGCCACGACGCGCTCCTCGCGCTCGGCCAGGCGCACGAGCGCCTCGCCAAACGCCTCGGAATTGCTGCGGCGGCACGGTTCGCCGCCGGCCGGCGGCACGCCGTGGAAGCGCTCCGGGTCCCGCTCCGCCGGCGCATAGCCGCGCCCCTTTTTGGTGACCGCGTGGACCAGCACGGGGCGGCGCAGCGCCCGCGCGCGGCGCAGCACGCGCACCAGCTCGCCGATGTCGTGCCCGTCGATGGGGCCCAGATAGGTAAAGCCCAGCTCCTCAAAGAGCATGTGCGGCAGCAGGAAATTCTTGACGCGGTTTTTGAACTCCTCCATGCGGTGCGAGACGGCGCGGCCCAGCGGCCCGGCGTCGAGCGTGCGCACGATGGCGCGCTTGAAGCGCAGGTAGCCCTGGCTGGTGCGCATGTTGAGCAGCGAGCGCCGCAGCGAGCCGACGTTGGCGGCGATGGACATGCCGTTGTCGTTGAGGATCACGACCAGCGGCGCCTCCGACGCGCCCGCGTCGTTGAGCGCCTCAAAGGCCATGCCGCCGGAGAGCGCGCCGTCGCCCACGAGCGCGACCGCGCAGCCCTCCTCGCCGCGCAGCTGCATGGCGCGCGCCATGCCCAGCGCCGCGGAGACGGCGGTGCTCGCGTGCCCGGTGTCGATCGCGTCGTGCGCGCTCTCGGCCCGCTTGGGGAAGCCGCTCACGCCCCCCTCCGTGCGCAGCGTGTCAAAGCGCGCGTTGCGCCCGGTGAGGAGCTTGTGCGCGTACGCCTGGTGGCCCACGTCGAACACGAGCCGGTCCTTTGGCGAGCTGAACACGCGGTGCATGGCGATGATGAGCTCCACCGCGCCGAGGCTGGAGGCCAGGTGCCCGCCGGTTTTGCCGACGACCTCGATCATGCGCGCGCGCAGCTCGCCCGCGAGCGCGTCGAGCGCGCTGTCCGGCAGGCGCAGAAAATCCTCTATGCCGTTGATCCCGCTCAAAAGCGGATACGCCTTATCGTCCATGTCCCGTTCCCGTCCGCCGGACCGCCTCAGCGGCTGCGCGTGAGCGTCCTGCCGACGAGCTCCTGCAAAAACATCCGGTCGCCCTCGACCTGTTCGAGCGCCTCGGCCGCCAGGCGCGCCGCGATGCCCGCCTCCTCCCGCGCCGGCTCGAGCCCGTAGAGCGTGACGAACGTCGCCTTGTTCTCCCGCGCGTCCTTGCCTGCGGTCTTGCCCAGCAGCGCCGGCTCGCCCGTCACATCCAGGATATCGTCCGTGATCTGGAACAGCAGGCCGAAATGCTCCGCAAAGGCGGTGAGCGGCGCAAGGTTGCGCCCCGTCTCGGACGCGCCGGCCGAATACGCGCCCGCCAGCACGGCCGCGCGGATGAGCGCGCCGGTCTTCCTGGCGTGCATGTCGAACAGGCTCTCCGCGCCGTGCGTGCCGTTGATGTCCATGCTCTGGCCCGATACCATGTCGAGCGCGCCGCGGGATACGCACTGCATGACCTTGGCGTTGCCCGTCTGCGAGAGCACATAGAACGCGAGCGAGAGCAGCCCGTCGCCGGCGAGGATGGCGTTCCCCTCGCCAAACGCCTTGTGCGAGCTGGGCTTGCCGCGGCGCATGTCGTCGTCGTCCATGGCGGGCAGATCGTCGTGGATGAGGGAATAGGTGTGGATCATCTCCACCGCGCACGCCGCCTTGATCGCGTCCGCCGCCGTGCCGCCGAGCAGCTCGCACACGGCAAGGCACAGCACCGGCCGCAGCCGCTTGCCGCCGCCCATCAGGCTGTAGGCCATGCTTTCGTACAGCTTCGCCGGCGCGTCCGCCTGCGAGAGCAGCACGTCGAGCATGCTCTCCGTCATGGCGGTGTAATAGGTCATCCGCTCGTCAAAGCCGTTCATGCGCCGCCCTCCTTCGGCAGGCGGAGCATGGTCAGCTTCTGCTCGTAGCCGTCGAGCATGGCCGCGCACCGGTCGTGCAAGCGCACGCCCTCCTCATAGAGCGTCATCATATCCGCAAGGCTCCCGCTGCCCGATTCGAGCGTTTTGACGATCTCCTCAAGGCGCTGCACGGCCTGTTCATAGCTCATGGACCGTTCTTCCATGCGTCAGGACTCCTTCCTGTGGATGTCGTTCACCGCGGCGGACAGGCTGCCGTCGCGCAGGCGGTCGGAGATCTTCATGCCCGCGCGCGCATCGTCCTCCGTCGAGAGCACGGCGCCCTCCGCCGTGCGCACCACGGCGTAGCCGCGGCCGAGCACCGCGTCCGGGTCGAGCGCGGCGAGCTTGCCGCCCAGCCGCGCGAGCCGGTGCCGCGCGGCGAGCAGCCGCTGCTCGGCGCCGCGCGCGAGCGATTGCCGCGCCGCATCGAGCGCAAAGCGCGCGTCCGCCAGGCGGCGCTGCGGCGCGGCGAAGCCGGCCCCGTGCAGCAGCAGCGCCAGCCGGTCGCGCCGCCGGGTAAGCCCGGCGCCGAGCGAGGCGGCCAGCCGCGCGCCGAGCGAGGCGAGCGCCGCCGCGCACTCCTCATACGCCGGCACGGCCAGCTCCGCCGCGGCGGAGGGCGTGGGCGCGCGCAGGTCCGCCACAAAATCCGCAATGGTGAAATCCGTCTCGTGCCCCACGGCGCTGATGACCGGCAGCTCGCTCTCGTAGATGGCCTTCGCCACCGCAGGCTCGTTGAACGCAAAGAGATCCTCGATGCTGCCGCCGCCGCGCCCGACGATCAGCACGTCCGCGGCGCGCTGGCGGTTCATCTCCCGGATGCCGGCGGCGATCTCCTGCGCCGCGCCCTCGCCCTGCACCTTCACCGGGCAGAGGCAGACGGGCATCTTCGGGAAGCGGCGGCCGATGATCTGCATCACGTCCTGGATGGCCGCGCCCGTGCCGGACGTGACCACGCCCACGCAGCGCGGCAGGAACGGGATGGGCTTTTTGTGCGCCGGGTCGAAATACCCCTCCCGCTCGAGCTGCTGTCTGAGCGCCAGAAACCGCGCGTACAGCGCGCCCGCGCCCTCCCGTTCGAGCGCCTGCACATAGAGCTGGAAGCTCCCGTCGCGCGCATACCGCGCGGCGTAGCCCTGCGCGCGCACCTGCATGCCGTCCTCCGGGCGAAAGCCCAGCCGCAGCGCCTGCCCCTTGAACATGACGCAGCGCACCAGGGCGGACTCGTCCTTGAGGGAAAAATAGAGATGGCCCGAGCTGTGGCGCTTGAAGCCGCTGATCTCGCCGCGCACGGTCAGGCTGCGCAGCCGCTCGTCCGCGGCCAGCAGCGCGCCGACATAGGCGTTGAGCTCCGAGACGGAGAATACCATCTGCGGCGTTTCGCTCACGGCGCGTCACCTCCCGCTTCGTCCGCGGCCAGCAGCGCGGCCCCCACGGCGTTGTCGCCCGAGAGCGCGCTCTGCCCAAAGTACAGCCGCACGCCGCCGGCAAGGCGCTTTGCCAGCAGCTCCCGCAGCAGCGCGCGCGACGCCACGCCGCCGCACAAAAGCGCCTCCTGCCTGCCGGTCTGCCGCGCGGCCGACGCGAGCAGCCGCGCGAGCGTGCGCGCAAGAAAGTCATATACGGCGTAGGCCACCTCCTGCGCGGGCGCGCCGGAAGCGAGCAGGCGCTTTGCCTGCGCCTCCGCGCCGGAGAGGGAGCAGTCGAGCCCGCGCACGGACGCCGGGAAGCGGAGCGACCGCTCCCGGGCCTGCCGCGCCAGCGCCTCAAACCGCGCGCCGCACGGGAAGGCAAGCCCCATCGCCACGCCCAGGCGGTCCACCAGCTGGCCCGCGTGCAGGTCCGCCGACGCGCCGAGCGGGACGGCCTCGCCCAGCCGCCCGTGCCCGGCGCGCACCAGCAGCAGGTCCGTCGTGCCGCCGGAGAGGTGCACGGCGAGAAACTCCCCCGCAAAAAGAAGCGCCTCGTTGCCCAGCAGCGCGGCGCGCAGGTGCCCGGCCTGGTGCGTGACCGGCACCAGCGGCACGCCGAGCGCCCCGGCCACGGCCGTCGCGGCGAGCTTTCCGGCGAGGTACTCGTGCATGTAGGTGCCCGGCGCGGCGGTGGGCGACAGGCTGGCGGCGACCGCGCGCACCGTCCCCCCGCCCGTGCGGGCGAACAGCTCGTCCAGCAGCCCCGGCAGGTTGCGGTCGTGCTGGAAGAGCGCGTCGCTCTGGCGCAGGCCGCGGCCGCCCGGCGGCACGGTCAGCCCCGCGCGCAGATCCGCCACGACCGCCCCGTCCGCCACGGCGGCGGCGGAGGTGGTGTAGCAGCTCGTATCAAAGCCGAGGAACAGATCCTTCATCCCACCGGCGCGGCGCAGCGCTCCCGCGCGACGGCGCCCAGGATGCCGTTGACAAACGCGGAGGATTTTTCGCCGCCAAAGCGCTTGGCCAGCTCCACCGCCTCGTTGATGGCCGCGCCGCAGGGCACGTCGTCCCGGTACAGCATTTCGTAGACCGCGATGCGCAGGATGGACAGATCCACGCGCGCGATGCGCCCGATGGACCAGTCGATGGCGTGCGCGGCGATGACGGCGTCCAGCTCGTCCGCGCGCGCCTCCACGCCGGCGGCCAGCGCCTCGGCAAAGGCGGCGTCCTCAACGCTCAGCGGCTCCGCTTCGCCGGACTTTTCCAGCACGGCGGCGGGGGTATCCTCCCCGCCGAGCAGGCGGGAATAGGCGAGCTTCATGGCGACCTCGCGCGCCAGCGACCTGCTCATGCGTCACGCTCCCTGCCGAAGACCCGGCCCGCCGCGCGGCGCAGCCACGCGCCCATGCGCGCGCCGCCGTGCGCGTCCAGCTCGCGCCCGAGCGCAAAGCCGCCGCCTGCAAGGGCGCACAGCAGCAGCGTGCGCCAGAACCCCGCCGTCAGCAGCAGGATGGCGCACGCCAGCCCCAGCAGCGCGCACGCCACCGTCCATTTGTGCGCCGTGACAAACGCGATCAGCTCGCTCATACGGGCTCCTTACTCCACGCGGGATACGCCGCCGGCGGGCGTGGCGTTCATGTTCTCCACGAGGATGTCCGTGCTGCGCACGTGCACGCCCGTCAGGCTCTCGATATAGGTCTTGAGGCTCTGCTGCAGCTCCTCGGTGAGCTTGACCGCATCCGTATCGGGCAGCACATGCAGCCGGATGCCGATGGAAACGCCGTCCTCGGCGGCGCGCACGGTGCTGTAGCAGTCGCGCACGCGCGCCTGCGCGCGGCAATGCCGCTGCACCATGCTGTCGATGGCGGGCAGCGTGATGAACGCGCCGCCGATCTCGCTCTGGCGGATCAGCGCCGTGGTGGGCTGCGCGGGCGCCTTGGCGCCGCGCCCGGCAAAGAGCAGCTTGATCGAGATGGCCAGCAGCACCAGCCCCACGCCCGCGAGGATCAGCGCGTTCTGCCAGGCATAGTAGAACAGCGAGATGAACCCCGTCACCATATCCTCGGGGATGAGGTTGGCCGCCATGCCAAAGAGCACGAACGAAAAGACGATGGCGATGATCAGCAGCAGCGCGAGCAGCACGCGGTCAAAAACACTCAGCTTCATGCGGGAAGTCCCCCTTTCACTTGCATCTTCGGTAAACGGGGCGGGGCATATGCGCTACACCCCGCCCGCACTTGATCCTTCAGGAGACACGCATGTTATTTGACGCGCGGCGGCTCCGGGAGCTTCTCCTCCTTGGGCGGCTTTTCCTTCTTCTCCTTCTTTTCCTTCTCCGGCTCGGCCGGCTTTTCAAACACGACGGACTGCACAAAGACGTTGACCTCGACCACGCGCAGGCCGGTCATGGTCTCGATGGCGTTCTTGACCGCGTTTTGCAGGTTCTGGCACACTTCCTGGATGGCAAAGCCGTAGCGCACGTTGATCGAGATGTCCACGGCCGCTTCCTCGCTGCCGACCTCGACCTTGACGCCCTTGGTCAGGTTCTTCTTGCCGAGCATCTCGGTGATGCCCTCGACCACGCCGCCGCTCATGCCGGCCACGCCCGCCACGTCGGCTGCGGCCAGCGCCGCGATGGTCGCTATCACGTCGTTTGCAAATATGATCTTGCCGCTGTCGGCGCTCTTGACTTCCAGTCCGGTCTCAACGGTTTCCGCCATACTATCAGCCTCCTCAGGTATTTGTTTCTCATTATACCAGTTCCTGCACGGGCTGTAAAGCGAAAGCCGCGCAAAACCGCGCGCTACTGCGCGGTGGTGACCTTGACGTTTTCCGCCGGCTCGCCCGTCTCGCGGATGACGATATCGAGCACCTGGGCGACCTGCTCCTCCGAGAGCGACTCGGCCGAAAGGATGACGTTCACGGAGCCGGCGTGCAGCGTCACCGCCGCGTCGGCAAAACCCTTGGCCTTGAGCAGGCTCTCGACCGTCAGTTCCTTTTCCATGTTGTTCACGATGTCAAGCTTCTGCTGCTGCGCGTCGGAGAGCGTCTGCTGGTCCGCCCCCTGCTCGATGATCGCATCGAGGTAATCGATCTCCTTTTCGCGCGTGGTGTCGCGGTCGGCGCGGAAAGCGGCAAAGAAGCCCTGCGCGCCGGATGCGCCGGCCGACACGGCGTCCTCGTCCTGCCCGGCGGCCTGCTGCCCCGCCTGCCCGTCCGCGCCCGCGCCGATGAGGATGTTGGCCGCGACCGCGCCGCACAGCAGCAAGCCCACGCCCACCAGCGTCCAGACCTTCCTGTTCCACCGGATGTGGAACCCGCTCCATTTTTTCATTGCGATTCCTCCTTACTGATTTGGCTGCGCGCTCCGTTCAAACACCTCGATGCGCGAAAGCGGGATATCGAGCACCGCGCGCACGGCGCGCTGCAGGTCGAGCCGGACTTCGATATCCGCCGCGCCCTCGGCGACGACGATCACCCCGCGCACGACGGGCTCGATCTCCTTGAGCACGATGGGCTCGTTCCCCCCGCTGCCGGAGACGGTCGCAGGCTCCGTGCTCTCGGTCGACTGCTGCGACGAGCTGCTGCGCGAACCCTCGCTCGTTTCCGAGCCGGTGCTGTTGACGTTTGTGGACATGGCGGGCACGATCTCCGGCCCGGAGTCGTAGGTGATCATCACGTCCACCCGCCCGGCGCCGCGGATGCAGGAGAGCACCTGCTCGAGCCGCTCCTCCAGCTCCGCCGCCGCAAGCTCCCCCTGCGCGGCGGCCGGCTGCTCCCCCTGTGCGGCGGCCGGCGCGCCCTTTCCGGCCCCGCCGAGCAGGTACAGCGCCACGACCAGCAGCGCGACGCCGCCGTAAACGGCCAGCTCCACGCGGCGGTCCGCGCGCATGCGCATGAGCAGCCGCCGCCAGAGAGCGGTTCCCTCCACCGGGCGCGCCGCCGCGCCCGCCTCCGCTTCCCGCTTCATACCCGTCCTTTCCGGCCCCCGCCGCACAGGCGGGGGCGCCGTCTTTTCAAAACTTATACGCCCCATGCGTCAAATATGCCCATGATCTGCGCGGCGGCGGCGGATGCAAACGCAATCCCGACGGCCGTCGCCGCCGCGCCGCGCAGCGCGCCCTCCGGCACGAGCAGCTCCGCCGCGCCGGCCAGCAGCGCCATGACCGCCAGGCGGATGAACAGCGCGGCAAACCATTCCATACAGCGCCCCTCCTTCCCGTGCGCGCGCCCTCAGGCGACCATGGCAAGCCCCGTCAGCCCCGTCATCAGGGCGACGGTTACAAGAAACATCAGCGCCACGGCGAGCGTGGCGGCAAAGAGGAACGAGAGCATATCCGCCGCCGCGGAGAACATCGCCGGCAGCTGCGCGCCGGAGAGCGGCTCGGCCAGCGCCGCCGCCGCGCGCAACAGCAGCATCTGCACCGCAAGGCGCATGAGCGGCAGCAGCACGACCGACAGCGTCAGCAAAATGGCCGCAAGCCCGGCCGCGTTCTTGACCAGCAGCGCGCAGCCGAGCATGGTGTCCATCGTGCCGGACACCATGCCGCCGACCATCGGCACCAGGCTCGACGCGGCGTACTTGGCCGTGCGGATGGCCACGCCGTCGTAGGCGGCGGCCGCCATGCCGCGCACGGCGGTCGCGCCCAGGTACAGGGCGGACACCGCGCCGATGAGCCATTTGGCGAGGCGCTTGAGCAGCCCCGCCGTCTCGCCCATGCGCACGCGCGCGCTCAGCGCGCCGACGAGCCCCATCACCCCGCCCGCCACGGCCAGTGGCACCACCGCGCCGCGCATGGCGCCCGTGACCGTGCCGCACAGCGCCGTCATGGCCGGCTGGAACACGCCTGCGGACGCGACGCCGCCCACCGCGGTGAGCAGCAGCGTCAGCGCCGGCAGCGCCAGCTCCATGAACGCGGCGAGCGTATCCATGCACGAGAGCACGAGCGTTACCGGCGAAAGCGACGCGGCGAGCACGGCCGAGAGCGAAAAGCAGCGGCAGACAAAGCCCGCCGCGTCCTGCACGCCGGCCTCGCGCCCGGCCGTGAGCGCCTGCACCAGCGCCGTGAGGAACGCGAGCCCCAGCAGCGTGAGCAGCAGCCCGGCCGAGGCGCGCGCCTGGCCGAGCAGCACCCCGCCGAGCTGGCGCAGCAGCGCGTCCGGCGCGCCGTCCTTGCCGCCGGAGGCCCATTCCCCCACGAGCGTCTCGAGATCCGCGTCCGCCCAGAGCGCGCGCACATCCTGCGGCAGCGACGCAAGGAATGCCTGCCAGGCGGCAAGATCCAGTTCGCCCAGCCAGGCGTTCACCCCGTCCTCGATGGACAGGTCGCCCTCCTCCGCAGCCGCGCCCGGATCGCCCGTCCCCAGGCCGGACTCCGCCGTGACGCCGATCTCCGCCGCCTCCCCGCCGGTCCCGTCCGCAGCCGCGCCCGCCAGCGCCGCGCCGGGCGGCAGGCACAGCAGCAGACGACGCAGCAGGACCAGCGGCGCGCGCCGCCTCACGGCGCGGCGCGGCGCAGCAGCTCCGCCGCGGAGGCGAGCATGGCGACGGCCGCCGGCAGCGCCGCCGCGAGCACGAGCACGCGCCCGGCCAGCTCCACCTTGGCCGCCGCGGCCGATTCGCCCGCGTCCCGGCAGATCTGCACGCCGAACTGCGCAAGGTAGGCGATGCCTATGATCTTGAGCAGCACGCCCAGATAGCCCTCGTCCACGCCGTACTGCCGCGCCGCGGCGCGCAGCGCATCGATCACGCCCGTCAGCTCGCCCACAACGCTCAGCAGCACGGCGATGCCCGTTGCAACGCCGATGAGCAGCGCAAGCTCCGGGCGGAAGCTGCGCACGGTGAGCGCAAGCGTCACGCCCAGCACCGCAAGGCCGACGATGGTGAAGATGCGCAAGCCCAACCCCCTCCCTTCGGGGCGCGCCGCACGGGCGGCGTCAGTACAGGTGGAACGTCTGGCGCACGGTGCTGAGCAGCTCCTCCACCATATCGAGCATCATGAGCAGGCCGATGATCAGCCCGGCGATGGCCGCGATGGTGGCCAGCTCGTCGCGCCCGCTCTGCTTGAGCAGCTGCGTCACGATGGCCGCGATCACGCCGACGCCCGCGATCTTGAACAGGATCTCCACATCCATACGCACCTCGTCACAGCAGCAGCAGCGCGACGGCCGCGCCGCAGAGCGCGCCCATCGCGCGGCAGACGCGCCCCCGGCTGCCGTACGCCGCGTCCGCCTCCTCCCGCCGGCGCTCCAGCTGCGCAAGCGCCAGCTCCGCGTTGCGCTTTTCGCCCTCCATCCCGGCCGCGCCGAGCGACTCCATGAACGCGCGCAGCACCGCCCGGTCGCCCGGGTGCAGCGCGGCGAACGCGCCCCCGCGCAGCAGCGCCCATTCCTCCGCCTGGGCCCAGGCGGCGGCGGGCGGCTCCCCCTTTTCCAGCGCCGCGCCAAACGCGCCGAACACGGGCGCGGCCGCGCCGCCGGCGCACGCGGCCGCCATGCGGGCAAGCGGCCGGCGCTCGTACTCCATGTGCATCAGCAGCCGCTTCACCGCGGCGATCAGCTCGGCGAGCAGGTCGCGCCGCTGCCGCAGCCGCCGCTCGGCGTCCCTGCCCAGCAGCACGCCGCACAGGAACACCGCCGTCACAAGGAACGCCCGCAGCATGGCGCAGCCTCCGCGGCGAGCTGGCGCAGCTCCCCGTCGAACACCCCCTCGACCGTGCCCACGCCCCTGCTGCGGCCCAGCAGTACGTACCGGTCGAACAGGCGCGCGCGCAGCAGCGCGCGCAGCGGCGGGCGCGCTAGGAGCGTCTGCGGCTCGCCCGCATGCACGCCCGCCAGCAGCCGCACGCCGCAGGCGGCCGCCTCCTGCGCCGCCTCCACGTCCGCCGCGGTGCTCAGCTCGTCGGCCACGAGCACCTCCGGCGACATGGCCGTGACCAGCAGGCGCATGCCGGCGGCCTTTGCGCAGCCGCTGAGCACGTCCGTGCGCGGCCCGAGGTCGAACTGCGGCACGCCGCGCAGGCTCCCCGCCAGCTCAAAGCGCGTGTCCACCACGCCCACGCGGCACGGGCGCACGCCCGCCGCGCCCGTGGCGCACAGGCGCGCCAGGTCGCGCAGCAGCGTCGTCTTGCCGCAGCCCGGCGCGGAGAGCACGAGCGTGGAGCGCGGCAGTCCCGCCCCGTCGGCCAGCAGCGGCAGCACCGGCAGCGCGGCCCCCTCCACCGCGCGGCTGATGCGGAAGTTGAGCGAGGTCACGTCCGTCAGGCGCGCCGGCACACCGTCGTGCCCCACCGCCCGGCCGCACACGCCCACGCGGTAGCCGCCCGGCAGGGTGACAAAGCCGCTTTGAGCTCCTCCTCCCATGCGTAGAGCGACTGCTCGCACACGCGCGAGAGCGTATCCGCACAGTCCTGCGCGCTCACGGCCGGGCGGCCGCCCACGGCGTAGATGAGCCGCTCGCAGCCGGTAAAGCACAGCTGCAGCGGCTGCCCGGCGCGCAGGCGGATCTCCTCCAGCGGCGCGTCCTCGTCCACGGAGGCGAGCATCTCCCGCACGCGCGGCGGCAGGTACGGGCCAAGGTCGCCCTTCCAGCTTCGTGGCTGCATCCGTCCATCAGCTCCTTTCTCCTTGCAGAACGCGCCGCCCCCCGGCAACATGTCCTTACCCCTCACTATATGTAGGCAAAACGGCGTATATTTCACTTGTGCAAAAAGAGAAACCGGGGTACAATAATCATATATCCGCATCATCGGCGCAGATCCAGGCCAAACCGCACGAGAGGACCCGAAACGGAGGAACAGCATGCGCATCCGCTGCACGGAGGAACTGCACGACCACGGCGGCCCCGGCCGCTTCCTGCTCGCGCGCGCGGAGGACGCGCTTGACGGCCTGCTGGCCGAATACGAGGGGCGCGCGACGCTCATCTACCTCGATCCCCCGTCCGGCGCGGGCGATACGTTCCACCTGTGCCTGGGCAGGGGGCAAAAGCCGCTCGCGCTGCCCGTGTCCGACGACCGGCTGGACGAGGCGGCCTGCCTCGCCTGGATGCGCGTTGTGCTCGCCGGCTGCCGCCGCCTGCTCGCGCCGGACGGCAGCCTGTACCTGCACACCGACTGCCGCATGAGCGCCCGGATGCGCCTGCTGCTGGACGAGGTCTTCGGCCGCTCCCACTTCATGAACGAGATCGTCTGGTGCTATAAGACCGGCGGGCGCACCACGCGCCGCTTCCCGCGCAAGCACGACACCATCCTCTTCTACCGCAGGAGCGCGCGCGTCTATTTCAACATCGACGCCGTCGGCACGCCGCGCGGCCCCGAACGGCGCAACCACATGAAGCGCTTTGTGGATGAGAGCGGGCGCGTGTGCTTCTCCATCCGCTCCGGCGGGAAGCTGTATACCTATTACGAGGACTCGCCCGTCTATCCGACGGATGTGTGGACCGACATCGATCACCTCCAGCAGCGCGACCGCGAGCGCGTGGGCTACGCCACGCAAAAGCCCGAGGCGCTGCTGCGGCGCATCGTGCTCGCCTCGAGCCGGCCGGGCGACCTGGTGATGGACCTGTTCTCCGGCAGCGGCACGACCGCCGCCGTGGCCGCCGCGCTGGGCCGCCGCTTCGTGGCGGCGGACGCCTCGCCGTTTGCGCTGTATACGCTGCGCGCCCGGCTGCTCCGCCAGAGCAGCACGCGCTCGCTGCTCTCTGGCGACCATGCGCTGCGCCTTTGCTACCCGGCGGACGATACGCCGGCCGAGATCGACTGCGCGCTCGCGCGCGAGCGCGGGCGCTGCGCCGTCCGCCTCACGGACGCCCGCTTTGCCGGCGGAAAGGCCCCGCTCGTCTACGCGGCGCTCGGCGTTGCGGAGGGGGAGCGGTTCCTGCCGCGCGCGGCCGACTGCGCGCCGCAGCTGCCGCTGCGCCTTGAGATGCCGGAGGCGGCGGAACCGGTGCTGCACATTTGCGACGCCTATGGGCGGCAGGCGTTCTTGCGCCTGTAAGGCGGCCGCGCAGCGCGCGTTTCGGGCGCGTTTCGTTTTGGCATCGCCGGGCGGGTTCAGCCCCGGACACGTTACAGGGCCTGCGGCGCTCCTGCCGCAGGCCCCGTTTTCTATGGCGCCGCTTCCCAAAAAAACACAGGGCGCGCTGCGCGCCGAACGCGCGCTACGCGCCGCTCCCCGTATCATCCGCCCCGGGCCGCGCGGGCCGTTTGCCGCGCCGGCCGCCTTGCCCGGGAAATGTGCGCCGCGCCCGCCTCAGGCGGGCGGCGGCAGTTCGAGCGTCTGATGCGCGCCGAGCAGCAGTGCGTCGAGCCCGTCGAGCGTGGCGACGACGCAGAGCCGCGCCGCCGCGCGCAAGCGCGCGGCCGCCAGTTCGCGCCG
>URSN01000048.1 GCA_900550525.1 uncultured Eubacteriales bacterium
CGGGGTGGGATTTGCGCGGAAGCAATCGGGCAACCCTCCCCCTTCATCCGTTACCCATTTTTCCCTGCGGGGCTTTTCAAAGAAAAGCCCCGCAAAATATTTTTTGCGGGGAAGGTAAGTTTCGCTGACGGGCGGGCGCAGCGGACCAGCCCAGGCGGGTTCCTGGCTTTCTTTTCTGGTTCTCTTTTCTTTCTCCGGAAAGAAAAGAGAACGGAAGAAAAGCCCCGCAAAATTATTTTTGCGGGGAAGGCAAGCGCCGCTGACGGGCGGGCGCGGCGGGCCAACCCAAGCGGGTTCCTGAGCTTTCGCTTGGTTCTTTTTCTTTCACAGAAAGAAAAAGAACAAAGAAAACACAAAAGAAAATCAGACGTTAAAGCGGAAGAGGGCGACGTCGCCGTCCTGCATGACGTAGTCCTTGCCCTCGGAGCGGACGAGGCCCTTTTCGCGGCAGGCGGCCATGGAGCCGAGGTTGGAGAGCGTATCGAAGGGGACGATCTCGGCGCGGATGAAGCCGCGCTCAAAATCGGTATGGATGACGCCGGCGGCCTGCGGCGCTTTCCAGCCGCGGCGGATGGTCCAGGCGCGCACCTCATCCGCGCCGGCGGTGAGGAAGCTGATGAGCCCGAGCAGCCGGTAGCACGCGCGCACGAGCTGATCGAGCCCGCTCTCCTGCACGCCCATCTCCGCGAGGAAGGCGGCCTTTTCCGCCGGGTCGAGCGCGGAGACCTCCTCCTCAAGCTGCGCGCACACGGTCAGCGCCTCGGCGCCCTCGGCCGCGGCGTCCGCATACAGGCGCGCGAGCGCGGCGTCCGGCGCGGCGCCGAGCGCGGCCTCGTCCACATTGGCCACATAGATGACGGGCTTGGCGGTGAGCAGGAACAGGCTGCGGAAGAACGCCGCGTCCTCCTCCGCCACGGGGACGGTGCGCGCCGGGCGGCCGGCCTCGAGCGCGGCGCGGACGGTTTCGAGCAGCTCGAGCTCGCGCAGCAGGCGCTTATCGCCGCTTTTGAGCATCTTGTTCGTGCGCTCGATGCGGCGCTCGACCGTCTCCAGGTCGGCAAAGATCAGCTCGAGGTTGATCGTCTCCCGGTCGCGCGCGGGATCGACGCTGCCGTCCACGTGCACGACGTTCTCATCGGCAAAGCAGCGCACGACGTGCACGACCGCGTCCACCTCGCGGATGTGGGAGAGGAACTTGTTGCCCAGCCCCTCGCCGCGGCTGGCGCCGCGCACGAGGCCCGCGATGTCCACAAACTCGATCGTCGCGGGCGTGACCTTTTTCGGGCTGTACAGCTGTGCCAGGCGCACGAGGCGCGCGTCCGGCACCGGCACCACGCCCACGTTCGGCTCGATGGTGCAGAACGGGTAATTGGCCGCCTGCGCCCCGGCCTGTGTGATGGCGTTGAACAGCGTGCTCTTGCCCACGTTGGGCAGTCCGACGACTCCTAATTTCATGGCGTATCCGCTCCTTTGCCGCACATATCAATGCGGGCTGTCCGCTTTTGCAATCCGGCGCGCGGCGGGCGGCCCGGTCAGGCCGCGCCTGCGGCGCGCGCGTTTAACCCGGCGTGCGAGCGCGGCTCACAGGCGGGAAAGCCCCGCCTCCAGGCGCCGCAGCGCTTCCTCCCGCCCGAGCAGCGCGGCGATCTCAATGGCGCCGCCGGGCGTGACCTGCCGGCCCGAGAGCGCGATGCGCACCGGCCAGAGCAGCGTGCCGTTCTTCATGCCCCGCGCGGCGGCAAGGCCGAGCAGCGCGTCGTGCAGCGCCGCCTCCGTCCACGCCGGCAGCGCGGCGAGCGCCGGGAGCACCGCCTCGAGCACGTCCCTGGCCACCTGCGGGTCGGTCTTTGACTTTTTGCTCGTGAACAGCGCCGCGTCGTACGCCGGCAGCGCGGCGAGGAAATCCACCATGCCGGGGATCTGCGTGAACACCTCCGTGCGCGGCTGGAGGATGCGGCAGAGGATGTCCGCGTCCATGCGCGCAACGCCCGCCTGTTCATAGTAGGGCATGGCGTGCTCCGTGAACGCCTCCGGCGTGAGGCGGCGGATGTATTCGGCGTTCATCCAGGTGAGCTTGTTCACATCGAAGATGGCGGGGGACTTGCTCATGCCCTCGATGGAGAACGCGTCCACCAGCTCCGGCAGCGTGAAGAACTCCCGCTCGTCGCCCGGGTTCCAGCCCAGAAGCGCCACATAGTTGACGATCGCCTCGGCCAGGTAGCCCTTGTTCAGGTAGTCCTCAAAATAGGCGTCGCCGTCGCGCTTGGAGAGCTTGTGCGTCGCGTCGCGCATGATCTGCGTCATGTGGATGTACACGGGCTTTTCCCAGCCGAACGCCTCGTAGAGCAGGTTGTACTTGGGGGTGCTGGCCAGGTACTCGTTGCCGCGCATGACGTGCGTGACGCCCATGGTATGGTCGTCGATGACGTTGGCGAAGTTGTAGGTGGGCATGCCGTCGGCCTTGATGAGGATCATGTCGTCCAGGTCCGCGCAGTCCACGGCGATGTGGCCGTAGATCACATCGTCAAACGACGCCTCGCCGCGCTCCGGCACGTTCTGGCGGATGACGTGCGGCTCGCCCGCGGCCAGGCGGCGCGCCACCTCCTCCGCCGGCAGGTGCAGGCAGTGCTTGTCGTACTTGAAGGTCTCGCCGCGCGCGGCGGCCGCCGCGCGGCGCGCGTCCAGCTCCTCCTCCGTGCAGAAGCAGTAATACGCCTTGCCCTCGCGCACGAGCCGCTCGGCATAGGGCAGGTAGAGCGCCTGCCGCTCGCTCTGCACATACGGGCCGTAATCGCCGCCCACGTCCGGGCCCTCGTCCCAGTCGAGGCCGATGCTGCGCAGCGTGCGGTAGATGACCTCCACCGCGCCCTCCACATAGCGGCCGCGGTCGGTATCCTCGATGCGCAGGATGAAGCGGCCGCCGTTGTGCCGCGCGTAGAGCCAGGTGTACAGCGCGCTGCGCAGGTTGCCAAGGTGCATGTAGCCCGTGGGGCTCGGGGCGAATCGCGTTCTGACCATGCGTTCCCCCTTCAGCCCTTGAAGCCGTCCTTGAGCGCAACGGTGCGGTTGAACGCCGGCATGCCGGACGCGCCATCCGGGTCGGCGCAGAAGTAGCCCACGCGCAGGAACTGGAAGCGCTCCCCCGGCTGCGCGGCAAGGAGCGCCGGCTCGACAAAGCCGTACTGCACGGTGAGCGAGTCGGGGTTGAGCCGCTCGATGAAGTCGCGCGCGTCGTCCTCCTGCTCGTCCAGCAGCAGCGGCTCGTACAGGCGGAACTCCGCCGGCACCGCGCCCATCGAGCCCACCCAGTGCAGCGTGCCCTTGACCTTGCGCTCGCACTGGCCGCCGCGCGTCTCGGGGTCATAGGTCACGTGCACGCGCGTCACGCGGCCCGTTTCGTCGCACTCGTGCGAGGCGTAGCGCACGATGTACGCGCCCTTGAGGCGCACCTCGCCGCCGGGCTTCAAGCGGAAGAAATTTTTCGGCGGGTCCACGGCAAAGTCCTCCCGCTCGATGAACAGCTCGCGGCCAAAGGGCGCCTCGTGGCTGCCCGCGGCCGGGTCGTTCGGGTTGTTCTCGATGGCGACGGGCTCGGTCCGCCCCGACTCGTAGTTATCGACGATCACGAGCAGCGGGTCGAGCACGGCCATGCGGCGCGGCGCGTGGGCGTTGAGGTCCTCGCGCACGCAGTGCTCGCGCATGGCCGGGTCCACGCCCGAATCCGCCTTGGACACGCCGATGCGCTCGAGGAAGTCGCGCACGGCGGCGGGGGTGTAGCCGCGCCGGCGCATGCCGCACAGCGTGGGCATGCGCGGGTCGTCCCAGCCGCAGACATGCCCCTCCTCCACGAGCCGGCGCAGGTACCGCTTGCTCATGACGGTGTTGGTCAGGTTCAGCCGGGCAAACTCGATCTGCCGCGGCCGGCGCGCAAAGCCGCACTGCTCCACCACCCAGTCGTAGAGCGGGCGGTGCGCCTCAAACTCCAGGCTGCACAGCGAGTGCGTCACGCCCTCGAGCGCGTCCTGGATGGGGTGGGCAAAGTCGTACATCGGGTAGATGCACCACTCGTCCCCCGTCTGATGGTGCGGGATGTGCAGGATGCGGTACAGGGCCGGGTCGCGCAGGTTGAGGTTGGGCGAGGCCATGTCGATCTTGGCGCGCAGCGTGCGCGAGCCGTCCGGGAACTCGCCGTTTTTCATGCGCTCGAACAGGTCGAGGTTCTCCTCCACGCTGCGGTCGCGGTAGGGGCTGTTGCGCCCGGGCTCGGTGAGCGTGCCGCGGTATTCGCGCATCTGGTCGCGCGTGAGGTCGTCCACATAGGCGACGCCCTTTTTGATCAGCTCGACGGCCAGCTCGTAGCACTGCTGGAAATAGGACGAGCCGTAGCGCAGCTGGTCCCACTGGAAGCCCAGCCAGCGGATGTCCCGCTGGATGGCCTCGATGTACTCGGTATCCTCTTTGGTGGGGTTGGTGTCGTCAAAGCGCAGGTTGCACGAGCCGCCGTAGCGCTCCGCCATGGAAAAGTCGATGTACAGCGCCTTGGCGTGGCCGATGTGCAGATAGCCGTTGGGCTCCGGCGGGAAGCGCGTTTTGACGCGCGGGTCCGCCTCGCCCGCGGCGCGCCGCGCCGCGAGGTCCGCCTCGATCTGCTCCGCGATGAAATTCCTGCTGCTGGTCGTTTCCTCCATCCCTGTCCGCCTCCCTGCCTGTTCTCTTGTTTCCTCTTATTATCGCCGCAGGAGCCGGAATTGTCAACGCGCCTTTTGCGCGCGGCGCGCCGCGGCGCGCAGCCGTTTGTGCACGCGGCCCATATGTTTGCGCGCGCGGCCCATATATGATATACTCTTGCATCATCGGGGCGGGCCGACCGCGCCCGCCGGAGAGGACGCACATCCATGGAACAGGAGCTCAAACGCATCGCATTCATCGGCGCGGGGGTCATGGGCGCGCCCATGGCGGGCCACCTCATCGACGCCGGCTACGAGGTACACCTGTACACGCGCACGCAGGCAAAGGCGGAGCCGCTCGTCCGCCGCGGCGCGATCTGGCACGGTTCGCCGGCGGAGGCCGTGGCGGGGGCGGACGCGGCGATCACCATCGTCGGCTTCCCGCCGGACGTGGAGGCGGTCTATTTCGCCGCGGACGGGCTGATCGCGCATGCGCGGCCCGGCGCGCTGCTCATCGACATGACGACCACGGCCCCGTCGCTCTCGGTGCGCATCTACGAGGCGGCGAAGGCGCGCGGCGTGGCCGCGCTGGACGCGCCCGTCTCCGGCGGGGACGTGGGCGCGCGCAACGCGACGCTCTCCATCATGGCCGGCGGCGACGCGGAGGCGTATGCGCGGGCGCTGCCGCTGCTCAGCCGCCTCGGCAGCACGGTGCACCACACCGGCCCCGCCGGCACCGGGCAGCACACCAAGATGGCCAACCAGATCGCCCTGGCGGGCGCCATCGCCGGCGTGTGCGAGGCGCTGACCTACGCGCGCAGCGTCGGGCTCGACCCGGAGAACATGCTCTCGTGCATCAGCGGCGGCGCGGCCGGCTCCTGGCAGATGTCCAACATGGCGCCGCGCATCCTCAGGGGGGATATGGCCCCGGGCTTTTTCATCAAGCACCAGGTCAAGGACCTGCGCATCGCGCGCGCCGAGGCGCAGGCGCGCGGCGCGGCGCTGCCGGTGCTCGACGACGTGGCGGACATGTACGAGCGGCTGCTCGCCGCGGGCGACGGGGAGCTGGGCACGCAGGCGCTCATCCGCGCCTACGGCGGCTGAGGCCGCGCGCCGCACACGCACAGACGGGAGGGGACAGTGCCCATGCGCGACATCTTTGACAAACCGAAAAACGAATACGCCGAGCAGGCGCGCCGGCTCGGCATCTACCCGTATTTCCACGAGCTCGAATCCCGCCAGGACGTGGAGGTCGTCATGGAAGGGAAGCGCCGCATCATGCTCGGCTCCAACAACTACCTGGGGCTCACGGTGCATCCGCGCGTGATCGAGGCCGGGCGGGCGGCGCTGGCCGAATACGGTTCCGGCTGCTCCGGCTCGCGCATTCTCAACGGCACGCTCGCGCTGCACACGCAGCTCGAGCGCGAGCTTGCGGAGTTTCTCCGCCGCGAGGCCGTGATGACCTTCTCCACGGGCTTTCAGACCAACCTCGGCGTCATCGCCGCGCTGTGCGGGCGGGAGGACTGCGTGCTCATCGACAAGGAGGACCACGCCAGCATCTACGACGGCTGCAAGCTCTCCTATGCGAAGATGGCGCGCTACCGCCACAGCGACATGGAGGACCTTGAGAACCGCCTGCGCCAGGTGCCGGAGCACATGGGCTGCCTGATCGTGACCGACGGCGTGTTCTCCATGGGCGGCGATATCTGCAAATTGCCGGAGATCGTGCGCCTTGCCAGGCGCTACGGCGCGCGCGTCATGGTGGACGACGCGCACGGCCTCGGCGTCATCGGCCCGGGCGGGCGCGGCACGGCGGCCTATTTCGGCCTCGAGGACGAGGTGGACGTCATCATGGGCACGTTCTCCAAGTCCCTCGCGTCCATCGGCGGCTACATGGCCGCCAGCGCGGACGTGGTGGACTATGTGCGCCATGCTGCGCGGCCGTATATCTTCTGCGCGTCCATCCCGCCCGCCTCCGGCGCCACGGCGCGCGAGGCGCTGCGCATCCTGCGCGAGCAGCCGGAGCTGCCGGAGCGGCTGCTGTCGCTTTCCCGCTACATGCGCGCGGCGCTGCACCGCCGCGGCGTGCCCATCCGCGAGAGCGATACGCCCATCATCCCCATCTACACGCACGACGCGCTCAACACCCTCACCGTCGCCAAGGAGCTCTACGACGAGGGCGTATACGTCAACCCCGTGCTGCCGCCGGCGGTGCATCCGCTCGAGTGCCTGCTGCGCACAAGCTATATGGCCACGCACACCGAGGCGCTGCTGGACGAGGCGGCCGACATCATCGAACGGGTGGTGAAACGACATGAACAACACTGAAGCGCGCGTGGCGCTGGTCACCGGCGCGTCGAGCGGCATCGGCCTTGCGGCGGCAAACGCGCTGCTGGACGCGGGCTATAGCGTCTACGGCCTGAGCCGCCATCCCTTCCCCGGCGCGCGCCATACGCATCTTGTGGCCGACGTGACGGACGAGGCGCAGGTGCGCGCCGCGGTGGACGCGGTGCTCGCGCGCGAGGGGCACGTCGACCTGCTGGTGAACAACGCGGGCTTTGGCATCTCCGGCGCGGTCGAGTTCACGGACGACGCGGCCGCGCGCCGCCAGTTCGACGTGAACCTGTTCGGCACGCTCAACTGCATCCGCGCCGTCGCGCCGCACATGCGCGCGCGGCATGGCGGCACCATCCTGAACGTCGGTTCCGTCGCCGGGTCGATCCCGATCCCGTTCCAGGCGTTCTATTCGGCGGCCAAGGCGGCCGTCGCCTCGGTGACGATGGCGCTGCAAAACGAGCTCAGGCCCTTCTCCGTCAACGTGTGCGCGCTGCTGCCGGGGGACGTGCGCACCGGCTTTACCGCCGCGCGCGAAAAAAACGCCGCCGGGAGCGAGGTCTATACCGCCCTCGCCCGCTCCGTCGCCGGCATGGAGCGCGACGAGCAGAACGGCATGGCACCGGAGGCCATCGGCCGCCGCATCGCCGCCATCGCCGGCAAACGCCGCCCCAAGGCGCTCTATTCGTGCGGGCTGCAATACCAGTTCTTCCTGCTCCTTGCACGCCTGCTGCCCGTGCGCGCGCTCAACCGCCTCGTCGGCCTGCTCTACGCAAAGCCCTGATCCGCGCGCCGTTCTTTTCGCTTAGCTTTTTATGTTCTTTTTCTTTCTGTGAAAGAAAAAGAACCAAGCGAAAGCTCAGGAATCTGCTCCGGCAACGCCGCCGCGCCCGCCCGTCAGCGGCGCTTGCCTTCCCCGCAAAAAATATTTTGCGGGGCTTTTCTGAAAGAAAAGCCCCGCAGGGAAAAACAGGAAACGTATGAAGGGGGCGGTCCGCCCGATTGTTTCCGCTCATCCCCCTCCCCGTTAAGGTTTCTTTTCTTTGGTTCTTTCTTTTCTTTTCCCGAAAGAAAAGAAAGAACAGAGAAAAAAGAACAGAAAACGAACCGGGCGTCGGGGCGGTCATCCGGCGGGGATCACGCCGTGCTCCTTTCCTTCGACCGCATCCCATGTGAGGCTGGACGAGACGAACCCCATATCGAGGCTGTACGCGCCGTCGCGCTCTGTGAACTGATAGACGTAGACGTCGCCGCCCGCGTCGTTCCAGGCCACCATGCTGATCTGGCCGTCGCCGTCGCCGGGGACCCAGCAGTAACAGACGTTCCCGCCCACATCGTGCTTGAGCATGCCGATGATATCGTCCATGCTCATGCGCGCCGAATCGACCGCCCCTTCGCGGTAGCTGCCGTCCTCATAGTCCGCCAGCGCGCGCTCGATCTCGGCCCTGGCGGCGGCAAGCCGTTCGGCCAGGGCGGGGGCGCGCCTCGCTTCACTGATGTACACGGAAAGAAAGACCGCGCCGAAGAGGACGACGACCACCAGGCTCGGCCCGGCGATGTAAAACCATTTGAGATCGCCCCGTTCCCTGCGGTACTGGATGCTCCAGCCGGCCGACGCCGCGATGAGTGCGATCAGCAGCGCCATGGAGAGGATCACCAGCGCCGCGAGCGACCCGCTCCCCGGATAAAACCAGAGCAGCATCCCCTCAAACAGCAGCCAGGCCACGAACCACGCCGGCTCCCAGAACCGCCGGAAGACCACGTCGCCGTTGAACACGCCGTATGCGGCGGCGCCGCTGGTCCCCCGGCCGCCCAGCATGGCCACAAACGCAACGGCCCGCACGATCCGCCTCGCCCAGCCCGGCATCCGCCCGCCCTCCTCGGGCAGCAGCACGCCCATGAAGAGCGCGATCAGGCTCATGACCGTCTGGAATACGCCTGCGAGCAGATAGATGGTCCCCGCGCTGCCCTCCTGCTGCTCCCGCTGCAGCGCCAGGCATACGCCGAGCACGGCCAGCATGATGCAAAAGGCCGCGCTGCAATTATGGAACGTCTGTTTCCGCGCGGCGATGCGCTCGCCGGCGTCGCCCTTGCTGCTTTTCGCCACTGCGTCCGGCCTCCTTTTGCGTGAAAAAGGCGTATCCCTGCGTGCGCCCCCGCGCGTTTTTCATCCGCCGCGCCTGACGGAGGGCACGTTCTTTTTTCCTTTTATTTTTTCTGTTCTTTCTTTTCTTTCGGAAAAAGAAAAGAAAGAACCAAAGAAAAGAAACCTTAACGGGGTGGGGGATGAGCGGAAACCATCGGGCGGGCCGCCCCCCGCATACGCTTTGTGTTTTTTCCTGCGGGGCTTTTCAAAGAAAAGCCCCGCAAAAATATTTGCGGGAAAACCACGCGCCGCTGACGGGCGGACGCAGCGGTACTGCCCAGGCGGGTTCCCGGCTTTCTTTTCTGGTTCTCTTTTCTTTCACCGGAAAGAAAAGAGAACGGAAGAAAAGCCCCGCAAAATATATTTTGCGGGAAAACCGCGCGCCGCTGACGGGCGGACGCAGCGGCTGTTTCCGGGGCGGGTTCCCGGCTTTCTTTTCTGGTTCTCTTTTCGCCTCCGGAAAGAAAAGAGAACGAAAAAAATCCAAGCGAAAAGAGAGCCCCGGCGGCGTGCGCGTCAGGCCATGCGGCGCGCGCGCACGGCGATCAGTTCGGCGGCGATGCTCACGGCGATCTCCTCGGGCGTTTCGGCGCCGATGTCGAGCCCGATGGGGGAATGGATGCGGTCGGCGTCGGCGTCGGTGAGCCCGGCCGCGAGCAGCCGCGCGCGCGTGGCGGCGACCTTGTGGCGGCTGCCGATGCAGCCGACGTAGGCGGTGGGGCGGCGCAGCGCCTGTTCGAGCACCTCAAAATCGGCCTGGTGGCCGGGGGTCATGATGACCACATAATCCTCCGGCAGCAGCGTGACCTTAGCGCCGATGTCGCGGTAATCGCCCAGCAGCACGCACTCGGCGCCGGGGAACGCCTCCGGCACGGCGACGGCGGGGCGGTTGTCGAACACCGTGACGCGAAAGCCCACGTACGCGAGCGCCGGCACGAGCGCCCGGCCCACATGGCCGCCGCCGAAGAGATAGACGCGCCCGGTCTGCACGAGCGGCTCCACATAATAGGCCGGGTCGCCCTTTTGCAGCACGGCGCGGCTTTTGAGCAGCGGGCGCAGCGCGTCGGGCGCGATGCAGGCCGTGTGCGTGAGGCCGGCCTGCTCGTCAAAGAGGCCCATATCCGTGAGCGTGCTGCCCGAGAGGCGCATCACGAGCCACGCGTTGACGCGGCCGCTGCGCAGCAGGCGCAGCGCATCCGCGACGAGCGCGCGCGCCGCCGCGTCGCCGGGGTCGAAGTATTGCAGATAGACGGTGACGCTGCCGCCGCAGATCATGCCGATGTCGGCCACGTCGTTGGGCCGGAGGATGAAGCCCTGCACGGCGCTTTTGCCCGTGCGCAGCGCCTCGCGCGCCAGCTCGGCCGCGTGCAGCTCCACCGCGCCGCCGCCGACGGTGCCGAGCGTCGTGCCGTCCGCGCGCACGAGCATCCGGGCGCCCGCGCCGCGCGGGGCGGAGCCGGAGCTGGCGAGGATGCTGCACAGCACCGCGCCGCGCCCGGCCTCGAGTTCGTTCAACAGCGCCTCAAACAGACGGATCATGATGGATCGCTCCTTTCCCTGTGTCCTATGCCAGTTTGCCGATGGAGTTCTGCATGAATGCATCGTACTGTTCCCGCGTCAGTTCGGCGTGGTAGAACAGCTCGAAATAGCGGGCGACCTCCTCGTAGAGGTCGTACTGCGCCGCGTCGGGGTAGAGCAGCTGCGCCAGCCACATCATGCCCAGATACCGCTGTACCGAGGGCGGGAAGCCCATCCAGTTGTACGGGCCGAACGGCGCTTCATAGTAGCGGCCCTCGCGGATGGCGCTCAGGCCCTGCCAGGCCGGGTCGTCCCCGACGGCGGCGTAGGCGCCCCCCGGCGCGAAGAGGATCACGTCCGGGTCCCACAGCAGCAGCTGCTCCATGTCCACCTCGTTGCCCGTGCCGCGCGAGGAGGGCGACTCGAGCACGGCCTGATTGTCGCCGAGCAGGTCGATGATCTCCGCGTGGTACGAGCCCCTTGCGATGACGCCGAGCCCCTGCTCGCCGGTGCAGTAGATGAGGCGCGTCTTTTTGACGGCGTTTGCGATCTCCACCGTGCGCGCATAGACGCTCTCGCAATAGCCGGCGAGCGCCTCCGCCTCCTGCGGCAGGTTCAGTAGCTGGCCGAGCATGCGGTAGGCGTCGCCCGTCGTCTCCGTCGTGGCGGAGATATGCACAAACGGCAGGCCCGTCTGCTCCTGCAGGGCGTCCAGCTCCGCGGCGATGGTATCCTTGGGCTCGCCCACGTCGATGACCACCTGCGCGCCGCTTGCCAGCAGCGATTCGAGGTTCATGTCCCCGCTGCCGCCGTAGAGCTGCCCGAGCTCCGGCAGGTTGAAGTATTTCTCGTCCAGGTACTGCTCCGCCCCCGGGTCCCAGGCGCCGGCGACGCCCACGAGCCTGTCCGGCGCGAGCGCAAAGAGCACGATCTGCGCCATCGGCCCGGTGATGGCGATGCGGTCGATCACGGCCGGCACCTCCACCTCGCGCCCGGCGGAATCGGTGAACAGCACGGTGTCCCCGGCGGCCGCCCCGTCCGTGGGCGCGGCGGCCGGCGGCTGCGTATCCCCGGCGGCCGGCGGCTGCGCGGGCGTGCAGCCGGCCAGCAGCAGCGCCGCCGCCAGCAGCGCGGGCAGGGCGCGCATCCCTCGTTTCATCGTCCATGACCTCCTTTTTTCCGGTTGGTTCGCTCCGGGCCCCGGCCCGGTCCTCGGGCCTCAGCGCGCCGTTCCTTTGGGGATGTCCGCCGCGTCGAACACGATCAGCCCGAGCCGCTTGCGCTCCGGCAGGTAGAGCGGGAAGGCGGGATCGTCCCGGCGCAGCAGGCGCGGCGCGATGTCCGCAAACGCGATGTCCTCAGGGCGCTCGTCCCGGCTGTAGAGGCGGAAAAAGCGCACCGCGTCCGCCTCCGAGCGCAGCGGCTGCCCGAACTCGAGCGTGAAGCGCTCGCTTTGAAACGGCACGCCCCGCGCCGCGAGGAACGCCTCCATCTCGGCGAGCGTGCTGTGCCGCAGCGGCTTTTTCGCCAGCGAGAAGCGGTGGTGCGCCCAGTTCTTCTTCACCACGGCCACGCGCCCGCGGCAGGCGCGCGACGCAAAGCGCAAAATCTCCTCCGTGCGGCCGAAAAAGCAGAACACCATCGCGTCGAACGGCTCCGCGGGCGCGAACGCCTCCATGTCCGCCCGCACGACGGCCATGTTCGGCAGCGGCCGCGCCAGCGCGCGCGCCACCGCCAGCGCGTTTTCGGAGATGTCCAGCGCCGTCACGCGGCCGCACAGCGGCGCGAGCGCGCGAGAGAGATAGCCCAGGCCGCAGCCCGCGTCGCACACATGCGCGCCCGCGGGCAGGTGCGCGGCGATGCGCGCGGCCAGGCGCGCGTGGTAGTCGCCGTATTCGGATGCGTCCTTCATAAAGCGCACCATGTCCGGCTCCCAGCGGAACATCATGCCCCGTCCTCCTTCCCCGGCAGCACGGCCACGCCCTGCGGCGTTTCCACAAGGCGCACCGGCACGCCGTAGAGCGCCGTGAGCAGCGCCTCGTCCATCACCTCGCGCGGCGCGCCCGCGGCGAGCACCGCTCCGCCGTGCAGCGCGAGCACCGCGTCGGCATAGGAGAGCGCGTGCTGCGGGTTGTGCGTGGAGAGGATGACGGTGTAGCCGTCCTCGTGCGCGAGGCGCTGCACGCAGCGCAGCACGCGGTGCTGGTTGCCATAGTCGAGGCTGGCGGTCGGCTCGTCCATGAGCAGCACGGGCGAGCGCTGCGCCAGCGCCCTTGCGATGAGCACCAGCTGCTGCTCCCCGCCGGAGAGGCGCGCAAAGCTCCTGCCCGCAAGATGCGCGACGCCCATGCGCTCGAGCGCCGCCTGCGCCGCGGCGCGCTGCGCGGCCCCGGGCGAGGCGAACGCGCCCAGCGTATGCGTGGTGCCCATGAGCACCATGTCGAACACGGCGTAGTTGAACGCCGGGTAATGCGTCTGCGGGATGTAGGCCGCGCGGCGGGCGATCTGGCGCGGGCCCATGCGCCGCGCGTCCGCCCCGTCGAACAGGATGCGCCCGCCGTAGCCCGGCAGCAGGCCCAGCAGGCAGCCGAACAGCGTGCTCTTGCCCACGCCGTTTGGCCCCAGCACGGAGAGCAGCCGCCCGCCCTCGGCCGCAAAGGTCACGCCGCGCAGCACCTCGTGCGCGCCGTAGGCAAAGGTCAGCCCGTCCGCCTGCCCCCTCATGCGGCACGCTCCCTGCGCAGGATCAGGTAGAGGAAGAACGGCGCGCCGATGAACGCCGTCAGGATGCCGATGGGGATCTCCGAGGCGAGGAGGTTGCGCGAGACGTTGTCCACCGCGAGCAGGAACGCCGCGCCCAGCAGCATCGACGCCGGGATGAGATAGCGGTGGTCGCTGCCGACGAGCTTGCGCGACAGGTGCGGGATCACCAGCCCCACCCAGCCGATCCTGCCGCTGACGGAAACGCTCGCCGCCGAGACGAGCGTGGCGCACAGCACCGCCGCAAGCCGCCGCCGCCCGGCATGCACGCCCATGGCGCGCGCCTCGCCGTCGCCGAGCGTGAGGATGTTCAGCCGCCAGCGCAGCAGCACCAGCGGCACACGGCCGAGCGCCATCGGGATCGCCGCAAAGCCGGCGTCCGCCAGGCGCGCGCCCGCA
>URSN01000049.1 GCA_900550525.1 uncultured Eubacteriales bacterium
AAGCGATCCCCGCGCCCCCTGATGGTAGGCCGCCACGGCGGCGAGGAAGCGCCCGGCCTCGCGCGCCTCGCAGCTGAGCCGGTCCGTGAGCACGAGCGGCCTGTAGCCGAGCGCGCGGCAGGACGCCTCCGCCGCGGCGCACAGCTGCCGCACGCTGCCGGTCACGTGCGTTTCGGCGTTTGGCAGCGCCTTGGGCGTTTCCCGGCCCAGCAGCGCCAGCGCATCGGGCGGCAGGCCCTGGCCGTATTTTCGCGCCCCGCGCTGCGCCTGCTGCGCGGTGGAGCCGTCCGGGCAGGCCGGGCCGGAGGCGATCATGTCCAGCGGATCGCCGATGACGTCGGACAGCACGACGGAGAACACATGCGCCGGCGCGCACAGCTGCGCGAACCGCCCGCCCTTGACGGCGGAGAGGCGCTTGCGGACGGTGTTCATCTCCACGATGTCCGCGCCGCAGGCGAGCAGCTGCTTTGTGACCGACGCGAGCGCGCCGCCGTCGATGAGCGGCCTCTCAAACAGCGCGCTGCCCCCGCCTGAGAGCAAGAACAATACGAGATCGTCCGCGCCGAGCGGGGCGACCAGGTCGATGGCCGCCTGCGTGGCGGCAAAGGAATTTTCGTCCGGTACGGGGTGGCCGGCCTCATACACCTGAAGCGGCGGCAGCGCGCCGCGGGCGTGGCCGTACTTGGTGATGACGGCGCCGCCGTCCACCCGGCCGTCCAGCGCCTCGAGCGCGGCGGAGGCCATCTGCCAGGCCGCCTTGCCCACCGCGATGAGCACGAGTTTGCCGCGGCAGGGCGGCAGGTCTTTGAGCGCGCGCCGCACCGCCTCGTCCGGCATGGCCGCGCTCAGCGCGGCGGCGATGATGGCGCCGGCGTCCTGCCGGAGGGTCTTGTCCATAAACGGCCCCTTCCCGCCGCGCCCGGTGCGGCGCGGCACGGTATTTTTTCCTTAGTAGTATACCAGCGCGCCGCCGCCGCGGCAAGCGGGCGTTTGCGCGCCGCGCCCGCGCTGTGGTATACTGACGGAAAACGGACGCTTGGGAGGCGCGGACAGATGGATGATCGACTGACGGCCCTACTGATCCTCTGCGCGGCGTGCGCGGCGCTGCTGATCGCGTCGCTCGCGCTGCTTATCCGTCTGCTCGTCAGGCGCGCGCAGGCGCAGCGGTCGCAGCGCGAGGAGCTCGCCGCGCTCCGGCAGGCGATGGACGGCGCGCTCTCGTCGCTGCGGCAGGAGCGCTCCGCCACGGTGCAGTCCTCCGTCTCCTCGCTGGGCAACCTGCTCGGCGCGAGCCAGCAGCGCGCGGCGGAGCAGTCGGAGCTGCGCTTCAAAACCTTTGAGGCCGGCAACGAGCAAAAGCTCGAGGCCATCCGCGAGACGATCGAGCGCCGCCTGACCCGCCTGCAGGCGGACAACAACGAGAAGCTCGACCAGATGCGCGTGGTGGTGGATGAAAAATTGCAGCAGACGCTGGAATCCAAGATGACGCAGTCGTTCCGGCTGGTGAGCGAGCGGCTCGAGCAGGTGTACAAGGGCCTCGGCGAGATGCAGTCGCTCGCCGCCGGGGTGGGCGACCTCAAGCGGGTGCTCTCCGGCGTCAAGACGCGCGGCATCCTGGGCGAGATCCAGCTGGGCGCGATCCTCGAGGAGATCCTCTCGCCCGAACAGTACGACAAGAACGTGGCCACCCGGCCGCGCAGCGCCGAGCGCGTGGAATACGCCGTGCGCCTGCCCGGCGACGACGGCGCGCCGGTCTATCTGCCGATCGACTCCAAATTCCCCGGCGACGCCTACGCAAACCTGCTCGACGCCTACGACAGCGGCTCGCCCGAGCGCGTGCACGCGGCCGTCACCGCGCTGACGGCGCAGCTGAAAAAGGAGGCGCGCGACATCCGCGACAAGTACGTCGCGCCGCCGCACACGACGGAGTTCGCCGTGATGTTCCTGCCGTTTGAGGGGCTGTACGCCGAGGCGGTCAACCGCGGGCTCGTGGAGGAATTGCAGCGCAGCTACCGCATCAGCATCGCGGGGCCCTCGACCATGGCGGCGCTGCTCAACAGCTTACAGATGGGCTTTCGCACCGTGGCGCTGCAAAAGCGCTCCAGCGAGGTGTGGCAGGTGCTCGGCGCGGTGCGCACGGAGTTCGACAAGTTTGGCGCGACGCTCGAGCGCACGCAGAAGCGCCTCGACGACGCGCACCGCGAGCTGGACGAGCTCGTCGGCACGCGCACGCGGCAGATCCAGCGCAAGCTGCGCAGCGTCGAGCGCATGGACGACGCAGCCGCCGCGCGCGCGTTGCTCGCCGACGAACCCGCCGGGCCGGACGAGGCATGAGCGCCGCAGACGGCCATGCGCCCGCCGCGCATCCGGAGGAGGCCGCATACCGCGCCTGGCTCGCGGCGACGCGGGACGAACCGCTTGAATCGATGGCCGGCTTTTTCGATGCGCGCGCCGGCGGATATGAGGCGCACATGGCCCGCTGGGCGCGCCACTATGCATGGATGGCCGCGCTGCTGCCGCCGGATACCGCTGAGCTGCTGGACGTCGGATGCGGCAGCGGGCTGGAGCTCGACTACATCCTCCCCCGCTTTCCGCGCCTGCGCGTAACGGGCGTCGATCTCTCCGCGCAGCTGCTGCGGCGGCTGCGGGAAAAGCATCCGGGCCGCGCGCTGACGCTCGTGCAGGCGGATTACACCCGCTTTGACCTGGGCCGCGACCGTTTCGACGCGGCCGTCGCCTTTGAAACGCTGCACCATCTGACATACGCGCAGAAAACGGCGCTGCTGGCCCGCATCCGGCAGAGCCTTCGCCCGGGCGGCTGCTTCCTCTGCTGCGATTACATCGCCGCCACGCAGACCATCGAGGAGCTGGCGCTGGCCGAATGTGCGCGCCGGCGGCGGCGCGACGGCATCGCGGACGGCGCGTTTGTCCATTTTGACATTCCCCTGACGGCCGCGCATGAATTGCAGGCGCTGCAAAGCGCGGGCTTTCGGGATGCCGCGCTCGTGGGCCTGCTCGACGGGGATGCGAACACGGCCCTGTTCCGCGCGCGGCGGTGAGCGTACAGCGGTGAGCGCATGAGAGTGAGCGCAAGGCGGTGAGCGGGCGGGCGCAAAGGCCGGCCCGGCCGCACGGCGCGCGAGACGGGCTGGGGCTCCCGGGGCAGCCTCTTCGCGTATCTATCCAATTTTAACGCATAGTTATACAGAATCGATGCTCGATGAATTTTTATGCGGTGGATATGCATAAAAATCCGCCGGGCGTCTGTGGCCCGGCGGATCGTGCAATCCGTGCAGCAAAGCGCGGGGAACGCCCGCCGTCAGTCGTCGTCCTCGCCGTCGTCCTGCGCGTCCACGCAGCTCAGGTCGATCTCAACCGGCTCGTTGCAGTAGGGGCAGATGAGGCCGTCCTCGGAATCGAGCATGTCCTCGTCAAAATAGATCGTCTCGCCGCAGGAGGGGCACACGACCTCCATGAAGTCGCCTTCCTCCGCCTCGTCGTCCTCGTCAAAGAGCGCGTCGTTCACATCGTCCAGCTGTTCGTAGAGCTCGTCCACGCAGTCGGACAGGTCGTCGAGCGATTCGCCCTGCTCCTCGAGTTCCTCCGCAACGGCGCCCAGCGCGTCGATAATGCCGCGCAGGAGCTTGCCCTGCTTGTCGTCCTCGGAAACGCCCAGCCCGTCGGCCAGCCCGTCCAGGTACGCAACCTTTTCAGAGATATAGCTCATGTGATACCCTCCTCTGCAAGACAGTTGGCGAAGCGCTCACACGCGCTCCATGTATTCGCCCGTGCGGGTATCCACGCGGATGCGGTCGCCCTCGTTGACGAACAGCGGGACGTTGATCTTGTACCCCGTCTCCAGCTCGGCCGGCTTGGTCGTGCCGGTGGCGGTATCGCCGCGCACGCCCGGCTCGGTGTGCGTGACGGTCAGCTCGACGAAGTTCGGCGCCTCGACGGAGAACGGCGCGCCCTTGAAGAAGCGGACCTTGACGTTCTCGTTCTCGACGATGAAGTCGATGGCGTCCTCCACCTGGTCGTGGTTGAGGGGGAGCTGCTCGTACGTCTCCACGTCCATGAAATAGTACAGCTGTCCGTCGTTGTAGAGGTACTGCATCTCGCGCGTTTCGATGTGGGCGTTGGGATACTTGTCCGTCGGGCTGAAGGTGCGCTCGAGCACTGCGCCCGTCATCACGTTCTTGAGACGGGTGCGCACAAACGCCGCGCCCTTGCCCGGCTTGACGTGCTGGAAGTCCGCGATGGACCACACCTGCCCGTCGATCTCAACGGTCATGCCCTTGCGAAAATCGCCTGCCATAATCATAGTTCTGGTTCCTCCCCAATCGTTGTTTGCTTATCAGGAAACAATCAGCAGCTCCTTGGGCGAGCTGACAAGATCGATATACCCGTCCTCCGTGACCACGCAGCAGTCCTCGATGCGGACGCCGCAGAGCCCCTCGACATAGATGCCCGGCTCAATGGTGATGGTCATGCCCGGCTCGAACACCGTTTCCGAGCGCGTGGACGCGCGCGGCTCCTCGTGGATCTCAAGCCCGAAGCCGTGCCCCAGGCTGTGGCCAAAGCATGCGCCGTAACCCTGCGCGGCGATGTAGTCGCGCGCGACAGCGTCAAGCGCGCGGCCCGTGACGCCCGCGCGCAGCGCATCGAGCGCGCGCTCATGCGCCTCGCGCACGATGTCGTAGATGCGGCGGCACTCGTCGCTCGCATGGCCGACGGCGAACGTGCGCGTCATATCGGAATGGTAGCCGTCCACCACGCAGCCAAAGTCCAGCACCACCAGATCGCCCGCCTGCAGGCGGCGCTCCGACGGCACGGCATGGCACATGGCGCCGTTCGGGCCGGAGCCGGCGATGGGGTCGAACGACGGGCCCTCGCTGCCGAGCCTGGCGCCGATGTAGTTGAGCTCGGCGACGACCTCGCGCTCGGTCATGCCGGCGTGCACGCGGCCGAGCAGTTCGGAAAAGGAGCGGTCGGCCAGCTGCTGCGCGCGGCGCAGGCTCTCGATCTCGTCGGGGGACTTGATCATGCGCAGCGCCGCAAGCGGGCGGGAGAGCGGCACGAGCTGCGCCGGGAGCTTTACAAGGCGCCCGTGCTGCGCAACGGTCATCCGGTCCGCCTCAAAGCCGCAGCGGCGGCAGCCGTCGCGCGCGAGCACGGCGGCAAGCGCCTCGGTCAGATGCGCCGGATCGCACTCGACGACCTCATAGCCCTCCGTCTGCTCCCGCGCCTGAATGGTATACCGGAAGTCCGTAAACAGGCAGCAGGAGCGCCCGGTGACGAGCACCGTGGCGTCCTCGCTGGTAAAGCCGGAGAAATAGCGGATGCCAGCCGCGCCGCTGATCAGCGCGGCGTCCAGCCCGTCCTGCGCGAGCAGCGCGCGCAGCCGTTCGATCCTGCCCTTCATGATGCCGCAACCTCCATAACTGGTTCATTGTACCACACATGGGCGCCGTACAACAAGCCCCGCCCTATAATTTGTGGTAGAGCAGATCCTTGGCCTCGTACTGCGGCTCGCAGGTGAAGTTGACGCCCAGGCGGCGGAACATCGCGCTGTCCACGCGCGAAAGGATCACGCTTGAGTGCGCTTCCGTCCCGCGCAGGCGGTCGAGCTGGTTCATCGCGTGCGCGGCGGTCGGGTTCGTGGCCGCGCAGATGGACAGCGCGATGAGGATCTCGTCGCTGTGCAGGCGCGGGTTCTGGCTGCCCAGATGCCGCGTCTTGAGCCGCTGGATGGGCTCGATCACGATGGGCGAGATGAGGTCGATCGCGTCGTGGATGCCGCCGAGCACCTTGAGCGCGTTGAGCAGCGCGGCCGCCGAAGCGCCCAGCAGCTCCGTCGTCCTCCCGGTGACGATCTGCCCGTCCGGCAGCTCGATGGCAAACGCCGGGCCGCCCGTCTCCTCCGCACGCTCAAGCGCGCGCCCCACGACCGGCCGGTCCGCCGGCGACGCGCCGCAGCGGTTCATGATATACTCCGAGCGGATCTCCTGATCCGGCGGCAGCAGGCCGCGCTTGCAGCCGCACAGCGCCGCATAGTAGCGCCGGATGATCTCCTGCCGCGCCGCGGCGCACACCGCCTCGTCGTCATAGATGCAGTAGCCCGCCATGTTCACGCCCATGTCCGTGGGCGAGCGGTACGGCGACGCGCCGGAGATGCGCTCGAAGATGGCGCTGAGCACCGGGAAGGACTCCACATCGCGGTTGTAGTTGACCGTGGTGACGCCGTATGCCTCGAGGTGGAACGGGTCGATCATGTTCACGTCGTCCAGGTCCGTCGTGGCGGCCTCGTAGGCGAGGTTGACCGGGTGCTGCAGCGGCAGGTTCCAGACGGGGAACGTCTCAAACTTGGCGTAGCCGGCCTTGACGCCGCGCCGGCTCTCATGGTAGAGCTGCGAGAGGCAGACGGCGAGCTTGCCGCTGCCGGGGCCGGGCGCCGTCACGACCACGAGCGGCCGCTGCGTCTCGATGTAATCGTTCTTGCCAAAGCCCTCGTCGCTGACGATCAGGGGGACGTTGGCCGGATAGCCGGCGATGGGATAATGCCGGTAGACGCGCACGCCCAGGCGCACGAGCCGCTCGGCAAAGGCGTCCGCCGCCGCCTGGCCGCCGTAGCGCGTGATGACCACGCCGGTGACCAGCAGCCCCTTGGCGCGGAATGCATCGATGAGGCGCAGCACCTCGGCGTCGTAGGCGATGTCCAGATCGTCGCGCACCTTGTTGCGCTCAATGTCGCCGGCGTGGATGGCCAGAACGATCTCCGCATCGTCGCGCAGCGTTTGCAGCATGTTGATCTTGCTGTCCGGCAGGAAGCCGGGCAGCACGCGCGCCGCATGAAAATCGTCGAAGAGCTTGCCGCCAAACTCCAGATAGAGCTTGTCCCCAAACTGCGCGATGCGCTCGCGTATCTTCTCCGACTGCATGCGGACGTACTTATCGTTATCAAATCCGTTTCGCTTCATGGGAAAAGTATAGCATCCCCCCGCCCCGCTTGACAAGACGAAGCCGGGCGAATTTTGCCATTGCAGCCGGCATGGCGTGCCCGGCGTGCGCGCGCGGCGGGACGGCGCTGCGGGACGCGCGCAGCCGCCGCGGCACGCTTCAGCGGCGCTCGCGCAGCGCGGCGTTGAGCTTGCCCAGGGCCTTTTTTTCGATGCGCGAGATATAGCTGCGCGAGATGCCCAGCAGCTCCGCCACCTCCCGCTGCGCCATGCGGCACGCGCCGAAGAGCCCGAAGCGGAGGCGGATGACGGTGGCCTCGCGCTCGGTGAGCACGCGGCGCATGACGCCGCAGATGCGCTCCGTATCGAGCCGCGCCTGCACCTGGTCGAGCACGGCGTCCGGGTCGGTGCCGAGCATGTCGAGCAGGGTGACGTCGTTGCCGTCGCCGTCGGTGCCCACCGCGTCGCTGAGCGACACCTCCTGCACGCGCCGCCGCTCGGCGCGCAGGCTCATGCGGATCTCGTTCTCCACGCAGCGGCTGGCATAGGCCGAGAGCGCATAGCCGCGCCCCGGGTCGAACGTGTTGACGGCCTTGATGAGGCCGATGGCGCCGATGGAGATGAGGTCGTCGATATCGCGTCCGGCGCGCAGGTATTTCTTGGCGATGTGCGCGACAAGGCGCAGGTTATGCGCGATGAGCTTCTCGCGCGCCTCCTCGCTGCCGCGGGCCGCCTCAAGCAGGCAGCGCCGCTCCTCCGCCTCCGGCAGCGGCTCGGGGAAGGCCGAGCCGCCGCGCACATACGCGGCAAAGAAGAACAGGTCGCACAGGAACTGGAACAGCTGCACGCGCTTCACCCCCACGCATACAGCCTATGCGCGCGCCGCCCCGGCCATGAGACAAAAAGCGACGGCATGCGCGCGGACAGAAAGCGGGCGCCGGCCTGCCGGCCGGCGCCCTGCGCGTCCCGTCCGATCCGTCAGCCGGCGGAGGACGGCCAGTACTGCTGGTATTCGAGCACATGCTTCTGGTGCTCCTCATAGGTCTTGTCGAACACGAGCGCATAGTCGTGCGTGACGGTGCCGTCCGGGTTTTTCACCTCCAGCTTGCCGTTGCAGAAGTACAGGTACCCCTCCTCGAGGAACTCCTCGTTGGGATAGAGCGCCGCCTCGATGGCCAGCTTGCCGGGGTTGCTGATCGGCCCGATGGGCAGCCCGGCGTTGCGGTAGGTGTTGTACGGCGACTCGGTCGCAAGCTCCGTTGCGGTGAAGGTGTATTTGCGCACGTTCAGCACATAGGACAGGCTGGCGCAGGATTCCAGGCGCATGCCCTCCTTCAAACGGTTGTGGAACACCGCGGAGACCTTGGCAAAGTCCGTATCGACCTGCGCCTCGCGCTCGATGAGCGACGCGAGCGTGACCACCTGGTCCATCGTCATGCCCAGCTCCTGCGCGCGAGCGATGTATTCGTCGGTGAACACCTCGTTGAAGCGGTTGAGCATCTTGATGATGATGGAATCCGGCGAGGCGTCCACGAAGATCTCGTACGTGTCGGGGAACAGGTACCCCTCCAGCAGGTAGCGCCGGCCGCCGGCCGACTCCGGCAGGAAGGTGAAGCCCTCCAGCCCCGTCCGGTCCAGGCAGGCGTCCGTGAACTCCGACGCGTCCTCGAGCACGCCCAGCTCCACGAGCGTATCGGCGATGTCCGAAACGGTATAGCCCTCCGGGATCATCAGCTTGATGGATTCGCGCGGCGGGTTGCCCTCGCAGATGATGTCCACGATCTGCTTGAGCGACATGTTGCGCGAGAGGATATAGGTGCCCGCCTGCATCTTGTTGGCCTTGCCGACAAAATCGACGTAGATCTTGAACGCGGCGATGCTGGGGATGAGCCCCTCCTCATCCTCGCCGCGCGCGTTGTAGAGGATCTGCGCGATGGTGCTGGCGGAGGAGGACTTGGGGATGCCCACCTCGATGGGCGTCGCGTCGTTCACGTCGACGGGGTTGATGTAGTTGGAGAGCACGTAGTTGACCGTGAAGCGCGCGGCAAAGAACACGATGACAAGGCTCACCAGCAGCACGACCGGCTGGCGCACCGCGCGCCACGCCCGCCGCAGCCTGCGCTGCTTCGGGGTCAGGCGGTTCTGTTTCCGCTTTGCATCCATCATATCCATAGGCCCAGTATAACAGGCGCCGCGCAGGAGCGCAAGCTACCCCTCGAGCGCGCTCAGGTCGACGTCGATCGCTTCCGCCAGGATCTTGTAGACGTCGCCGAGCATGCGGTTGAGGCGGAACTCCGCCATGAGGAAGGCGGACGCGTCCTTGTCCAGCCCAAGCACCTCGCCCACCTTGCGCAGGCGCTCGAGCAGCTCGTCGTCCTTGTCGCCCTTGATGGCGGCGGCCTGCGCGCGCATCTGGAGCTTATGGTACTCGGCGATGAGCGCCTTGGTCGTATCGTTGGCCATGGCGGCCTCGCGCGCCTTGTCGTAGGCCTGGTACTCCTCGCTCGCCTTCAGCTCCGATGCGAGCTTTCGGGCCGTATCGTACACAACCATTGCATACCCTCCTTTTCAGATCTCCAGTATGATCGGCAGCAGCATGGGCGTGCGCTTGGTCCTGCTCTTGAGCAGCGACTTGAGCTTTTGCCGCACGCTGTTCTTGATGGCGGCGTATTCGGACTTCGGCGCGCCCTCAAAGCGCTGCGCCTCCTCGGTCAGCAGCGCGACGGCCTCCTCGATGAGCTTCTCGCTCTCGCGCATGTACACAAACCCGCGCGAGATGATCTCCGGCGCCGCCATCAGCCGGCCGGACTCCACGTCCAGCACGATGACGGCCACCACCAGCCCGTCCTGCGAGAGCAGGCGGCGGTCCTTGAGCACGACGCTGTCGATATCGCCGATGCCGTCCACCATGACGCTGCCGGCGGTCACGCTGCCGGTGATGCGGCCGCGCCGCGCGGTCAGCTCGATCACGTCGCCGCACCCGGCGCGGAAGATGTTCTCCTCCGGGATGCCCATCTCGCGCGCCAGCTGCGCGTGCATGAACAGGTGCCGGTATTCGCCGTGCACGGGGATGAAGAAGCGCGGCTTTGTCAGCTGCATCATCAGGCGCAGCTCCTCGCGGCAGGCGTGGCCGGACACGTGCACGTCCGCCATCTGGTTGTAGATGACGATGGCGCCCTTTTGGATCAGGTTGTCGATCACGCGGGCGACGCCCTTCTCGTTGCCCGGGATGGCCGACGCGGAGATGATGACCGTGTCGCCCGGACCGATGTTGAGCCGGTGCGTGGCCGTGGCCATGCGGAACAGCCCGCTCATCGGCTCGCCCTGGCTGCCGGTGGTGAACACGCAGATCTGCTCGTCCCGGTAGCGCTTGCGCTGATCGACGTTGACGATGCGGTCGGCCGGGATCTTCAGGTAGCCCAGCTTCATGGCGATCTGCACGACCTGCTCCTTGCGGCGGCCCTGGAAGCACAGCACCCGCCCGTGCGAGATGGCCACGTCCGCCACCTGCTGGATGCGGTACACGTTCGACGCAAACGACGCCACGATCACGCGGCCGTGCGCCGCCTCGAAATAATGCTCAAACGCGGCGCCCAGCTCCCGCTCGGACTGCGTATAGCCCTGCCGCTCGATGTTCGTGCTGTCCGACAGCAGCGCCAGCACGCCGCGCGAGCCGTAGTGCGCAAAGCGGTTGATGTCGATGGGCTCGCCGTCGATGGGCGTGAAATCCACCTTGAAGTCGCCCGTATGGATGACCGTGCCGATGGGCGTGCTGATCGCCAGCGCGATGGCCCCGGCGATGGAATGGCCCGTCTTGATGAACTCGACCTTGAAGCAGCCCAGCTCGATGCGGTCGCCCGGCTTGATCGCCTCCAGCTGCCGCCCCTTGACGTGCATCTCCTCGAGCTTGTGCTCGATCAGCGCGATGGTGAAGCTCGTCCCATAGACGGGCACGTTGAACTCCCGCAGCGCGTAGGGCAGCGCGCCGATGTGGTCCTCGTGCCCGTGCGTGATGAGAAAGCCGCGCAGCCGGGCGGCGTTTTCCGTCAGGTACGTCATGTCCGGGATGACCACGTCGATGCCGGGCATGTCCTCATCCGGGAAGATCAGCCCGCAGTCCACGACGATCATGTCGTTGCCGTATTCGAGCACGGTCATGTTCTTCCCGATCTCTCCCACCCCGCCGAGCGGGATGATCTTCAGTTTTCCTGCCATATTCCCTCCCCGTCAATCCGCATAGAAGAACGAATTGCCGCCAATGGTCTGATAAAATGTCTTGTCGCCCCAGCTCTCGCCCAGCCGCTCCGCGCGGAAGAACAGCACGCCCGCCGGCACGTTCGTATTGCCGTTGACGAACACGTCGCGCGCGTATTCGACGATCTCCGCGGGCGGCTCGGTCGATTCAAACGAGCTGCCGCTCACCACGGAAAACTGGCTCTTGCGGTAGACCTCCGTGGTGATGGACGTTTCGCCCCCGCCAAAGCGCGAGGATTTGCAGCGGTTGTAGATCACGCTCAGCACGGCGCGGTAGGCCGCCTCGCCCTTGCCGCGCGCCTCCAGGTACGCCACCTTCGCCGCGAGCACGAGCTCCGCCTCCAGCCCCTCGGCGGGCGTGGGGTCCGGCTCCTGCGCCGTGGGCAGCGGCGCGGACGTATCCGCCGGCGCGGGCGTCGGCGCGGCGGTCGGCTCCACGGGCCGCGGCGTATCCGCCGGCACCTCCACGGGCGCCTGCGTGGGCTTTGCGGTCGGTTTGGCCGTGGCGGCGGGCTTCTTTGTCGGTTTGGCCGTGGCCGCGGGCTTCTTAGTCGGTTTGGCCGTGGCCGCGGGCTTCTTCGTCGGCCTGGCCGTGGCCGCGGGTTCCTCCGCCGGTTCGGCCGTGGCCGCGGGCTCCTCCGCATCCGCCTGCTCCGCCGCATCATCCGCGGCGGACGGCTGCGCCGCCTCCGGCGCCTGCGTGGCAAGCAGCTCCGGCGGCAGCGTCGGCGGCGCGGGCTCGGGCGTCTGGGGGCTGAGCAGCATCCGCTCGTTCTGTTCCTCCTCCAGCGCCAGCGCAACGCGCTCAATGGCGCTGATGGACGGCGCGCCCGCGCACGCGGAAAGGGCGAGAATGCAGCAAAGGCAAAGGGCCAGAAGGGCCAACCGGTTTTGTTTCATCAATCCGTTTCACTCCTTCCGGGCGGCGCTTTCCTGCGCTTCCTCCGCCGCCCGTTTACAGGATATACTTATGTATATCCTCATCGGTAAATTCATGCCGCAGCCGCTCGTTCACATACGCCGCGTCCACGACCATGTCGATCACGGGGTGGTTGCCGCTGGCGTTGAACGAGATGTCGTCCAGCAGGTTCTCCAATACAGTATGCAGGCGGCGCGCGCCGATGTTCTCCGTGTTCTCGTTGGCCAGGAACGCATAGCGCGCGATCTCGTCGAGCGCCTCGTCGGTGAACGAGAGCTTCACGCTGTCGGCCGACAGCAGCGCCGCGTACTGCTTGGTGACGGCGTTCTCCGGCTGGGTGAGGATCGCCTTGAAATCCGCCTGCGTCAGCCCGTCGAGCTTCACGCGGATGGGGAAGCGCCCCTGCAGCTCCGGGATGAGGTCGGTGACCTTGGCCGTGTGGAACGCGCCGGCGGCGATGAACAGGATGAAATCCGTCTTGACCGGGCCGTACTTGGTGGCCACGGTCGAGCCCTCCACGATGGGCAGGATGTCCCGCTGCACGCCCTCGCGCGACACATCCGGCCCGCCCATGCTGCGGCCGCCGGCGATCTTGTCGATCTCGTCGATGAAGATGATGCCGTCCTGCTCGGCGCGCTGCAGGGCGTCGCGCGTGACGTCGTCCATGTCGATGCGCTTTTCCGACTCCTGCTGGACGAGCACGCGCCGCGCCTCGGACACGGGCAGCTTGCGCCGCTTCATCTTCTTGGGCAGGATGCCGCCGAGCATGTCCCCAAGGTTGGTATCAAAGCCCAGGGCGAACCTCACGTCGCTGACGGGCAGGCACTCCTCCACCTCGATCTCAGCCGCACTCGGCATGGCCATTGCGGCCCGCCTTGAGGACAAGCTGCTGGCCGCCACCACCGGTCCCCGCCCCTGCCGCCGCAC
>URSN01000050.1 GCA_900550525.1 uncultured Eubacteriales bacterium
GCCTGCCCGGCCGGAGCACCGGCGTGTGCGCGGACGGCAGAAGCTTTACGGTCCTTGCGTATGAAGCTTGCTGGGCATTCACCATTGATCTGGGACATGCGGCCGTCATGCAGGGGGAGAGCCTCGTCGCCTCCGGCGGGGCGATGGGGGACGAGCCGCCGGGCACGCAGATCGGCGCGGTCGCCATCACGGCGGAGCAGGCGGTGGAACGGGCGCGGGAGATGCTGGAGACGATCGGGTTTTCCGGCATGCAGGTCGCCTCCGTGGAGAAGGCGCGCATGGTGAACGCCGTCACGGAGACGGTGCTGGCCAACGGCTATCAGATCATCCTCTGCCGGGGGGACGGCGGCTATGCGCCGTTTGACCCGCTGCTGCTGGGTCATTCCGGGCTGCAGATCTATGAGCAGTCGGCCTATCGGAAGGACTGGCGGCCGGAGCGCATGCAGATGTTCGTGGACGAGCGGGGCGTGCGCTATGTGGGCAGGATGTTCCCGCTGCACGTGCTGCGCACCGCCAACGAAAACGCGGCGCTGCTGCCGTTTGCCAGGGTGCGGGAGCTGCTGCGCAACCGGTTCCGGCATGAGTTTCGCTGGACGGAGGTGAGCGGGGGAACGGTCACGGTGAAGCGGGTTGCGCTGGTGGGGGCGCTGGTGCGGGTGAAGAACGACCTGGAGCGGGCGTACATCGTGCCAACGTGGCTGTGCGAATACACGACGGACACGGGCGGCACGCCGGAGCAGCGCTACGCCATCGCCGTCAACGCCATCGACGGCACGAGCGTGGACGTGCTGCTCGCCTGAGCGCGCCCTGCCCGCGCCGTTATGCGGCGGGCGCGGGTTCGATGTATTCGTATACCTTGCGCAGGCCGCGCCCGTCGTCGTGCTTGCGGGTGACGAACTCGGACAGGGTGAAGTGCATCCCGTCGCTGGTGGAGCGGTAGTAGTGCGCCCAGAGGAAGCCCGCGCGGTAGAACGCCAGCTCGTAGAGCAGGTAGTTGACCACCGTTTCCGGCACGCCGTTGAGCAGCGCGGCGCAGCTGCCGGAATAGGTATAATCGTAATAGGAAACGCCGCCCTCCTGCCGGATGCCGTTGTAGGCGAGCAGCTCGCCCACCTCGCCGTCGATGAGGGCGATGTTCTCCGCGGTGTTGAGGATGGGCTGCATCGAGGCGTTCAGGTCCACCGCCGTGCCGAAGGCGTGGTGGCTGACGGTGCGCAGGCTCGACGTGAAGCGCGAGACGTAGCACCCGTCGTACGTGGCCACGAGCGAGGCGAGCGGGATTACGCCCGAATCGCCGTTCGTGCCGGAGACGCGCACGTACGTGCCGCGCAGGTAGGCGAGCGCGCGCTCAAAATACGGCGCGGCGTCCACGTGCACGCGCCACGTCTCGCCCTCGGGCAGCCCGGCGACGGTGGTGATGTACGCCTCCTCCCAGTCCGGGTCGGCCATGGTATAGCGGCCGTCCACCCACTGATAGCGGTAGCAGAAGCGCGCCTCCTCGCCGAAGAAGGCGAGCGCCTCGGCGTAGGAATCGTTGAAATCCTCCGGCACGAGCTGCTCCCACGCATCGCCCAGCACGAAAAAGCGCACGCGCAGCAGCTCCACGGACTTGGCCCCCTCGCACGAGGCGATGACCCTGAGCGTGTGCACGCCGGGCCGCAGCTGCGCAAGGTCGAGCCGCGACGCGATGGACGCGCCCTCGAGCGTGCCCTCGCTCTGGTCGAGCCGGCAGGTATAGACGGCGCTGCCCTCGGGGAAATAGACGGAGCTGCGGTAGGGGTAGAACGGGTCGCTGTTGTATGCGCAGTCGATGGTGACCGTCACGCCCGTGAGCGGGCGGTTGGCGCGCACCTGGCCCGACAGCGTGAACGCGCTGCCCTGCGCGAAGCGGCAGCCCTCCTCGAGCATCGGCTGCGCCGCATCCTCCACAAACGACATCGACGGCGGCGGCGTGGGCGCGGCGTCCGGCAGCAGCTCCAGCCGCCCCGGGGCCTGACCGGCGCGCGCGGCCGCGCGCGGCAGCAGCAGCACGCACAGCAGCGCGCAGACCGCCGCCGCCGCGGCGATGAGCGCCGCGCGCTGCGCCCGGCTCCAGTGCTTCATCGCTTCCACCCCTTCCTGCCGCGCCGCGGGAAATGAACGGGCCGCGCGGGGCCGTCCCGCATCGCGGCCTGCTCCATTATATCATGCAAAACCGACGGATTGTTTGAACATTTTCCAACTTTTGCGCCCGCGCCGCGAAGCGGGGCCGCCGCAACGAGAGCGCGCGCCGCCGGGCGGACGAAAAAAAGCCGGCGGCGCTGGGGGAGAGCGCCGCCGGCGGGTCGAAGGGCCGTCCCGCGCCGCCTGCGGCCGCCTTTGGGGGGAACGGCGGGCGCGGGCGGGGAAAACGGCCGGGTAAGGATGCGAATAAGGGGGGCAGCGCGCGGCGGAGGCCACCCGCTCATAGACGCGCCTGACGGGCGGCAGCAGCGCGACGAGCACGCACAGCACCGTATCCACGCCCACGGAGAGCGCGTTGTACAGCAGCGAATAGACCCACGGGTTGGCGATGCCGTAGTCGAGCCCGCCGTCGGCAAAGAAGATCGCGCCGGACACGGTGGATACCAGCATCCGCGCAAAGCCGGATACGGCCATGCCCAGCGGCAGGCTCTTGGGCACGAGCGAGGCAAGGCCCAGGCACGTGAACGCCACGAAATAGTCCAGGATGAACTGCGCCCAGTGCACGATCCACGCGCCCTGCACCACCTGCAGCACCGCATAGGCAAGCGCCGCGGCGAACCCGCACGCCGGCCCGAAGCACGAGGCGTATATCACAAGCGGCAGCATGCTGCACAGCGTGATCGACCCGCCGTACGGCAGCGAGAACAGCTTGAGGTACGACAGCGCGAACGAGAGCGCCAGGCACAGCGCGCCGTACACCAGCGCGCGCGTGGTGAACGGGGAGCCGTGCGGCGCGGGCGCTTCCCCGGCGGCCAGGCGCCGCCGCTGCGCGGCCACCAGCGCCGCCAGCGCCGCAAAGAGCACGAGCGCGCCGAGGAACAGCCAGAGCTCCAGCCCCTCCAGCTCGCCCAGCTTCGTAAACAGTTCAAATTCCATCCCGGGTCCCTCCTGCCAATAAAAACCGTTCACGGCGGCGGGGCCATGAACGATGCAGGCAGGACGTATGTATCACTTTCCTACGATGGCATGACCCAACAGGTTCCAAGGGTGCTTCTCAGCCCGCAGCACCGGCGCGGGCGCCCCCGTGATGAGGGAAGCATAGCACTGCGCGCGCATTTTGTCAAGGGCTTGACAGCAGCGCCGCCGGGCCATACCATGTGGGTAGGGAACGACCGGCGGGGCCGCGCCCCGCCGCCAGACCTGCGCGCCGCGCGCAGTTTGCCAGGGGGCCTGACGGCAGCGCCGCCGCGCGATACCGCGCGCGGGGGGGAGCAGGGCCGGCCGGGGTTCCCGCCAAAGCGGTTGCACACCCGCCCTGCGCGGGGGAAAGGAGGAGCCGTGCGGCTCGACAAGTATCTGAAGGTTTCGCGCATCATCAAGCGCCGCACCGTGGCCAACGAGGCCGCCGGCGCCGGCCGCGTGACGGTCAACGGCAGGCAGGCCAAGCCCTCCACCGACGTCAAGCCCGGCGACACGCTCGACCTGCTGCTGGGCGGGCGGCACGTCGTCGTGCGCGTGGAGAGCGTCGCCGAGCACACCCGCAAGGAGGACGCCGCCGCCATGTACACCCTGCTTTCGGAGGGCTGAGGCCGTGCGCGCCGTCGGCATCCTGCTGTGCGCCGGCACGTCGCAGCGCATGGGGTTTGATAAGCTCACAGAGCCGCTGTGCGGCAAAAGCGCCATCGAGCGCAGCATGGACGCGCTCGTGCAGGGCGGGGCGGAGGCGCTCGTGTGCGCCGTCTCGCCCATGACGCGCGCCTTTGTGGAGGCGCTGCCGTGCCCCGTGCCGCGCCGGCTCGCGCCGGGCGGGGAGACGCGCGGGGCGTCCGTCCTCGCCGCGCTGACGGCCGCGGACGCCTGGCTCGGAGACGGGCCGTGCATCGCGCTGATCCACGATGCGGCGCGCTGCCTCGTGCCGCCCGCGCTCGTGCGCGCCTGCCTGGAGAGCGCGGAGCGCTTCGGCAGCGGCGTGGCCGCCGTGCCCGTGACGGATACCGTGCTGCGCGCTGAGGAAGGCGGCGCGGCCGAGGTGCCGCGCGCGGGGCTGTGGCGCATGCAGACGCCGCAGGCGTTCCCGCTCAGGGACATCCTTGCGGCCTACCGCGCCGCGGACGCCCCCGCCACGGACGATGCGACGCTGCTGCTGCGCGCCGGGCATGCGCCGCGCCTCATCGAGGGCGGCGAGGACAACTTCAAGCTCACCACGCCGCAGGACTGGGCGCGCGCGCGCCGCCTGCGCACGCGCTATGGCACCGGGTGCGATACGCACCGGCTCGTGGAGGGGCGGCCGCTCATCCTCGCGGGCGTGCGCGTGCCGTTTGCGCGCGGCCTGCTCGGCCATTCGGACGCGGACGTGCTGGCCCATGCGGTCATGGACGCGCTGCTGGGCGCGGCGGCGCTGCCGGACTTCGGCCACCTGTTTCCGGATACCGACCCGGCCTACCGGGGCGCGGACAGCATGGAGCTGCTCAAACCGGTCGTCGCCCGCCTGCGCGGCGAGCGCCTGCGGCCGTACGCCGTCGATGCGACGCTCATCGCGCAGCGGCCGCGCCTGGCGCCCTATCTGCCCCAAATGCGGGAGAACCTTGCCGACGCGTGCGGCGTCGACCCCGCGCGCGTCGGCCTCAAGGCCACGACCACCGAGGGCATGAACGACGAGGGGCGCGGGCTGTGCATCTCCGCGCAGGCCGTCGCCTCGCTGGTGTGACCGGGCGCGCGGGGGCGGCCGTTGGGAAGGCGCCGGCGCGGAGGCGACGCTGGAGCCGTCCGGGCGCGGGGCGGCCAATTGTGACAGAAGTTTGACATTTGCCCCGCTTTCCGCTATAGTAATATCGCTATCATGGCGGCCCGGGCGGCATATCCCGCCTGGGCAGGAATTATATTTGGTTTTATGAAGAAGAAAGAGAGAACGCATGGAACAGACGACACAACCCGCGCCGCGGGAGCAGCGGCCCCGCAGGCGCTGGGGCGACAGGCGGGACGGCGTCTGGCTGCGCGATCTGGACGCGCTGCACGGCTTCACCCCCTACCTGTTCCCCATCCGGGCCGATAACGAGGCGTTCATCGAGGCGCAGATCGACCTGACCAACATCGAGGCGTATCTGGAAAGGAAGAACGCCGGGGAGCCGGCGCACCGCTATACGATCTTCCATGTCATCGCGGCGGCGGCGGTCAAGTGCTTCGTGCTGCGGCCGCGGATGAACCGTTTCATCCAGGGCAGCCGCATGTACCAGCGCAACGTGCTCACGCTCTCGTTCGTGGTGAAAAAGCAGTTCAACGACGAGTCGCACGAGGCGCTGGCCTTCCTCTACTGCGACGGGGATACGACCATCGACACGCTGCACGAGGCGATCGTGAAGGAGATCACGGAGTTTCGCGGCGGCCGGACGGACAACTCCACCGAAGGCATGGATATGCTGCTCAAGCTCCCGCGCTGGGTGCTGACCATCGTCATCCGCCTGCTGCACCTGCTGGACTATTACGGCCGCGTGCCGGAGTTCCTCGTCAAGACGGACCCGAACTACGCGTCGATCTTCCTGTCCAACCTCGGCTCGATCAAGCTCAACGCGGGCTACCATCACCTGACCAACTGGGGGACGACGTCGTTCTTCGGCGTGATCGGCGAGCGGCACATGGCGCAGCTGGTGGACGCGGAGGGGAACGTCTCGCTGCGGCCGGTGCTCGACCTCGGGCTGACGATCGACGAGCGCATCGCCGACGGATATTATTATTCCAAGACCGTCCGGCTGCTCAAGCACCTGCTGCAGCACCCGGAGCTGCTGGAGCTGCCCGCCAGTACGGAGGTGGATTATGAGGTTTGACGCGCCAGAGAACGTCCGCGCACCCTGGCTGCGCTTTTACGGCAAGGTGCCCGCGCACCTGGACTACCCGGAGGGCTCCATGATGGACGCGGTCATGGCCGTGGCCCAGCGGCAGCCGGATACCGTGGCCTATACGTTCCAGGGCGTCAGGACGACCTACCGCCAGCTGGTCGAGCAGGCGCACCGCGTGGCGCGCGCGTTCGCCGCCGCCGGCGTGAAAAAGGACGACCGCGTGACCGTCTGCCTGCCCAACTGCCCGCAGGCGGTGCTGTGCTTCTACGGGCTCAACCTCATCGGCGCGGTGGCCACGATGATCCACCCGCTCTCGAGCGTGGGGGAGATCGCCTTCTACCTGCGCGATTCCGGCTCCCGCGTGGCCGTGACGCTCGACCAGTTCTACGGCAAGTTCCAGGAGGTCATGCGCGAGCAGCCGCTCGACCGGCTCGTCGTCGCCACGGTGGGGGACGCGCTTTCGCCCCTGCTGCGCGCGGGCTACTGGCTCACCCAGGGGCGCAAGCTCAAGACGCCGCCGCTCGCGCCGCCCGCGGAGACCTGGCGCGACTTTCTGCGCGCGGGCGACGCCTACGAGCAGCCGTACCTGGTGCGCCGCGCGGCGGAGGACCCGGCGGTCATCCTGTTCTCGGGCGGCACCACGGGCGTGACGAAGGGCATCCTGCTCTCCAACCTCAACTTCAACGCCCTCGGCACGCAGACCATCGCCATGGCCACGACGTTCGAACCGGGGCAGAGCATGCTGGCCGCCATGCCCATCTTCCACGGGTTCGGCCTCGGCGTGTGCATCCACACCATCCTCATTGCGGGCGGCACCAGCATCCTCGTGCCGCGCGTATCGGTGGAGAGCTACGCGCGCCTGCTCAAAAAGGAGCAGCCGACCTACATCGCCGGCGTGCCCACGCTGTTTGAGGGCATCACGCGCAACCCCTACATGCGCGAGGTGAACCTGGCGTGCCTGAGGGGCGTGTTCTCCGGCGGGGACTCGCTCTCCATCGAGCTCAAGAAGAAGTTCGACCTGTTTTTGCGCGAGCACGGCGCCACCGTGCAGGTGCGCGAGGGCTACGGCACGACCGAGTGCGTGACCGCCAGCTGCCTCACGCCCTACGACATGTACCGCGAGGGCAGCATCGGCCTGCCGTTCCCGGATACGTATTACAAGATCGTCAGGACCGGCACGACCGACGAGCTGCCCTACGGCCAGGAGGGCGAGATCTGCCTGACCGGGCCGTCCATGATGCTCGGCTACGTCAACCAGCCGGAGGAGACGGCCAACGCCATGCGCGTGCACCCGGCCGACGGGCTCACCTGGGTGCACACGGGCGACCTGGGCTACATGGACGAGGACGGCTTTGTCTACTTCCGCCAGCGCATCAAGCGCATGATCGTCACCAGCGGCTACAACGTGTATCCCTCGCAGCTGGAGAACATCATCGACGCGCACGAGGCCGTGCAGATGAGCTGCGTCATCGGCGTGCCCGATTCCTATAAGATGCAGAAGGTCAAGGCGTTCATCGTGCTGCGCGACGGCGTGGCCGGGACGCCGGAGCTGATGGAGTCCATCTGGGCCCACTGCCGCCGGCACATCGCCAAATACGCCATGCCCTATGAGATCGAGGTGCGCGAATCGCTCCCCAAGACGCTCGTGGGCAAGGTGGCCTACACGGTGCTGGAGAAGGAGGAGCTGGCGCGCCAGAGCGCCTGAGCGCGCCCGCGCCGGGAAGAAATGCGCGGCCGCCGCCGGCATGGCCGGCGGCCGCCGCGCACGCCATCGAAGCAAGGGGGGAAAAACGGATATGGTTACGATCAAAGAGGCGGTCACGCGGCGGGAGCTCGTGCGGTTCATGGAGTTCCCCAACCGGCTGTACCGCGGCAATCCCCACTATGTGCCGGATATGCTTGACAGCCAGGTCAAGGACATGCAGCGCGATAAGAACCCCGCGTTTGAATACTGCGAGGCCAAGTGCTTCCTCGCGCTGCGCGGCCGCAGGATCGTCGGGCGCATCGCGTGCATCATGAACCGGCGCGCCAACGAGAAGTTCGGCAAACAGTACATGAACATCTCGCACATCGACTTCATCGACGACGACGAGGTCGTGGACGCGCTGTTCGATGCGGCGGAGGCGTACGCGCGGCAGATGGGCTGCACCGCCGTGCATGGGCCGCTCGGCTTTTCGGACATGGACCGCGAGGGCATGCTGATCGAGGGTTTCGACCAGCGGAGCCTGTTCTATACCTATTACAACCATCCGTATTATGTGACGCAGATGGAGCGCCGCGGCTACGGGAAGGAAGTGGACTGGTTCGAGTACCGCGTTACCATACCGGATAAGCCCAACGAGCGCATCGAGCGCATGGCGGCCATGATCCGCCGCCGCTACCATCTGCACACGGTGGACCTCGACCATCTCGACCGGCCGCTCCCGCAGCTGGTGGAGGACGTGTTCCGCCTCTACAACGAGACGTATCTGGCGCTCTTTGGCGTGGTCGCGCTCACGTCGCGGCAGGTGAAAAAGTACGTCGGCGAGTTCCTGCCCATGGTGCAGGGACGCACGACCTCGTTTGTGTACAATGAGAAGGATGAGCTGGTGGCCTTTGGCATCTGCTGCCCGTCGCTCGACGGCGCGCAGCAGAAAAACGGCGGCCGCCTGTTCCCCTTCGGCTGGCTGCCCATGCTCCGCGCGCTCAAGAGCCGCCGCAACGAACAGCTCGACATGCTGCTCGTGGCCGTCAAGCCGGAGCTGCAGGGCTGCGGCATCAACGCCGTCGTCATGGACGACATGCAGCACAAGGTCATCGCCTCGGGCTTCCGCTATGCCGAGACCGGGCCGCAGCTCGAGTTCAACACCAAGGTGCAGTCGCAGTGGAAGTTTTTTGAGACGGTGCAGCACAAGAAGCGCCGCTGCTGGGTCAGGGAGCTGTAGCGCGCCCGCCGCGCCGTTTGCCGCGCCGCCCGGCGGACAGTTCATTTGCGCCGCCCGCGCGTTGCCGGCGCAGGGAGCCGCCGCGCCGCCCGGCCGGCCCGAACGGCGGCGGGGACGGCGCGCCGGTGAAAAAATGCTTGCCAAAATGGATGGCATGCGGTAAAATGGATGCACTTGGGGATGTAGCCCAGCTGGTTAGAGCGCTTCGCTCACATCGAAGAGGTCGGGGGTTCGAGCCCCTCCATCCCCACCACCGCGCCGGAGCAGGGTTCGCTTTGCTCCGGCGTTTTTTTGCTTTTGGCAGAGGGCTCCGCCGCGATCTGATCCGTCCGGCATCCGGGCGGCGCATGCTTACGGAAGAGATGCCCGTCCGCAGGAGTTTATTAATAAAAGTGGGGTTATTGATCAGGAGACAGATACAAAAGGATGCAACGGCGGGAAGCTGCCTCCGGGCTCCGCTTGCCCTCTCCCGCTTCCATCACCGGATTCCCTTATATATTCGATACCGGGGGAAACCGCAGCGGCTCTGCAAAAACTTCACAAACCGGATTTGCCAACGCCGGCCGGGAGAGCGGCGCGCCGTTGACAGCCGGAAGGGAATCCCCTATACTGGTTTTGCGGGAGGATGCTCTCCTGGAGTCCCGCTCCCTTCCTAAGACCCGCCGCGGAAGCATCTCCGTGTGCTGTGGGCGTTGAAACAGATGCTGCGGAAGGACCGGCGGGGCTCTTTTCTTATGGCACACAGCTTTTCATCCCCCGTCGCCCGGTCCGTTCCATTTGCAGCGATGAACCGAACGGCAAACAGGCGGCGCGGCGTCCGCCCGCCCCCGCCGTCCGCCGGCGAATCCGGCGGGCGCATGAGCGCCGCCCCGCGCGTCCGCGCCCTGCCGCCCCGCCGGGGCGCCGCGCCCGCCCGCAGCGGGGCCGGAGGTACGGGTTTGGGATGAAAGTTCTTGATTTTTTGCCTGATGGCCGCATGCAGGTCTGATATAGTTTCGATGTCAGCAGTCGAGCTGAGTGGGCTGGGGAGGTTTTCCCGAACCCTTTGCGCTCGGCTGCTGACGTTCTATGTTTTGCCGCCGGCATGCGCGTTTGGCAGCGGCCGCTCGATTGACGTCTCGCATCTAATCTGCATGGCGCTTGATGAGCGCCGGCCCTCTCCCAATATCCGCAGCGGCCTATATGCTGCGCATGAATAAGGAGTTTGCAGGTTTTGCCCTGCCCGCCGCAGCGCCATAGCCGCCGCGCAAAGCGGCCTTTATTGATGCCGTTGCCGCGGGCATAAGGAGAAGGAGCCCCATCGATCTGGGCTCTTCCCTTTCGGGCGCTCCCAAGGATGGAACTCCTATCACAGACAGTATACGCAGCGCGGCGGAAAAAAGCAATACCATGGGCGAAAATTCCGGGAAGTTTTTTTATGATGACGCTGCGCCTGCCGGGAACCGGCGGCGGGATACCCGGGGCAGCGCGCCAGAGGACGGGGAACGGGCGACCGCCGCGGCGGACGGCGTGCGGCTTTCGGCAGGGGCGGACGGGGAAGATGCGATCACGATGGAGGACGTGGCGGCGATCCAGAGCATTGGCCGCAAGAGCGTGAACGATTTTTCGGGCGACGAGATCAGGACGGCAGAACCGTTCGCGCGCCGGTACTGGCGCGAGCTGGGGGTCAAAAGCCCGTTCTTCCGCGCATGGTTCGGTGATTGGCGGGCAAACGACAGAACCAAAGTAGACATGGCTACGGAACCGGGTGACGCGAGAGGACGCACGCGGAATGTAGATACCGGGTGGGACATCAACGTTTCCGGGAAGGTGTTCAATGAGACAAGAACGCATACGGGATCTGCAAATATTCATGCCCGCGACTATATGCCCTACATCAATGACATTGTTAAAAAAGCTGTTTTGTTGGACAGCTATGGCATCGCAGCAGGCAAAGCAAAATCCGGAAACACTCTACTCATGCACAGTATGTATGCCGTTGCGGATATCGGGAGAGGGCCGGAGATTATTAAACTCTATGTAGAGGAGATGCGTGACGTCAATAGCGCGGATACTACAAAGCGCGCATACCAGTTGCAAAATATAGAATATCAGCAGCCGAGCGCAAAGGGTTCAAGCGAACGCTTTAGCCCAGTCATCTCGACTGCTGACATAAAAACTATATCAGACCTGCATGCGGCTGTCAAGCAAAAAGACAAAAACTTCCGCCCAAAATCCGTGCATCCGGCGCTGTTGAACGAGGACGGGACGCCGAAGGTCTTCTACCATGGCCCCGGGAGCGAGTTCTACGAATTCAGCACGGAACAGATCGGCGCGCGCGAGGGGTCATTCTTCTTTGCGGAGAACCCGGAGGACGCAGCCGGATATGGCAGGAACGTAATGCCCGTTTACCTGTCTGCGCAAAATCTTGCCGATTACGATGCGCAGCCGTCGGAGTTCTATCGGCTTGAGAATAAGCGGGCGCAGGTTGCATACCTCAAGGAGCGTGGCTACGACGGCTGGTATGCGGACATGGACAGCGGCGGCTGGGGCGAGATTTCGGTGTTCAGCCCCGAGCAGATCAAAAGCGCGACGGACAATATCGGCACATTCGACCGGCGCAACCAGAATATCCGCTTCTCCCAGAAGGCGGACGAGGGGACCGAAAGCACGCCGGGGGAAGCGAAGCGGCAGGGCGTTGACGGCAGGACGTTCACCTACGAGGAATTCATGGAGCGGTATCGGGACGGCGTGGAGGTCGTTCGGGTCAGGGAACTGAACACATTTCCAAGCCCTGCCGACCGGAGGTCCCTGCCCTCGTCGGCTTTGCGGGAGGCGCGGCGGAACGGGAACCCGAAGAACACCGCGGGCAGGGCCTATATCTATTTCCCGGATACCGGCACAAACGCGTATGTGGATGAAAACAGCTTTCGTCATGGGAATGCGACATATGATACGCAGTATGCGCTCGCCTGCATGAATGCAACAAAAATTGCGCAGAGCGCGCTTGCGGTCAATACGCTTGAACAGGATAATAATCATCGCACGGACGCAACGGTGTACTTGGCAATTGCCGAGGACAAAACTTCTCGATTCATCGTCAGATTTATTGTGGCGGCGCCGTCGAAAAAGGCAAGCATGGATGTGCTGTATGCGGTAAAAAAAGAGGGGACATTCAGTCCTTCCGCAGACAGCTATTTCACTGCCCCCACATCTCAAGGCGATGCTGCCAAGGATAGTCTTAGGAAGGCGAATGTCCCCAGGAGAGCATCCTCCTACAAAATCAATATAGCCGATTTTCTTCAGGCTGTCAACGGCACGGCGGCGGGGAATGCCGTCCTGCCGCCGGACGTGTTGCGGCGCCTGAGGACGGGCAGGGGGAATGAGCCGCGCGTATCGCCGAACCTCCGCTTCTCTGAAAAAGTGACTGCCGAGGAGTGGGATGATGCGGCGCCGGCCGTGAGCGAGAAGGTGCTGGGGAACGTGGCAAAGCGTATTTTGCAGCGGACGGGGAGCGGGTACAGCGCGGACCGGCTCACGGACGGGCTGAAAACGCTGCTGCACGCCGATGCAGAGCAGCGCCGCGAAACGGCCGACGCGCTGGCACGGCAGGTGCCCATCCCCCGCTGGCAGGGACTGGCGGTTGAAATGCGGGCGGGGATTGCGTATTATGTGGTGCGGAATCGCGCGCCTTTCGGCGTACTGTGTGGGCCGCGCTGCGGGGTGCGGGGAGAGATGGACGCATGCTGCAAAAATCGCTCAAATGGATGGTTTTGACGCTGCTGCTGGCGGGCCTGCTGATCTGGGCCGCGGTATGGGCGGTATCCGCGCTGCGCGCCGCGCCGGCGGGCGGGGACGCGGCGGCATCGGCCGCGCCCACGGCAACGCCGCCCGCCCTTGCGGAGGGGACGGCGAGCCCCGGCGCGACGGAGGAGCCGACGGCGCCGCCCGCGGCCGCGCCGCCGCCCACGCCCGCGCCGCCCGGCGAGCAGGAGGGCCAGGCC
>URSN01000051.1 GCA_900550525.1 uncultured Eubacteriales bacterium
TGAATGTAAATGGTAATTCAAAAGGCCTGTGTTGAAAAAGGTTCTTCAACACAGACCTCTGATGATCGGTTGTTTGTGTGATGATTATAAACAGCTGTAAATGATCTCCTGCAAAACTATCTCTTCTGCCTGCGAGCGGATGCTATTCATCTGAGAAATCCACCCCAACTGGTCAGAAGCTTTCAGCTTTTCATTGATGCCTTCAGCTTCAGCCATCTGGGCGATCATCCGTTCCATTCGATCCCGGCAGACTTGATCTGTTTCCGCCAAATGCTCATACAGCTTGCCGGAGAGAATCAGACGAGTGTATAGGCCGGGACGATGTTCCTCCAAATATGCCTTGCGCATCCGGCCATAATGGCCGATGTCTGTATGAGAATCAGAGGCTGAAATATCTGGGAAGTAATAGTCTCCATGCATTGTGTAGTGAATACCGTTTTCTGTCATTTCGATGGGAAGCTTCTGCTTCATGGTGAGATCCTCCTTATGAAAGTCAGTCGTTTTTGTTTCTTACCCAAACCGTTTCTGATTTGGGTATTTGACACGAAATACCGCAGAATCTTCACCTGATCATACCCAAACCGTAATTACACACCATTCTATTTGGGTATACAACGATGTAAATTACGGTAATAAAGTTATACCAAATTGATTGAAAATGCACTATTTTTCATAATTATAAGAGCAATCGGGCAATTCAAGTCCTGTTTCCCGCACCACGTCGCCGCGGACTTTGTATCCGCGGCGACGTTTTTCTATTTTCAAAAGTGCTTCTTTTGCTCCTCGATTTGTTCGGCACCAGGGGCGCGCCAGGCGGCACGGGCGGCGGGCTTATTCTCCGCCCTGCTCGCGCTCGTGCTGCGCGCCTATGCGGGCGTTCGTTCCGCGCAGGCTGTTCTTGGCCGCGCCGCGCAGGAGCGAGAGCCCCTGCCGGATGACGGTGCGCGTGGGCTCATCCATGGCGCGCACCTCGCGCAGCGCCGCCGCGGCGATCTGCGGGCGGCGCAGGTCGGCAACCGTGACCGCGCCCGCGGCGCGCAGCGCCCCGTATACCCCGTCCACAAGGCGCTCCCTGTCCGCCGGCGGCATTTCCAGCAGCCATGCCTTGAGCGTGGCGTCAATGTACCGGCTGCTGCCGGTGCGCTCCTGCGCCGCGACGAGGCCGTGTGGCTGCGTATCCCACGAGTAGAGGTCGTGCTGGAGCAGGAACGTATTCGTGCTGTGCACCACGGTCGTCTCCTCATCGTGATGCAGCAGCATCCCGACGACGGACGATTGCGGGACAAAGGCGTGCACGCGGCCGCGGATGCGGCGATAGGCGGCGCTTTCGACGATCTGTGGCAAAAAGCCGGGGCCGTCATGGCTGTAGACGGCCGCAACGCGCGCCTGCACCGGCGCATGGCAGAAGGCGGCCGCATAAACGGCGAGGTTCCCGCCCTTGGAATGGCCGCCTGCGCGCAGCGATCCTGCAAGGGCGTCCGCCGCCGCGTTGAGATAGGCGGCCGCCTCCCGCTGGGACGGGACGGACGCGCTGGCGGCCATGTTGAAATCCTCCTTCCAGCCGACGAGCGTGCCGTCCGTGCCGCGAAAGGCGACGTACGGCTGCTCATCCTCGAGCAGGATGGTGAGCGCGGCGAACTGCTTCTCCCCCGCCGGGTCGAACCGGTTCACAAAGCCGGAGAGCCGCGCGCCGCCAAAGCGCCGCGTGCCGGCCAGGGCGCGCAGCAGGCGCAGGTCGTCCGGCAGGCGGTATGCCTCCTCGCCGCCGGGCATCCGCTCCGCCACGGCGGCGAGCGCTTCGCCCGGCTCAAACGCATCCGGTACAAGGCCGTCAAAGGGCAGGTAGGCCAGCCGGCACAGGATCAGGCTGTCCGCCGCGTTGAACGGCGCGGCGGAAAACGGCAGGTCGCCCCGCCAATGAAGATATTCAAATACGTTCGCCATCCGCACGGCCCCCTTTTCTCGCTTTTCCCCAGTATACCACTTTGCCGCGCGCCGCACCATTGCCGATTGCGCGCCGCGCGCACCACCTGATCGGACGCAAAAAGGGCCGGAGCGGGAAAGGACGGCCGCATGGCCGCCCTCCCCCGGCTCCTCCAGCTGAACTACAGGTTTTCGTTTTTGAGCACATCGATGGGGTTCTCACGCTCCACGCGGCGCATGGCGTAGAGCATGGTCACGAACACCACGAGGAATACGCTGCCGATGGCGATGGCAAAGGGCGGCAGCGGCGGCCGGAACGCGGAGACGTACGCGTTGCTGATGGACCGGAAGATGAGCCATGTGACGGCAAACGATACCGGCAATCCGAACAGCAGCGCCTTGCCTCCGTAGAGCAGGCACTCATAATTCATCATGCGCCGGAACCCGCGCCGCGACATGCCGACGGATTTGAGCATGGCAAACTCCCGCCGCCGCAGCTGGATGTTGGTGGAGATCGTGTTGAACACGTTCGCCACGGCGATGAGGGAAATGAGCACGATGAACCCGTAGGCGAACACGTTCATCACGAGGACCACGTTGCGGTCCTGCTCGTTCATGTCCACATAATCGAGCACGCTCAGCGGCGCGAACCCCTCGCGGCGCAGCGCATCGTCCCGCAGCCGTGCGGCGACGGCGGCATGATCCGCGGTTTGCAGGTAATACATGATATCGTCCGCCCCCATGCGCAGGCCGTCAGGCGCGTTGCCGGCCGGATAGACCAGCGCGATGGAGCCGCCGCTGGCGTCGCGGCCGTTCAGGCCGTACGGAAGCCGGTCGAGGACCATGCCGGACTGAAGCGCCACGGTATACTGAAACTCCGGCCCGTCCGAGCGCTCCATCTCCTCCGGCGACAGCGCGTTGAAGGCCGCGTTGTCGAAAAGCTCGAGCAACATGCTGCCGGGCTCCGCTGCGAACGGCCGCGCCTCGAGGATTTGACCCTCCATATGATCGACCAGATAGGCCGTCGCGCCAAGCAGCGCGCGCGGCTGCGCCTGGTCGAAGAACACGGCCTCGTCAAGGCCCTGCTCCTGAAGGAACGCGTGGAACGATTCGTCGTCGATGACATAGATGCAGCAGCTGAGGCGCACGTTCCCCGCCGCATCCGGCGCTGCGTCCGGCGAAAACTCCATCGCCTCCGGCCGCAGGCAGGCCGCCGGCACCGTCAGCGTGCCGTATTCGCGCAGGTACACGCACGTTGCCTGCGTCACGTCCCCGTCGGCGCGCAGGAAGGCGAGCACCTCCTCGGGCGTGCGCTCATCTGACCCTTCCGTCCAGGCGTAGTTGACGAGCAGGTCGCGGTCGCTCTGGTTGAACGCGCCGGAGACGCCGCGCGTGAGATAGTGGCTGAACGTGCTGGCCGAGATGAACAGCACGATGCTCAAAAACAGCGAGACGATCGTCGCGCGGTAGCGCCGGCGGCTGCGGCGGAAATGTTTGGCGGCCAGCAGGCCGGGCAGGCCGAAGAGCCGGTATGTCAGGCGGTAGGAGGGCTCCCGCCCTTTCTGCACCTGGATGTCCGCCGTCTGCCGGATGGCGTCGATGGCGGTGACGCGCATGGCGCGCTTTGCCGGAATATGCGCCGAGATCAGCACCGTGACGAGCGCTATGGCGGCCGCCAGCGCGATGGCCAGCGGCGAGGCATGCACGCGCATACCGTCGAGGAACGCCACGCCGGAGAGCAGGCGCAGCGTGACGCCGATGCCGGCGATCCCGGAGAGCACGCCGAGCGGGATGCCGATGAGCGAGAGCAGCAGCGCCTCGTACACGACGCTCGCGCGCAGCTGCTTTTTCGTCGCGCCGATGGAGACGAGCAGACCGAACTGCCGCGTCCGCTCGGATACGGAGATGGCGAACGCGTTGTAGATGAGCGAGACGGAGCCGAACACGATCAGCGCGATCAGGATCACGGCAAGGCCGATGAACGTCGCCATGAAGCTTGCATAGCCGGAGACGCCCATGTACATGAGCACATCCTGGTTCATGCTGGAGCCGGGCACATTCAGTTCGTCAAGGAACGCCTGCGTATCGCCGGCGCGCGCGAGCTTGAAATAGCAGTCGGTCACGGTGTCCTCCGGCAGGTCGGACGTTTGGCGCGTGAAGGCCGTGTAGCCGGGGGAGCTGTAGTCCTCGAGCCGGTATTCCTCCACGATGCCGACGATCGTAAACGTGCGCTCCTGGCGCGGCTGCAGCGTCTCCTCCGGTGAATAGGCGCTGCGCTGGAACAGCGCCTCGCCGCCGAGCATCAGGTACGAAAGCGGGATGGTGATCTCATCGCCGATGTCCAGGTCGATCCCGCCGAGCAGGTACAGGTGCTCCGGGATGGCGAGCTCCCGGTCGTTCTCCGGCAGGCGTCCCTGCGTGACGCGCACGGGCATCGTTTCAAAATATGTATCGTCCGCGCCGAGCACATACAGGTACGGCTTTCCCTCCTGCTGCACCGTCTCCAGCGGGCTGTAGCCGAGCACCTGCGCACTGGATAGCTGCGTGACGCGCGCGTCGGAACCGATCCGCTCCGCCGTGCCGGCAGAAGCCGCGCGGACGCAGCCGTACCAGTCGCCAAAGGTGTCGATGTTGGAGCGCAGCAGATGGTTCTGCACCGTGGAGATGAACGTGGTGACGGCTGTGAACATCGCCGTGGAGAGCAGGATGCCTATGACGGTCACGATGGTGCGCGCGCGGTTTTTGCGCAGCGTCTGGCGCGTGATGCGATGAAAGATGTTCATCTGCGCACCACCTCGTCGCGCACGATCCTGCCGTCCTCAATGGCGAGGATGCGGTCGGCCTGCAGGGCAATGTTCTCATCGTGCGTGATGACGATGAGCGTCTGCATGTACTTGCGGTTGGAGAGCTTGAGCAGCTCCACGATCTCGCGGCTGTTGCGCGAGTCCAGGTTGCCGGTCGGTTCATCCGCCAGCACGACGGCGGGCGCGTTCATCAGCGCGCGGCCGATGGACACGCGCTGCTGCTGGCCGCCGGAGAGCTGGTTGGGCAGGTGCTTTTCGCGCCCGGTCAGGCGCAGCGTGGCGATGAGCTCGCGCAGGCGCCCCTGGTTGACCACGCGCCCGTCCATGAGCACGGGGAGCGTGTTGTTTTCGGTGACGTTGAGCACCGGGATGAGGTTGTAGAACTGATAGATCAGGCCGACCTGGCGGCGGCGGAAGACGGCGAGCTGATCCTCCGTCTGTGCGTAGACGTCCACGCCGTCCATGAACACCTTCCCGTCCGTGGGCCGGTCCACGCCGCCGAGGATGTGCAGCAGCGTGCTCTTGCCCGAACCGGACGGCCCGATGATGGTGAGGAACTCCCCCTTCTCCACCGAGAACGACACGCCGTCGAGCGCGCGTACCTCGTTCTCGCCGCTGCCATACACCTTTGTGAGCCCTTCGACCCGCAATATCTCCATATGTGATGCGCCTCCTGTCCTTGGTCTTGGCAAGAGTGTATCAAACATACGTGACAATTTCATGACTGCAAACTAAGAGAACCGTCACTTTCCCCTTAAGATTTGTTTAAGGAGCGGACAGCGGCCGGTAGAGGCGGACGGTGAAGCGCGCGCCGCCCTCGCGGCGGTTTTCCGCGCGCACCGTGCCGTCCTGCGCGGACAGGATGGTGCGCGTGAGCGCCAGCCCGACGCCCGCGCTGTGGGGCGGCGCGTCCTTGCCGCGATAAAACCGCTCGAACAGATGCGCAAGGTCGCCCGGGTCGATGCCGTCGCCATCGTCCTCCACGACGAGCTCGGCATAGATGGCGTTGCCGCTGCCGCATACCGCCAGCGTGCCGCCCGCGCGCATGTGTTCCATGCAGTTTTTCAGGATATTGCCCAGCGCCTCGGCCGTCCAGAGCGGGTCGCAAAACAGCGTCAGCTCCTCGGGCACGTCGAGGCGCAGCGCCTGATCGCGCAGCTCCATGGGGATGAGCAGCGGCTGCGCGGCGCGGCACACGAGCGCGAGCGCGCTCGTCTGCTCCCGATGGAACTGCACCGCGCCCGCGTCGATGCGGGCCAGCTTGAGCAGCGCGTCCAGCAGCCAGTCGAACCGGTCGAGCAGCAGCAGCGCATCCTGTAACAGGCGGCGGCGCTCCGTTTCCTGCGCGGCGCCGCTTTCCAGCAGCGACAGGTTCAGGCGGATCGCCGTCAGCGGCGTGCGGAGCTGATGCGAGATGTCGGTCATCGCATCGGCCAGGCGCGCCTTATCGCCGCGCAGCCGGTCGGCCTGCTCGCGCAGGCGAACGGTCATCTTGCGCAGCTCGTCGTGCAGGATGGAGAGCTCGCCCTCGGAAAACGCGTCCAGATCCGTCCCGTCCTCGCCGTGCAGCACGGCGTCAAGCGCGGCGCAAAGCGCGGCGATGCGTGCGTAGCGGCGCCGCGTCCAGAGGAAAAAGAGCGCCGTGAGCAGCAGGCAGGCGGCGAGCACCGCCAGCGCGCACCAGAGTGAGACGAAAAGCCCTGCAAGCGCGCACAGGGCACAGAGCAGCAGCGCCCACAGCAGCGCGCGGGCGATTTCTGGATTGCGGAAAAAACCGGACATGAGCAGCATCCCCCCTGGCCCTGTTTACGGCCCCAGCCGGTATCCCACGCCGCGCACGGTGCGGATGAGCGCGGGCGATTGCGGGTCGTCCTCCAGCTTTTCGCGCAGGCGCTTGATATAGACCGTCAGCGTGTTGTCGTTGACGAACTCGCCCGAGGCGTCCCAGATCTCCGAGAGCAGGCGTTCGCGCGGCAATACCGTGCCGCGGTTGGAGAACAGCGTCAGCAGCAGCCGGTACTCCAGCGCCGAAAGCGGCACCTCCGCGCCGTTGCGGGTGACGACGCCGCGCGATGCGTCCAGCGCGACGCCTGCGCAGACGAACTGGGATTGCAGGCGGCCGCTGCGGCGCAGAACGCTGCGGATGCGCGAGAGCAGCTCGCGCGGGCGGAAGGGCTTGCGGATATAGTCGTCCGCGCCCATGTCCAGCCCGGCGACGGCGGTGTGCTCCTCCCCCGCCGCCGTCAAAAAGATCACCGGCAGGCCGCCGCAGGCGCGCGCCGCCGCGCAGACGGCAAACCCGCTGCCGTCGGGCAGGCCGATGTCCAGCAGCAGCAGGTCAAAGCGCGTCCCGCTGCCGAGGGCGCTGAGCGCCTGCGCCTGCGTGGCGGCAGGCGTGACGGTCATGCCCTCCGATTCCAAAAAGGCGGCAAGGCCCGGCGCGATGCCCGGGTCGTCCTCCACGAGCAGGATGTGCGGCATGCCGTTCCCTCCCCCGTCTGCGTCATGTAAGCGCGCGCTGCGCGGCGCGCACGACGTGCCGCATCAGCACCGCGGTCGTCACCGTGCCGACGCCGCCCGGAACGGGCGTGACGGCAAAGACGAGCGGCTCCGCCTCTGCAAACGCCACATCGCCGCAGAGGGAACCGTCCTCGCACACATGGATGCCCACGTCGAGCACCGTCTGCCCGGCGCGAAGGTGCGCCGCGCCGAGCATCTGCGCCCGGCCCGCCGCCGCCACGAGGATATCCGCCGCGCGGCAGATCTCCGGCAGGTCCCGCGTGCGCGTGTGGCAGAGCGTCACGGTGGCGTTAGCGTGCAGCAGCAGCATGGAGAGCGGCCGTCCGACCACAAGGCTGCGGCCGACGACCACGGCGCGTTTGCCGGCCGGGTCGATGCCGTAATGGCGGAGGATCTCCATGCAGGCCGCCGCCGTACAGGGGGCAAAGCCGCGCCCGCTGCCGGTGAACACGCCGGCGAGCGAGCCGTCCGTCACGCCGTCCACATCCTTCTGCGGGACGATGGCGGCGCAGGCGCGCGCCTCGTCGATTTGCTCCGGCAGCGGCCTCAGCAGCAGGATGCCGTGGATGGAGGGGTCGTCGTTGAGCTGCGCGATCACGGCAAGCAGGGCTTCCGTATCCGTGCCCGCATCGAGCGCGACGCACCGGGCGTGTACGCCCGCAGCCTGCGCGCGGCGCACCGCCATGCGCTCATAGGAAAGGTCGTCCGGCCGTTCGCCGACGCGCACGATGGCCAGCGCCGGCTGCACGCCGCGATGGAGCAGCGATTCGGCCATTTCGGCGGTCTTTGCGTTGAGCGCCGCGCTTACGGGCGCGCCTTTGAGCAGGAGCGCCATACCGTCAGCCCTCCCGCGGCGCGGTCAGCCGGGCCATGACGGCGGCCACGACGCGGTCCGCCTCCGGCAGCGCCTCACCCAGCAGCGCCTGTGCGCGCGCATCAAGCGCCGCCGCCCGCTGCCGGTCGCGCAGCAGGCGCGTATTGGTGAACACATTGAGCGAAGCGCCCTGCAGCGCCGCGCGCGAGAGCGCCGCGCCCACGCCCACATCCGATATGGCGAGGGCGGAACCCTTTTCGCCAAGCTCCGCATGCAGCGCCACGGCCTCGGCGCAAACTTCCATGATATCCAGCGGCGGCTGCGCCGCGCGCAGCAGCGCCGCCTCCATGACCGTATCGCGCGCCGCGCGCTCCTGCTGCGTGCCGCGCGGCATGCCATAGGCGCGCGAGAGCGGCAAAAACGCTTCCGCGTCCGCATCGATCAGCGCGAGCAGGCGCTGGCGCAGCGCCTCCATGCGCGACGCGATGCGCTGGATGTCCTCCTCCACGTCCGCATAGCGCCGCTTGCCGGACGTCAGCGCGCACACCATGCTGCCAAGCGCCGCGCCAAGCGCACCGGCAAGCGCGCACGCGCCGCCGCCGCCCGGCGTTGGCGCGCCGGAGGCGAGCGCCTCCGAAAAGGCGGCAACGGTCCCGTTCTGCTGTAACTGCTGCATCGTTGTTCCTCCTTATGCGCCGGATGTCCGCCGTCAGAACAGCCCCGAGATGCGGCCGTCCGCATCCACGTCGATGCGCTCCGCCGCAGGGCTTTTGGGCAGGCCCGGCATGGTCATGATGTCGCCCGTGAGCGCCACGAGAAAGCCTGCGCCCGCGTTCACGCGCACGGCGCGCACCGTGACGAAAAAGTCCTCCGGCGCGCCGAGCAGCGACGGGTCGTCGGAAAAGCTGTACTGAGTCTTTGCCATGCACACGGGCAGTGCGCCGAAGCCGTTTTCAGACAGCTGGGCGATCTGCTTGCGCGCCGCCGGCGTGAACCGGACGCCAGCGCCATGATACACGCGCCGCACGATCGTCTCGATCCGCTCCTCCACGCTGCCCGTCAGCTCATAACAGAAGCGGAACGACGAGGGCGTGCCGCACAGGCGGACGACCTCCTGCGCAAGCGCCTCTGCGCCTGCGCCGCCATGCGCCCACGCCTCGGACCGGGCCACGGGCACGCCGCGCGCGCGGCATGCGTCCTCGACGACGCGCAGCTCCGCCTCCGTATCCGTCGGGAAACGGTTGACCGCCACCACGCAGGGCACGCCGAACACCTCGCCGAGGTTGTCCACATGGCGCATGAGGTTGGGCAGCCCGCGCTGCACGGCCTGCGGGTCCTCCTGCGCCAGCTCGCTCTTGCTCCTGCCGCCGTGCATTTTGAGCGCGCGCACCGTGGCCACCACGACCGCGGCCGACGGCGCGAGCCCCGCCATGCGGCACTTGATGTCGAAGAACTTCTCCGCGCCCAGGTCAGCGCCAAAGCCGGCTTCCGTGACGGCATAATCCGCCAGGTGCAGCGCAAGGCGCGTCGCCGCGACGGAATTGCAGCCGTGGGCGATGTTGGCAAACGGCCCGCCGTGCACGAGCGCCGGGGTGTGCTCGAGCGTCTGCACGAGGTTGGGGCGGATCGCGTCCCTGAGCAGCGCCGCCATCGCGCCGGCGGCCTTGAGCTCGCCCGCGGTCACGGGCGCGCCGCCACAGGTATAGGCGACGACCACGCGCGCAAGGCGCGCCTTCAGGTCGGCCAGGTCCTGCGCCAGGCACAGCACGGCCATGACCTCGGAAGCGACGGTGATGTCGAACCCGTCCTCGCGCGGCACGCCGTTGACGCGCCCGCCGAGGCCGTCCACGATATTGCGCAGCTGCCGGTCGTTCATGTCGAGGCAGCGCCGCCAGACGATGCGGCGCGGATCGATGCCGAGCGCGTTGCCCTGATGGATGTGGTTGTCCAGCAGCGCGGCAAGCAGGTTGTTCGCCGCGCCGATAGCGTGGAAATCTCCCGTGAAGTGGAGGTTGATGTCCTCCATCGGCACGACCTGCGCATAGCCGCCGCCCGCCGCGCCGCCCTTGATGCCGAACACCGGGCCGAGCGACGGCTCGCGCAGCGCGACCATCGCGCGCTGGCCGATGCGCCGCAGCCCGTCCGCCAGGGCGATGGTCGTGGTCGTCTTTCCCTCGCCCGCAGGCGTCGGCGTCATGGCGGTGACGAGCACGAGCCTGCCGCCGCGCCCCGGCGTATCGTTCAGGATGGCCGGGTCGATCTTGGCCTTGTAGCGGCCGTACTGCTCCAGGTACCGCTGCTCAATGCCCGCCTGCTCCGCCACAGCGGCGATGGGCAGCAGTTCGGCCTGCTGCGCGATCTGGATGTCGGTTGGATGTTCCATCGTCGTCGTTTACCTCGTTCCTCCCATTATTTTTGAAAAAGCGCGCGGATCTCGCCCGCCATGTACAGCGAACCGACGGCGCAAACCACGCCGCCCCGCCCGGCGTGCGCCATGGCGCGGCGGACGCCTTCCGGCACGGAGGGGCACGCCTCCGCCGGAACGCCCTGCGCGCGGACGGCGCGGGCGAGCGCCTCCTGGTCCATCGCGCGCGGGCTGTCCGGCCGGACGGTATAGCAGCGGCCGGCAAGCGGCAGCAGCGCCTCGAGCACGCCGGATACGTCCTTATCCTCGAGGATACCGCTGACAAACGTGCCGGGCGTATGCGGGCACAGGCGGCGGAGGCTCTCGGCCGTGCCGCGCACGCCGTGCGGGTTATGCCCGCCGTCCACGATGCACACCGGATCCGCGCGGCGCAGCACCTCAAAGCGCGCCGGCCAGACGGTGCGCCGCAGCCCCTCGCGCACGGCCTGCTCCGGGATGCGCCAGCCCTTTTGCCGCAGCACCTCCACGCCAGTGAGCACGACGGCGGCGTTGTAGGGCTGATAGGCGCCCACGAGCGGGAGCCACAGGTCGCGGTACGCGCCGTAGGAAAAGCTCTGCCCGTCCAGGCCGAACGCGCCGCAGCTGAGCAGCGCGCCGTCCGGCCGGTGGAGGCGGGCGTGCACCTCGGCGCAGCGGCGCTCGAACACGCGCTCCGCCTCCGGGCAGCGGCCATAGATCACCACGTCGCCGCCCGGCTTGATGATGCCCGCCTTCTGCTCGGAGATCTCCGTCAGCGTGCTGCCCAGGTAGCGCATGTGATCCATGCCCATCGCGGTGATGACGGCCAGCTCCGGCGTGTCGATCACGTTGGTGGAATCGAGCGCGCCGCCCATGCCGACCTCGAGCACGACGATGTCGCAGCGGCTGCGCGCAAAATACAGCATGGCGATGGAGGTGATGAGCTCAAACTCCGTCGGATGTGCGGCCATCGCTTCCGCGTGCGGCTGCACCTCGGCCGTCAGCGCGGCGAGCGCATCGTCCGGGATGGGCGCGCCGTCGATCTGCATGCGCTCGTTGAACCGGTCGATATAGGGCGAGATGTACAGGCCGACGCGGTACCCGGCCGCGTGCAGGATGGAGGCCGTCATGGCGGAGGTGCTGCCCTTGCCGTTCGTGCCGCCGATGTGGATAAAGCGCAGCGCGCGCTCCGGGTTGCCGAGGCGGCGCAGCAGCTCCTGCGTGCGCGAAAGGCCCGGCTTGCTGCCGCGCCAGGCGACGGTGTGGATATAGGCAAGCGCCTCGTCATAGGTCATGCCGCTTCACCTCCCGGCCGCCTTCGGCATGGCGGGGCGCGCCGCAGCGGCGTGCGGCAGGATGGCGGCGATGTGGCGATAGGCCAGCCGGTGTACGCCAAAGACGAGCACCGTTTCCGCCGCGATGGAGAACGGCTTTGTTGCCGCGCGCATCGCAAACAGCACGGAAAACGGCATCTCCTGCCCCATGATGACGGAGTAGTACAGCGTCAGCGCCCATGTGCTGTACAGCAGGCTGTTGACCGCCTCCGCGAAGGCGACCGCCGCAAGGAAGCCGAGCGCGCCGCGCCAGCCGCCCTTCCGCGTCAAAAAGAACCGCGCGCCCAGCCCGCCAAGGCCGCCAAGCAGCACGGGACCGACTGTGAGCAGCGGGAAATATACGCCGTAGCCGCTGATGATCGTGCCCAGCACATCCGCGACGCAGCCCACCGCCATCCCCCAGAGCGGCCCGAGCCAGATGCCCGCCAGCAGGATCGGAACGCCCTCAAAGCTGAGCCGGAGCCCCTCGTTGATCTGCACGCCGCAAAAGCGCGCCAGCACGATCTGCATGGCGACGAACACCGCGCTGCACGTCAAATTTCTGACGGAAGCCCTTCGCATGGCGCAGCACCTCCCCTGTTACCGCATTTTAGCTATTATAATATATTTTCCGGCCGCTTACAAGCGCGGCAATGCGCCGCGCCGGACCGGTTTTGTAGGTATACAATACATCTTGGACAGGAGGGAAAAGAGATGAAGGATAGGGACTCATCGGGTATAGTTGGAGTTGCAGCCAACAACTGTACGAAAGGAGGCCGCGCAGGGCAAAGCCGTACGGGCAGATGCAGTATCCGGGCCAGCGTGTGCAGGTGGATGTGAAGGTGGTGCCGCTCAAATGCCTGGCAAACCCGGAGGA
>URSN01000052.1 GCA_900550525.1 uncultured Eubacteriales bacterium
GCACATGCGCGCCATTGAGGAGACCGGCCTCACATGCGCAGACGAAATGCTGTACCCCGAAAACCGCAGCTATTTGGATGACCTTCTGTCCTACGAAGCCATCGGCGCGCGCTCGGTCGAAAACCAGGAGCATCGCCTGGTTTCGAGCGGCATTTCGGTGCCCGTCGGCATGAAGAACCCCACCGCCTGTTCCACCTCCTTCATGCTCAACTCCATCTACGCCGCGCAGGCGCACCAGAGCTTCATCTTCCGCAACTGGGAGGTCGAGTGCGACGGCAATCCGCTCGCACACGCCGTTATGCGTGGCTACATCGGTCTCGATGGGCGCCCCTACCCCAACTACCACTACGAACACCTGGAACGCTTGGCCGAACGCTATACCGAGCATGCCGGCTATGCCAATCCGGCAGCGGTCATCGACTGCAACCATGACAACTCGGGCAAGCGTCCGCTGGAGCAGTATCGCATTTGCAAGGAGGTGCTCGACAGCTGCCGCCGCAACGAATCCATCTCCAAGCTGGTCAAGGGCTTTATGATCGAGTCCTACCTGGAGGACGGCAACCAGCCGGTCGACGGCGGCGTCTTTGGCAAGTCGATCACCGACCCGTGCCTGGGCTGGGAAAAGACCGACTACCTCATCCACGAGATCGCGGAACGTATTTAGCTACGCGGTTTTACCAAACCGCGTAACGGCTCGACGCTGCAAACCCGCCAGAACGGCAATCTGCCTTTCAACTTCGGCGGCATGATCAAAAGATCAATGCCGCCTCGTTTCAAGGCACCTTGCTCGCTCTGGCGGGTTTTCGCTCATATGACCCAATCCGCTGTCAAGAGCCACAATGACCCCGCCGACCGCTTGCAATCGGGCGGCGGGGCCTGCCGTTGAACCCGTCCCGGTCCGCCCCCGGCATGTCGTCGACGCCTTCGGCTCAGTCTCATATCCGCGGATACCGTTCTGCCGGCCCGCACTCCATTCCTTCGGCGGGGTTCCCCAAGTCTGTCGAGGCGCATGCGGAGGGCTCCGCGCGCACAGCGAAATAGGGGGTGTCCCCGAAGGCCGCCCGGCTCGCCGGGACGGGGGCAATGTCTATTCCGCGCCCTCCCGGCACATCATGCCGAGGGCCCAAAGCCACCTCACGAGCTCGGCCGCGGTGGCCGCGAAGGCCGACGCCGCGGGCATGCCGCGGGCGAGCATCTCCTCGCGCCGCCGCAGGAGCCGCTGGATACGGCCGTGTACGCGGGCGAGCCCGTGGAAACGACCCTGACCACCGTGACCGCCCTTGCGGACGGGACGTGGGAGCGCCGCTACCGCAACGAGGCCGTCTCGTACGACGGGCTGACGGTGGAGCTGCTGTCGTTCGACCCGGAGGCGGAGGGCGCGGCGCTGCGCCTGCGCGTCACGCCGCCGGAGGAATGGGACGGGGAGCTGTGCGCGTGGCTGCGGCGCAGCGGGCTGCGGCTGTCGTTTGAGGTGGACGGGCGGCAGGTGAACGCCGTGCGGGAGCGGGAGATTACCGTGCTGGAGGATGGCCGCGCGTTTGAGGTGACCTACGCCCGCTGCATCCTGGACCGGTACGACCGCTCGGGCACGGCGCTCGTCATCCGCCCGTATGTGGAGCGCTTCCAATTCATCAGGTCCTGGAAGGTCGTGGACGGGGATTGCGTGCGATACGACCTCGCAGAGGGCGCGGAATATGTCAGCCTCTGCCGGGACGGCGAAAGTGTGGATGACGACAGCCGGATCAGCTTTGCAAAGGCGGACCGGGTCTATCTGGACGGGGCGGCGGTGTCGGCCCCGCTGGAGAGCAATCCGCTTGACCGACCGCCGGTCCTGCACGAGGTCTCGTTCGATGTGCTCGACATGGAGCGCTGCATCGCCGCCGGCGTGTTTGAGGACGGCTCGCAGGTGCCGGAGATCGGCACGGTCTATCTGCGGGAGAAGGACTTTTCGGATGTGACGCTGGTGCTGGAGGAGTTCCACATCTGGCCGGAGGAGATCAGACTGACGTTCCGCCTGAGCTATCCGCCTTCCTGGACGGACGAGGAGTGCGCCGCCATCGCCCGGCCGACCGGGTTCCTCGCCTATCTGGACGGATACCGGCCGGAGGAATATCAAATCCCCATTTATGCCTGCCCGTTTCAGGCAGACGGCTGGTTCGGTTCCGTGCTGATCAGCGCCGGCGATGAAAAGCTCAATCCGCCGGACAGCACGTTCCGCGAGATGGTGTTCAGCAACTGGGCTTCTTCCCTGGCGGTGGAAAACTGGCGCAGCCTGGAGACGGTGACGATCGTGCCGTATTATACGCGGTACCTCCGGGCGAACGGCCGCCCCATTCCGGAGGAGGGGTATGCGTACAGCAGCGTTGTGGACTGGTACAGCGACACCCTGATCCTCGACGAGCTGGCCATGACCATCGAGATCACGGACGACCTGTTCGTTGACGGATTCTGACGCGGCGAAAAGAAAAGCGGCGATGCAATTCGATGGAATCGAATCGATTTCAAAGACATTTTGGCACTATGCGCCGCTTTCAAAAGCTGATAAACTGGTTTTGAACACTTCCTGCTTCATTGTACGACTGCCGGCGGGAAAGGGGTGAACGTATGGGGACGCCGGCGCAGGGGGGACCGTCGCGCGGCGGGCAGCCGATGGCCCGTCGCTCAGGACACAATACCGGCGACAAAAAATGATGGAGGTTAAAACGATGAACAAGCTCAGGAAAACCCTGGTGTTGTCCCTTGTCTGCCTGCTCCTGCTGACCACTTTTGCCGCTGGGGCGCTGGCCTCGGTCGTGGTAAAACCCTATTCGTTCAGTGGGAAATGCTATCGTGCGTTTACCACAACCGGGTCTGTTGAAAAACCGGCGTCAAATCCTTGGCAGGCGTTTATGGTTTATGCGGATAAACTGGAGTATGAGATGGGGGCACCACACTATTACGCCTATGTGCAGCCAGTGAGTTCTGATACTGGGGCAAGCTATGGCAGCAGGGATATGGTGTACACAACCCAAGACGCATATTGCACCCCCAATAGCGCCGGGCTGTACGCCGTTGTGGTTAAGATGAAGATATCCAACGCTTATTATGTGAATACGGGAGATCAGGATAACCAGCTTACGATTAGCGGCACAGTGAGGGCGGTTTACAAATAATTGGGTAGAAGTCCTGTAGTAACGGGAGGGGCGCTGCTGTGCGCGGCGCCCCTAAAGGATAAGCAAAGGAGGCCCACATGAAACGGACGCTTAAAACCCGAACGCTTTGCCTGCTGCTCGTGCTGCTCATGGCGGCGGCGCTGCTGCCCGGCTGTCAGCCGACGCCGGAGGAGGAGTTTGTCGTGAACCGGCTGGACGGGGCGCTGGAGGAGGCGGTGCTGGCCACGCCCGCGCCGCCGGCGCAATATGAAGCGCCGGAGCGCTGGACGGAATCGTTCGACGTGCGCGGGCAGACGGTGCGCATCGACGTCGCCGTCGAGGTGCCGGACGCGGTGGAGTATCCCGTGCTGACGGTGCAGAACGCGCCGTTCACCGCGAAGGACGCGGTGCTGGCGGCGGATGTATTCTTCGGCGGCCCGGTGGAGCTGCGCCATCCGGCGATGGGGGAGGATGAGATTCTGAGCGAGCTGCAATACGCGCAGCGAGGGCACTTTATCGACGTAGACCCGGAGACCGGCGAGTCGATCTTCGGCCCCTACGAGGGGCAGGAGGAGGAAATCTCAAGGCTCAAGGCGCAGCTGGCCGAGGCCATGCGGCAGGAGACGACCTACGCCCCGCTGACGGCGGAGGCGCTGACCCTGCCCGCCGTTGCGCAGCCGGTGCGCGCCGAAACGGGCGAGACGGGGTATTTTTACTGCACGGAGAGCAACATCTGGTTTTACCGCCGATGGGACAATAACGTCCAGCCGGAGAGCTGGGTGCTGCAGGGCGACGCGATCCCGGGGGAGCGCTCGCACGCGCTGGAGAACGTCAAAATCACGGAGGACGAAGCCGCCGCCATGGGCGACGCGTTTGTGAAAAAGCTGGGGCGGGACGATCTGGCGCTGGCCATCTGTGAAAAGGCGCGTTCGGCAAACGAATGTACGCTTGACACGATCTACGAGGGCTATCAGCTCACCTATGTGCCGGCGATCAACGGCAGCGTGCCGTGTTATTTTGACCGCTATTCCAACAGCCCGGAACTGGCGTTTATGCAGGAGCAGGCCGCGTTTTCGGACGGCTGGTGGCAGGAATCGATCATCCTCGTGGTGACGGAGGACGGCGTGCAGGATATGAGCTGGAGCAACCGCAAGGAGATCGTGAACACGGCCAACGAGAACGTGACGCTGCTGCCGTTTGGCGAGATACAGGATCACATCCGCCGCCTGCTGCAAAACGGGCTGCGCGGAGGAGGCATAAACGGCGACCTGATCTTTGAGCGCATGATGCTGAGCACGGCGCTGTGCCGCCTGCCGGACCAGCCGGCCGAGGCGCTGCTCGTGCCGGTGTGGGTCATCCTGCTGACGACGGAGCAGGCGCAGCGCGTGCATCTGGAATACGACCTGCTGCTCATCAACGCGCTCGACGGCACGTACATCAACCGCTGGGCGTGAGCGTCCCGCCGGGCGGCTAAAAAAAATTGTACAAATTTTAAAATTGGATGCAACTTTTTGGCCGTTTCGCGTGTCTATATATATAGAGAGGGTATAGAGAGGGGTATCGTTCGCCCCGCCCCGGACGGGCCGCGGCGGGGTGCGCGCCAACAGGACAAGGAGGGAAAGGGGGCAAACCGTGCAGGAACTCAAGAGCGATCTGAGGCGAGCGTTCGGGAAGCCGTTTCTGTTTGCGATGCTGGGGAGCATGCTGTGCGTGCTCTTTGGCGCGTTTTCGGATGTGCTGCTGCTGTTCAAGGGGCAGCCGCCGAGCGCGATGCTGTTTGAACACCGGGGGATAACCATCCGGGCGCTTTCGGGCAGCGTGATGCTGTTTGCGGCGCCGCTGCTCACGCCCATCCCGTACGCGGGGGCGTTCGTGGACGACGTGAAGAGCGGGTATTTGAAGGCGTACCTGCCGCGCACGAGCGTCACGCGGTACATCGTGGGCAAGGAGCTTGCGTGCGCGCTCTCGGGCGCGCTGTCGCTCGTGGGCGGCATCGTGCTCGGGCACATCCTCATCACGCTGGTGCTCATCCCGATCGAGACGTTCTCGGGCATGCCCGTGGACCCGCAGCTGGGGGCGCTGCTCGGGCGCGTCGGGCTGTACGGGCTCTTTGGCGCGCTGTTTGCCATGACCGGGCTGCTGCTCTCCACCATGACCATGAACGCCTACATGGCCTACGCCGCGCCGTTCATCCTCTACTATGTGCTCATCATCATCCAGGAGCGGTACGCGCGCGACGCGTTCATGCTCAACCCGCAGAACTACCTGACGCTCACGGGCGCGTGGCCGTTTGGCGGGTGGAGCGCGGCGCTGACCATCCTCGTGCTGCTCGCGTGCCTGATGCTCGGGTTTTATCAGATCGCGCAGGGGCACCTGCGCGGCGCCAACGCGCGCAAGTCCATCCGCACCCTGCTGCCGCGGCGGCGGGTGCGGCTCGACCGTCCGGCGCGCCGTCTGCCGCTTTTCGGGCCGCTTAGCGCGCTGCACCAGGTGGGGGCGGTGGTGCGGTACAACTTCCGCATGTGGCGGGGGAACGCGCGCGTGCTGCTGACGTTCGCGCTGGCGTTCATCCTGTGCTTCCTGCTCTCGGACAAGGCGGCGGCCTTTGCCTACGAGATGGGGACGACGATGCAGGCGTTCGAGCCGTTCGTGTGGACGTTCGGGGACGCCAACAGCGTGCTGCTGATCTCGCTGCTGCTGATCCTGCTGTTTGTGGACATGCCGTTTCTCGGCGCGGGGGTGCCGTATTACCTGATCCGGATGAAGCGGCGGACGTGGCTCATCGGGCAGGCGGCGTACGCGGCGCTGGCGACGGCGCTGTACATCGCGTTCATCTTCGTGTCGACGACGATCATCTGCATGGGCAACAGCTTCATCGGGAACATGTGGTCGGAGACGGCGGCGATCCTGGGGTATTCGGGTGCGGGCAAGGCGGTGGCGCTGCCGGCGCTTGTGAAGGTGCTGGAGCTGTCGCGGCCGTACGCGTGCACGGGGACGATCCTGCTGCTGATGCTGCTGTACACGCTGCTGCTGGTGTTCCTGATGCTGTATGTGAACATCCGGCGCGGGCGCGCGGCGGGGATTGTGGCGGCGCTGGGGCTGTCGCTGTACGGGTTTCTGCTCAACCCGGAGCTGATCAAGCAGCTGTTCAACCTGCCGGACGAGCTGATGTACAAGGCGAGCGTGGCGGTGGGGTGGCTCTCGCCGCTCAACCACGCGACGTACCACATGCACAACTTCGGCTATGATCTGCTGCCGCGGCTGTGGCAGACGGAGGCGGTCTTTGCGGCGCTGATATTGCTGCTGTTCTTCCTCACGCTGCGCGCGCTCAGGACCTACAACTTCCATTTCACGGGGGTGGATGAATGAAATCTGCCGTTCCGCATGGGGACGGCCTGCCGCTTTGGCGGGGGAATACCAACGAATATAAAGGAGGGTCCAAACAATGAAGAAGAAGCTCAAGTCTCATTTTCCTGGCGTTGTTCCTGTTTGCGAGCGCCTCCGCGCTGGCATTGGATGATCCGGGAACCTTCTTTGATGCGCTCATCAGGAATGGCCCGTCGCAGGAGGTGTGCGCCGCGACAAAAGGCGACGACAACGATACGAAGATCGAAATCGCGCGCCTGTCCTTCACAGGGCCGGTGGATTCCGTATCCTTCCGCGGATATTGGGGCGGCAAAAGGGTCACGAACCTGATGACCTATAAGCAGGGAGGCTCGTCGAACCTTAGCAGCGAGTACTTGCGTAATGTTGTCGGATTTGGGGACGGCTGTACCGTAACGCTGCTGGGCAGCATCCCGCCGGATGAGAACACGCCGGCCTCCGCCAGCGTGGGCGCGGTCTGGTACAGATGAGTTGAGGGAGGGCAGGGGCGCCCCCGCCTCCCCGCCCTCCTTAAAACAACGGCTGTCACAGGGATTCAGTGGGATTCACCAATGGAGGATGGTGTATATGCGAAAAGGAGTTTTTGCCGTCGCGCTGCTCTGCCTTGCCGCCGCGCTGCTGCCCGCCTGCCAGCCGACGCCGGAGGAGGAGATCGTCGTGCAGCAGGGGGAAGCGGCGGACGTGCCCGCCGGGCCGGTGCTTGCCGAACTGCTGCCGCTGCCGGAGCGGGTGGACCGGCCGGAGCAAACGCTCGGCGGAGCCGCCGTGACGATCGCCGCGCAGGTCATCCAGCCAAACGCGCAGGCGTGTCCCGTGGTCGAGGTGCGGCAGACCACCTTTTCCCGGGAGCGGCTCAGGGAGCTGACGGAACGCTTCTGCCCCGGCGCGGAGCTCTACCATTACTGGCAGCCGACGCAGCGGGAGCTGCTTGAACAGCGCGCCGCGCTGCTCGAGTATGGCGATGGCAGCGAGGATGCGCAGATCAAGCTGAAGTGGCTCGACGAGACGATCCCGACCGCGCCGCTGACCGAGGAGCGGGTTCCGTTCGACTGGAGCGAAGAGCTGCCGGCGACCTATGCCATGGTCTGCGCGGTGCGCGGGCCGGAGGAAGCCGTTTCCTCTTTCCACCTTGGCCCGCAAACGTTCGTCTACTTCAGAACGCGCAATCATGTCGTGCGTCCTGAAAGCATCTATACGGCGCAGGAGTTTGAGCGTTTCCCGGCGCCATCCGTCGGGAAGGACGAGGCGCAGGCGGCGGCGGAGGAAGTGCTGGCGCAGCTCGGCCTGACGGACGCCATGCTGCTGAGCAAGACGGAGCGCATGGTCGTCCGATATGGCGGCGTGCCGCTCCGCGTCGGATATATGTTTACCTTCACGCCGGGGTACGGGGGGCTGGCAAGCGTGCCGCCGGAGGGCTATACGGCCAGCGAGACCGTGCCGCCGTCCGTCGTCGCGCCCTGGGACATCTCGTGGCTGTACGTTTTTGTGGACGAAGAGGGGGTCGCGCAGATCGACTGGATCGAGCCGGTCGCGTTTGGCGAGGTGCTGGAGGAGGACGCGGCGCTGCTGCCGTTTGAGCAGATGTTGGAGCGGGCGGAGCAGCAGCTGCTCTACCTGTATGCCGCCGACGGACTGCCCGGCGGCGGACAGACGGACGCGGGGGAGATACGAACCAGGATTGAGGTGACGCGCATCTCGCTCGTGCGCGGGTGCATCCAGCTGCGGGACGAGCGGGACGTGGGGCAGAGCGTGCCGCTGTGGCGCTTTGATTATCTGGAGCACTACGGCGAGGACGCCGACCCGCTGGAGCACGTCCTCTACCTCGATGCGCGCACCGGCGCATATGTGGAGCCGCGCATGGACATGGAGACGCTCATGCAGCTGACGTCCTGACGCGGCGGCGGACGAGAGGGCCGGGATACGGCGACAGAACCGATAAAGGAGGAAACTATGGCGGACAATGCGATCGAGCTGGACAATCTGACCAAGGCGTTCGGGCAGGATACGGTGCTCAAGGGCGTGACGCGCGGCTTTGAGCGGGGGAAGATCCACGGGGTGGTGGGGAACAACGGCTCGGGCAAGACGGTGATGTTCAAGTGCATCTGCGGCTTTTTGCAGCCGACGGCGGGGACGGTGCACGTGGACGGGAAGCAGATCGGCGTGGAGGTGGACTTTCCGCCGGACATCGGGATCATCATCGAGTCGCCGGGGTTTCTGCCGCAGCTGTCGGGGCTGAAGAATCTCGAGATCCTCGCGGGCCTGAAGCGGAAGATCGGGCTAAAGGAGGTGGCGGATACGATCCGGCAGGTGGGGCTGGACCCGCTCTCGGCAAAGCCGGTGGGCAAGTATTCGCTGGGCATGCGGCAGCGGCTGGGCATCGCGCAGGCGATCATGGAGCGGCCGTCGCTGCTGATTCTCGACGAGCCGATGAACGGTCTGGACAAATACGGCGTGGCGGAGATGCGCGCGCTGTTCCGGTCGCTGGCGACGGACGGGCGCACGATCCTGCTGGCGAGCCACAACATCCAGGACATCGAGGAGCTGTGCGACACCGTGTGCGAGATGGACGCGGGCGTCATGACCATGGTCAAGGAGTAAAGGCTGCGGCGGCCGCGCCGCAGCGGGGGACGGAGCCGGCGATCCGGCAGAAAGGAGCAAACCGATGTGCAGAAAGAGCCGAATCCGCGCGCTGCTGCTCACGCTCGCCGCGCTGCTTGCGGCCTGCCAGCCGACGCCGGAGGAGGAGCCGGTGGTGAACAAGGGGGACGGGACGCTGGAGGAGGCGATCGCGGCGGAGGCGCTCCCGCCCGCGCGGTACGAAGCGCCGGAGACGCTGCGGCTCGACCCGTTCGGCACGGAAACGTTTCAGGTCGTGGTGGATGCGGAGGTGTGCGTGCCGGATGTGGAGCGGTACCCCATCGTCGAGGTCGTGCTGCGCACCATCACTGCGGACTGGGCGCGGGACATGATGTACAAAATGGCGGACGGCAAGACGATCCATACCTACCAGAACGAGGTGCCCACCACCAAGGAACAGATCGAGGGCGAGATCACCCTGCTGCAGCAGCAGCTGGCCAACCCGGATGCCTATCTGCCCGCCGGGGCGGACGAGCAGACGCGCGCCGCGGCGGAGAAGGAATGGCGGGAGCTGCTCGAGGCGTGGGAGACGCTGTATCAGGAGGCGCCGGACACGTTCGAGCCGCGGGAGGTCGACATGAGCGACGCCGCCTTCCGGACGGCATCGGAATTTCGCGGCGCGGTCGAGTCGGGCAAGCAACGGGAGACCTATCTGAGCGTGACCGGGGGGGCGTGGGGGATTGTTGAGTTCAACAATCTGGACGATGGAGTGGGACTGCCATTCAATTTCGACATGGACAGCGACCTGACGGACCTGAACGACGTCACGATCAGCGCAGAGGAGGCGGTGCAGATCGGGCTGGATTATCTCGCGCAGCTGGGGGAGACGGACTTTGCTCCGGCGTTGATCGTCGCGGGATATTGCCATCCGCGCGGCAGTGAAAATCACAAACCGATGGAGGAATGGTCGCAGTGCTACCAGATCCAGTTCACGCGCAACGTTGCGGGCGTGCCCGCCACCTACCGGGAGGAGCACTACGACGGGATCGGCTCGGACGGGAGGGAGCGCTATGCGCCCTATTATCCACAGGAATCCATCGAGATGGATATCCGCGATTCGGGCGTGAACTACATGTACTGGAGCGCGCCGAGCGAGCTGGGGCGCACGCTCAACGAGAACGTGACGCTGATGCCGTTTGAGCAGGTCGTGGAGCGGTTCTGCGACCAGATTCTCTACAGCGCCACGCCCGCGGTGGAGGAAACCGATTCAGTGATCAAAAAGACGCTGTACATCGACCGGATCGAGCTGGGGATGGTGCGGGCGCTGCAGCGCGGGAGCGTGGAGGAATGGGTCATGGTGCCGGCGTGGACGTTTTTCGGCAGGACGGTGCTGCAATACGCGGGGCCGGAGCCGGGAGGCTATCCGCTCAACGAGAACAACGAGTACGTCAGCGAAATGCCGGGCTACAGCTATCTCATCCTCAACGCCGTGGACGGCAGCGTGTACGACCCCGCCGTCGGGTACTGACGGCCCGCCGCGCGGCGGAGGGGGATATAGGAACCAAACGAAAGTGACGGGAGGAAAGGAACGATGAAGATGAGCTACCGGAGCCTGGCGCTGCTGCTTGCGGCGCTGCTGACGCTTACGGCATGGCTGCCGGCGGCCGCGCTGGCGGACGAGGGGGACGCGGGCGGCGCGCCGCAGCCCGTGGGGAGCGCGCCGCAGCCGCAGCCCGGCGGGACGGGCGACGCTTCGGCCGGTGAAACGCCGGTCGCCGAAACGCCGCCGCCCGCGGCGACGGCTACGCCGGCCGGCCCGGTCGTGACGGTGGAGGTGAACACGCCGCCGCCGGATACGCCCGCGCCCGCCGCCGCGCTGCGCATCGACAGCCAGAACCTGTACAGCGGCATGGCTGCCACGTATGCGCAGGGATACGCGCCCACCGTCTCCGGCGGCAAGGCGACGATCATCCTGCCGCTGCAATGCAGCGCGCGGCTCGCAGGGGACAGCCTTGTGGCCATGCCCAACCTCGGCAGCCCGAGCGGCTCCCCGTTCGTGTTCGGCAATTACCAGCAGGTCGTGCCGCTCTCCACGCAGCCGGTCAACGGCGGCAAGGAGCAGGCGCAGGCGTATTACGTCCGCTTCGACTTGGCGCTCAGCAGCAGCCGCATCAACGGCGTGTACCCGGTGGTCATCACCGTGGAGGCGTACGACACGGCGGGCAACGAGCTGCGCGAGGAGTTTACGACGTATGTGACCATCACGGACGGGCAGGACCCGCCGAAGGAATCGACCGGCGGCGGCAGCAGCGGGCCGACGGCGTCCAAGCCGGTGCTGATGGTGACGACGTGCACGCTCAGCGCCTCGACGCTCAAGGCCGGCGATACGGTGCAGGTGAACCTGACGGCAAAGAACGTGGGGCGGCGGACGGCGAACAACATCCGCGCGACGATCGTGAGCGACGATGCGAACATCGTGCTGCTCAACGCGTTCTCGGCGCAGTATGTGCGCGCCCTGGCGAGCGGGGATGAGACGCCGTTCTCGTTTGAGCTGCAGGTGCTGCCGCATGCGGTGGGCGGCATGCACACGATGACGATCCAGCTCAACTACGAGGGGCCGGACAACAGCGCGTATACGGAGAACGCGGTGTTCCGCTTCACGGTGGAGCAGGAGGCTGCGCTGGAGTACGACGCGGTGAAGCTGCCGGAGAGCGCGACGTCGGGGGACTCGTTCAGCCTCCCGGTGAGCGCGTACAACCCGGGGACGGCGACGGTGTACAACGTGCGCTTCACGCTGAGCGTGCCGGGGCTGATCGCGGCGACGGCGTATCTGGGGAACCTGGGGCCGCAGGAGAGCGCGGACAAGATGATGGAGGTCTTTGCGACGATGCTCGACGGGCCGGAGAAATACGGCACGACGTACGGGATGTGCGAGCTGACGTACGAGGATGCGACGGGGCGCGCATACTGGGAGAGCATGGACCTGTCGATGGAGATTCTGGAGCCGGTGAAGATCACGGACGAGGAGCAGGAGAAGCTGGAGGAGGAGGCAAAGGAGCAGGAGACGCTCTCGCAGTGGTGGGTGTCGCTCCTGTTCGGCATCGCCATCATCGCCGTGCTCGTCGCCGTCATCATCGTCGGCAAGTTCTCCCGCATGATGAAGATGCGCTGAACCGCCCCGCCCGGCCGCCGGACGGTGCATGCGGCCGTGCTTTGGAAACGGCGCGCCGCCCACATCCCGCCTGAGAAAGGAGCATCCATGAAACGAACGCTGTGCATCCTGTGCGCCCTGCTCGCCGTGCTGCAGCCGCTCTCGGCGTGCCAGCCGGCGACGGAGCAGGGCGGGGTAGTGAACAAGGGAGACGGCACAATGGAG
>URSN01000053.1 GCA_900550525.1 uncultured Eubacteriales bacterium
GGCCGCGCCGTAGGTGGACGGGCAGCCGGTCAAGTACGCGCTGGTGGGCAACCCCAACAGCGGCAAGACGACGCTGTTCAACGCGCTCACCGGCGCGCGCGAATACGTGGGCAACTGGCCGGGCGTCACGGTCGAGAAGAAGGAGCGCCGCCTGCACGCCTACGGGCACGACATCACCGTGGTGGACCTGCCGGGCATCTACTCGCTCTCGCCCTATTCGATGGAGGAGATCGTCGCGCGCAACTTCGTCATCGAGGAGAAGCCCGACGCGGTCATCAACATCGTGGACGCGACCAACCTGGAGCGCAACCTGTACCTGACCGTGCAGCTGATGGAGCTGGAGCGGCCGATGGTCATCGCGCTCAACATGATGGACGAGGTCGCGCGCCTGGGCGTGACGATCGACTGCGCGCGCCTCTCGCGCGAGCTGGGCGTGCCGGTCATGCCCATCGTCGCGCGCACCGGCGAGGGCGTGGACGACCTGCTGCGCGAAAGCGCCGATCTGCTGGCGCTCTCGCACGAGCAGCTGCACGCGGGCTTCTGCATCGAGCCGGACGACCTGTACGACGCGCGCACGCACGCGGCGCACCACCGCATCGGCGAGATCCTGGGCGACGCGCCGGCGCGCGCGGGCCTGCCGGCGCACTGGGCGGAGATCAAGCTCCTCGAGGGCGACGCGATGGTGCGCGAGCAGCTGCATCTGACGGACGAACAGGCGGCGGCCGTGGACAAAGCCGTGGCCGGTTACGTCGGCGACGGCCTGCCCGGCGACGGGGAGGCGCGCGTGGCCGACAGCCGCTACCGCTACATCACGCGCGTGTGCGCGCAGGCCGTTTCGCGCCGCGGCGCGGGGCGCGACCTGACCGACCGCATCGACGCGGTGCTGACGAACAAATGGGCCGGCCTGCCGATCTTCCTGCTCATCATGGGCGCGATCTTCCTGCTCACGTTCGATACGCTGGGCGCCTGGCTCTCCGACGGGGTGGATACGCTCGTGATCGGGCTGTTCCTGCCCGGGGTGCTGGGGCTGTGCGTGGGGGCGGGGGCTGCGCCGTGGCTGGTCAGCCTCCTGTGCGACGGGGTGATCACCGGCGTGGGCGCGGTGCTCGTGTTTTTGCCGCAGATCGCGCTGCTGTTCTTCTGCCTGTCCATGCTGGAGGACAGCGGCTACCTCTCGCGCACGGCGTTCCTGATGGACCGCGCGCTCAAGCGCTTCGGCCTGTCGGGCAAGTCCTTCATCCCGATGCTGATGGGCTTTGGCTGCACGGTGCCGGCGGCCATGGCCGCGCGCACGATGGAGAACGAGAACGACCGCCGCATGACCATCATGCTGCTGCCGTTCGTCTCCTGCTCGGCCAAGCTCCCGGTGTACGGGCTGATCGCCTCGGCGTTTTTTGACGAATACCGCGGGCTCGTCGTGCTGAGCCTGTACGTGCTGGGCATCGTGGTCGGCATTTTGACGGGCATCCTGTTCCGCAGGACGCTGTTTCGCAGCAACAACGCGGCGTTCGTGCTGGAGCTGCCGCCCTACCGCTGGCCGTCGATGAAGAACACCCTGCTGCACGTGGGCGAGCGCGTCGGCCATTTCCTCGAGAAGGCGGGCACGATCATCCTGCTGATGAGCGTGGTGCTGTGGTTCCTCATGCGCTTCACGCCAACGCTCGAGATGACCGCCGAGACCGAGCGCAGCATCCTCGGCGTGGTCGGCGGGTGGATCGCGCCGGTGTTCGGCCCGCTGGGCTTTGGCACGTGGCAGGCGTCGGTGGCGCTGCTCTCGGGCCTTGTGGCCAAGGAAGCGGTGAACTCCTCGCTCTCGATGTTCCTTGGCGCCACGGGCGATGCGCTCACGGATGCGCTTGCCGGCCTGTTCTCGCCGCTGTCGGCGTACTGCTTCCTCGTGTTCGTGCTGCTGTATGTGCCGTGCATGGCCGCGGTGGCGACCATGCGGCGCGAGCTGGGCAGCGCGAAATACATGTGGTTCACCGCCGCCTATCAGATCCTCGTCGCCTACGCGGTGTCGCTGGTCGTCCATATCTTGGGCAGCCTGCTCTGAGCGGACACAGGGGATAGTGGTCATTCATGCAGGGAACGAAAAGATTTCCTGCATGAATTGCTTTTTGGGGCGCGGTATGATAGACTATAGTCCTACTTTTTGACGGAGAAGCTGCATGAAACTGCTTGTCAGCAACGACGATGGGTATCTGGCCGCCGGCATCGGCGCGCTGGTGAAGGCGCTTGCCGGCGCCGGGCACGAGGTGTACGTCGCCGCGCCGCACCGGCAGCGCAGCGCGGCGAGCCGCTCGATGACGCTGCATGAGCCGCTGCGGGCCGAGCGCGTGACGCTCCCGGCCGCGCCGGACGTGCCGGCCTACGCGGTGAGCGGCACGCCGGTGGACTGCGTGCGCCTGGCGCTGGGCAACCTGTTCCCCGCGCCGGACGCGGTGCTCTCCGGCGTGAACCACGGGGCCAACCTCGGCACGGATACGCTGTATTCCGGCACCGTGGCCGCCGCGCACGAGGCGGCGCTGCTGGGATATCCGGCCGTGGCGGTGTCCTGCTGCCGGATGGACGCGGCGCATTTCGACACGGCCGCGCATGTGGCGCTGCGCGCGGCGGAGCGGCTCGTGCAGAGCCCGCTGCCCTTTGGCGTGGTGCTCAACATCAACGTGCCGGACCTGCCGCTGGACGGGCTGCGCGGCGTGCGCTGCGCGCCGCTGGCCGTCACGCGCTATCCGCTGCGCTTTGCCGAGCGGAAGGACCCCTATGGCGGCACGTATTACTGGGCGCCGGGCGGCGGCAAGCTCGACGTGTATGAGGAAGAGGACGTGGACGAGCGATGGACGCGCGAGGGGTACGCCGTGTGCACCCCGCTCACCTACGACCTGACGGACCGGGCGGTCCTGGGCGGCTTCGACCCGGACGGCCTGCTGAGGTAGCGACGATGAAACGGCAAGGAGGGGGAAGCATGGAGGGTCTGCTCGACGTGATCGCGGACAGCTATCAGCGGTTCTCCAAGGGGCAGAAGCGCATAGCGGAATACATCATGAATTCCTATGACGACGCGGCGTTCATGACCGCGGCGCGGCTGGGCGAGACGGTCGGCGTGAGCGAATCGACCGTGGTGCGCTTTGCCTACGCCATCGGGCTGGACGGGTATCCGGCGCTGCAGGAGGCGCTGCAGGAGCTCATCCGCCACCGGCTCACGAGCGTGCAGCGCATCCGCCTGGCGGCGTCCATGCCGCAGAACGATATCCTGCGCCGCGTGCTCACCGACGATATGAACAACATCCGCGCCACGATCGACATGATCGACAACGAGGGCTTTCACGCCGCGATCAACGCGCTGCTGGGCGCGCGGCGCATCTATGTGCTGGGCATCCGCAGCGCCATGTCGCTGGCGCAGTTTCTGACCTATTATCTCGACTATGTGTGCGACAACGTGATGTTCGTCAACGGCGCGGTGCAGGACATCTACGAGCGCATGATCCGCCTCGGGCCGGAGGACGTGTGCATCGGCATCAGCTTCCCGCGCTACAGCGCGCGCACCGTGGACGCCATGCGCTACGCCAAGCAGCGCGGCGCGACGGTCGTCACGCTGACCGACGTGCCCAACTCCCCCTCGGCCCAGTATGCCGACTATGTGCTCTGCGCGCGCAGCAACATGGCCAGCTTTGCCGATTCGCTCGTGGCGCCGCTCTCGCTCATCAACGCGATCATCACGGCCGTGGGCCTTGCGCGCAAGGACGAGGCGTTCCGCCACCTGGGGCAGCTCGAGCAGATCTGGAGCGAGGAGGGCGTGTACATGACCGAGCCGCGCCGCGGCGCCGCGGAGGACGCGGCGCACGGCAGGCCGTGACCGTCGCCGTCGTCGGCGGCGGCCCCGCCGGCATGATGGCCGCTGCGGAAGCGGCGCGCCGCGGCTGCCGGACCGTGCTGCTCGAGCAGAACGAGAAGCTCGGCAAAAAGCTCTACCTCACCGGCAAGGGCCGCTGCAACGTGACCAACGCCTGCGCGCGCGAGGGATTTTTCGAGGCGGTGCCGCGCAACCCGCGCTTTCTCTACAGCGCGTTCGCCGCGTTCGACAACCGCGACATGATGGCCCTGCTGGAGGGCCTCGGCGTGCCGCTCAAGGTGGAGCGGGGCGGGCGCGTGTTCCCCGCGTCGGACAAGTCGAGCGACGTGCTGCGCGCCGTGGAGCGGTATGTGCGTGAAAGCGGCGCCGAGGTGCGCCTTCACACGCGCGTGACGGGGATCGCCGTTTCGGGCGGGGCCGTGCGCGCCGTGCAGACGGAGGCGGGCGAGCTGCCGTGCGAGGCGGCCGTCCTGGCCACGGGCGGATGCAGCTATCCGCAGACCGGCTCCACCGGCGACGGCTACCGCTTTGCCGCCGCGTGCGGGCATACGGTCGAGCCGCCGCGCGGCGTGCTCACGCCGCTTGTGACGCGGGAGGCGTGGCCGGCCGCGCTCGCGGGGCTGACGCTCAAAAACGTCGTGCTCAGCGCGGCGCGCGGCGGCCGCACGCTGCACCGTTCGGAGCCGGGGGAGCTGCTGTTCACGCACTTTGGCGTATCCGGCCCGCTCGTGCTGGCGCTCTCGTCGCGCCTTGCGGACGACCCGGCGGGCGCCGCGCTCTCGATCGATCTCAAGCCGGGGCTGGACGCGCAGCGGCTGGACGCGCGCCTGCTGCGCGACCTGGAGCAGAACCGCCAGCGCCGGCTGCGCGGCGCGCTGCCCGCGCTGCTGCCGGAGCGGCTGCTGCTGAGCGTGCTCGCCGTGGCGGGCGTGGATGCGGACAAGCCCGCCGCCGCGCTGACGCGGGGCGAGCGGCAGGCCGTCGGCGCGGCGCTCAAGGCGCTGCCGCTGACCGTCGCCGGCGCGCGCCCGGTTGAGGAGGCCATCGTCACGCGCGGCGGCGTATCCGTGCGCGAGGTGCTGCCGGGCAGCATGGCGTCGCGCCGCGTCGCGGGGCTGTATTTTGCGGGCGAGCTGCTCGATACCGACGCCGTCACGGGCGGCTATAATCTTCAGATCGCATGGTCAACCGGCGCGTTGGCCGGGAGGAGCGTATGCAGCAACGGTTGAATATCGCCATCGACGGGCCCGCGGGCGCGGGCAAGAGCACGGTCGCGCGGGCCGTGGCCAAACGGCTCGGCGCGCGCTATCTGGACACCGGGGCCATGTACCGCGCCGCAGCGCTCTACTGCCTGCGCCGCGGCGTGGAGCCGGGCGACGAGCGCGCGGTGGAGGCGGCGCTGCCCGGCGCGGACGTCTCCGTGCGCTACGAGGGGGAGGAGCAGCGCGTGCTGCTGCTGCGGGAGGACGTCACCGGCCTGCTGCGCGCGCCGGAGCTGGCCATGGGCGCGTCAGCCGTGTCGGCGCACCGCGCGGTGCGCCTGTGGATGACGGAATTGCAGCGGCAGGTCGCGCGCGAATACGACGTGGTCATGGACGGGCGCGACATCGGCACGAACGTGCTGCGGGATACGCCCTACAAGTTTTACCTCACCGCCACCGTGCAGGAGCGCGCGCGGCGGCGCCTGCTGGAGATGCAGGCACGCGGCACGGACGGGGGGCGCACGCTCGAACAGGTCGCGCAGGAGATCGCGCAGCGCGACTACAACGACAGCCACCGCGCCTTCATGCCGCTCAGGCGCGCGGAGGACGCGCATCTCATCGACACCACCGGCATGACGGTCGACGAGGTCACCGACGAGGTCCTGCGCTGCGTGCGCGCGCCGGGGGAGGGCGGCTGATGCTGTATCTGCTGGCAAAGGTGCTGCTCTCGCCGTTTTTCCTGCTGCTGATGCGCCCGCGCGTGCGGGGGCTGCGGCACCTGTGGCGGCGCGGCGGCGCGATCGTGGTGAGCAACCACTGGGCCCTGTCCGACCCGATCCTCATCGCGCTGATCAGCCCGCGCGTGGTGCATTTCATGGCCAAGCAGGAGCTGTTTCAAAACCCCGCGGCGCGCTTTGTGCTCATGCGCGGGCTGTACGCCTTTCCGGTCAACCGCAAGCACGCGGACATGGCCTCGCTCAAGCAGGCGATGGCCGTGCTGCAAAAGGGCAAGGTGTTCGGCATCTTCCCGGAGGGGCGGCGCTCCGTCACGGGCGAGCTGGACGAGCTCGAGCGCGGCGCGGCGTTTCTCGCGCTGCGCTGCAACGTGCCCATCCTGCCGGTGTATTCCGACCCGCGCACCTACCGCAAGCTGCGCGTGAACATGATCGTCGGCGAGCCGATGGCCGCCGCGGCCATCGCCGCCGCGCACAAGGGCCGCTCCGTGGACGTGGTGACGCAGGCCATCGCCGACAAGCTCCAGCAGCTGCGCCTGCAGCTGGAGGCGTAGGATATGCGCATCCTGTTGGGCGGGCACAGCGGCTTCTGCTTCGGCGTGCGGCGCGCGGTGGAGATGGCCGAGCGCCTCTCGGCCCTGCCGGGCCGGCGCGTCTATACCTGCGGCCGGCTCATCCACAACGAGCAGGTGCTGCGCGCGCTGGCCGCGCGCGGCGTGACGGCCGTGGAGGACCCGTCCGCACTCGGCCCGGGCGATACGCTCATCCTTCGCGCCCACGGCGTGCCGCCGGAGGTGGAGGCGGCCTGCCGGGCGCGCGGCGTGACCGTGGCGGACGCCACCTGCCCGTTCGTCAAGCGCATCCACCGCCTCGTGGCGCAGGCGGCCGCGCAGGGCGTCGCCGCGCTCATCGCCGGCAGCGGGTCGCACCCGGAGGTTGTGGGCATCCGCGGCTATGCGCGCGCCGGAGCGTACGTGCTCGAGCGGCCGGAGGACGCCGCCGCGCTGCCCCGGCTCGAGCGGGCGTGCCTTGTGGCGCAGACGACGCTCGGCCGCGAGCGGTACGCCGAAATCGCCGCCGCCGTGCGGGCGCGCATGGACGTGCTCACGGTGCACGACACCATCTGCGACACCACGCGCCTGCGCCGCCGCGAGACGGAACTGATCGCCGCGCGCAGCACGCGGATGTTCGTGCTGGGCTCCCGCACGAGCGCCAATACGGCCGGGCTGGCCGCCATCGCAAAAAATCTGTGTGAAAACGCCGAAATGGTGGAGGATATCGATAAACTTTTTCTTGCCAATTTGCAATCCGATGATATAATAGGTATGGTCGCGGGCGCATCGACGCCGGACTGGATGATTAGGGAGGTTGTACAACGAATGAGCGAACTGGAAACGACGACGATCGAAACCATCGAAGCGGAAGCGCCCGCAGGGGAAATCGCCGTACCCACTGAACCCGTCGCCGAGGCGGCGGCAGCCGAGCCCGCAGCAGCCGAAACGGCGGCAGCGCCGGCCGAACCCGCGGCAGCCGAAGCGCCTGTGGCAGCCGAACCCGCGGCGGAGCCGGAGAGCGAGGCGCAGCCCGCTCAGGCCGAACCCGCTGCCGAGCCCGCAGCGCCGGCCGAAGCAGAGCAGCCTGCGGCTGATAAGGCGGAGGAATCTTCCGAGTTCGCTGAGGCGTTTGAAAAGACCCTGACGCGCATCCGCAACGGGCAGATCATCAAGGGCACCGTGCTGCAGATCGTGGACGGCGAAGTGTATGTCAACGTCGGTTACAAGTCCGACGGCGTCATCCCCAAGAACGAGTATTCCTCCGATCCGGATGCGGACCCGTCCGCGCAGCTCAAGGTGGGCGACGAGATCGAGGTCGAGGTGCTCAAGGTCAACGACGGCGAGGGCAACGTGCTCCTCTCCCACAAGAACGTGGAGAGCCGCAAGCTCTGGGACCAGCTCATGGCCGAGGAGGGCATCGAGGAGCGCGTGTTCGACGCCGTGGCCAAGGAGGCCGTCAAGGGCGGCATCATCGCCGACATCAACGGCATCCGCGCGTTCGTGCCCGCGTCGCAGGTCTCCAACAAATACATCGAGAACCTGAACGACTTTGTGGGCAAGCCCATGCGCCTGAAGGTGCTGGAGATCGACAAGCAGCGCAAGCGCATCGTCGCCTCGCAAAAGCAGGTGCTGCTGGCTGAGGCCGCCGCCGCCAAGCGCGCCAAGTGGGAGTCGCTCGTGGTCGGCAGCAAGGTCAAGGGCGTCGTGCGCCGCATCACCGATTTCGGCGCGTTCGTCGACATCGGCGGCATCGACGGCCTCGTGCACGTGACCGACGCCGCCTGGGGCCGCGTCAAGCACACGTCGGATGTGTTCACCATCGGCCAGGAGATCGAGGTGCTCATCCTCAACGTGGACGTGGAGAAGGAGCGCGTGTCGCTGGGCTACAAGCAGCTCCAGCCCAAGCCCTGGTCCATGGCGGATAAGAAATACCCGGTCGGCTCCATCGTGGAGGGCAAGGTGGTGCGCATCGTGCCGTTCGGCGCGTTCGTCGCGCTCGAGTCCACGATCGATGGTCTCATCCACATCTCGCAGGTCGGCGTGCGCCGCATCGCCAAGGTGGAGGATGAGCTCAAGGTGGGCGACATCGTGCGCTGCAAGGTGCTCGATGTGAACACCGAGGCCAAGCGCATCAGCCTGAGCCGCCGCGAGGCGATCCTGGAGGAGCAGCCCGAGGTGGCCGAGCAGCTGCACGCCGAGCGCGAGCGCCAGCATCAGGAGCGCCAGGAGCAGCGCCAGCGCGACCGCGAGCAGCAGGCGCAGCGCCGCGAGCGCAGCGCCCGCAGCGCCGCGCAGGCCGACATGGGCGAGCGCAGGAGCGAGCGCAGCGACCGCCGCCGCCGCAGCAGCGAGGACGGCGACTACGAGCTGCCCCCGGTGCAGGCGACGACCACGTCCCTTGCGGACCTGTTCCAGGGCTTCAAGGCCGACGAGAGCGAGGACTGACCCGCGCGCGGGAGAGCAAACCAACCGTCATGCACGCGCCTCTGCTTGCGGAGGCGCTTTGCATAGAATCAAGCGAGGAGCTGAACACATGGATATCAAGAAACTGGCTGAGCTCATGGGCAAGTATGCCCACGGCTATTTTGCGACCGTCGACGAGGCGGGCTTCCCGGACCTGCGCGGCTGGGAATTCCAGTACGAAAAGGACGGCCGCCTGTACTTCACCACCTCCAGCGAGAAGGCCGTCTACCGTCAGATGATGGCCAACCCGAAGGTGGCCTATGCCTGCCAGGGGAACGGCTATACCGTGCGCGTGAGCGGCACGGCCGTCGTCGTGACGGACGCGGCGGAGCGCGCCGCCGTCTATGCGGCGATGGACCCCGGCGTGCAGGCGCGCTACGCCACGCCGGAGGACGGCGGGTTCACCGCGTTCTACATCGAGCACGGCGTGGCCAAGTACGCCAAGGACGGCGAGGGCTTCACCTCGTTCAAATTCTGATCAGAGCGCCGCGCCGCGCCCGCCGGAGGATCTCTCCGGCGGGCGCTTTGTCTGTTGACGCGACAGCAGCACGAGCGCGAGCAGGTTCGGCAAGGCCATGCACATGTTCAGCACCTCCGAGACGCGCCACGCCAGCGCGAGCGGCGCCACCGCGCCGAGCACGCACAGCCCCATGTACGCCGCCAGGTACGGGCGCACCGCGCGCGGGCCGAACAGGTAGGCGGCGCACTGCGCGCCGTAGAGCGAGAAGCTCAGCATGCTCGAGAAAGCGAACAACAGCAGCAGCAGCGCCAGCAGCAGGCTTGCGCCCATGCCGCCAAAGCGCGTGGCGAACGCCGCCGCAACGATCGACCCGGCGGCCGCGTCGCTGCCAAAGTCGAGCGGCACGCCGGACACGAGCACGACGAGCGCCGTCAGCGTGCACATCACGACCGTATCCAGAAACACCTCGAAGATGCCGTAGAGCGCCTGCCGCTCCGGCGCGGCGCCGTCCGCCGCCGCATGCGCGATGGCCGCCGTGCCCAGCCCGGCCTCGTGCGTGAACACGCCGCGCGCGACGCCCACGCGGAACGCCTGATCGAGCGTGATCCCGGCCGCGCCGCCCAGCGCCGCCTCCGGCGAGAAGGCGCCGCGCACGATGGCAAGGAGCGCCGGGCCGACCGCCTCCGTCCGCCCGAGCAGCACGACCGCCGCGCCGCCGATGTACAGCACGCTCATCAGGGGCACCAGCAGCGCCGCCGCGCGGCCCACGCGCTTGCTGCCGCCCAGCACCGCGCGCCCGATCAGCAGCGCCACGGCCACGCCCGTGAGGAGGGCGATGCGCCGCGCCGCCCGGTCCGACAGGCCGCCCGCGAGCGCGCGCGCCGCCGTCACCACCGATTCGGCCACCGTGTTGACCTGCGCCATGTTGCCCATGCCCAGCGCCGCCAGCGCCGCGCACAGGGCGAACGCGGGCGCGAGGAAATGCCAGCGCGCCGGCAGCCCGCGCTCGATGTAGCACATCGGCCCGCCCGCAAAGCCGCCGCCCGCCGCGCGGCGGCGAAAGCGCATCGCATACAGGATCTCGGCGTATTTGAGCGCCATGCCCAGCAGCGCGCTCACCCACATCCAGAAGATCGCGCCCGGCCCGCCCAGCAGCAGCGCGCCGGCCGTGCCCGCGATATTGCCCGTGCCGATGGGCGCCGCCAGCGACGTGGCCGCCGCCTCGAACGGCGATACCGTCCGCCCGTTTTCCGCGCCGCCGCAAAAGAACGCCCTGACCGACGGCAGGAAGCGCCGCACCTGCACAAAGCGCGTTTTGACCGTGAAATACGCTCCCGCCAGCAACAGCAGCCGCGATACGACCGTTTCCAGCCGGCCCACCCCCGTTCCCCCTGCGCGAAGAATGTGCTATACTGGTACATCATATTGCACAAGGGGGCTTGGCATGACGGAAGCGGTGCGCAGGCGGCTGTTCGCCGCGCTGCTGTGGACGATCACGGCGATCTGGCTTTTGCTCATCTGGCGCATGTCCGCCCAGACGGGAGAGCAGAGCAGCGGCGTCTCCGGGCGGCTCGCCGCATGGCTGCTGCCGGGGGCGGACGCGCGCGCGCACGCCGCGCTCGAGCCGCTGCTGCGCAAGGGCGCGCACATGGCCGAATACGCCGTGCTCGCCTGCCTGGTGTCGCTCTGGTAGCAGGCAAGCGGCGTGCCGCATCCGGTGCGCGCGGCGCTGGTGTGCGCCGTGCTGGCGGCCGCGCTGGACGAGTGCCACCAGCTGTTCGTGCCCGGGCGTGCCGGGCGCGTGGGGGACGTGGCCGTCGATGTGATCGGCTCCGCGGCCGGGCTGTTCCTCTTTGCGCTCGTGCGGCGCGGCCTGCGCCGCCTGCGCCGGCGCCGGGCGGAGCGTGCCGGATGAGTGGCGCGGCGGGAGGAGGAGTGAGATGAGACCGCTCAGGATCGCCCTGCTGCAAATCGCCCCGTGCGGCACGGAGGCGGAGAACCTGGAAAAGGGGCTCGCCTGCTGCCGCAGGGCAAAGGCGATGGGCGCGGACATCGCGCTGTTTCCCGAGATGTGGAGCAACGGCTACCGCATCGCCGGCCGGCCCGCGGCGCAGTGGACGGCGGAGGCCGTCGCGCCGGACGGCCCGTTCGTATCCGCGTTCGGCCGCCTGGCCGCGCAGCTCGACATGGCCATCGCCGTCACGCTGCTGGAGCGGCACGCCCCGGCGCCGCGCAACACGCTCGTGCTGTTCGACCGGCACGGCAGCCGCCGCCTCGTCTACGCCAAGGTGCACACCTGCGATTTTGACGCGGAGCGGGCGCTCACGCCCGGGGAGGATTTCTACGTCGCGCCGCTGGACACCGCCTGCGGACAGGTGCAGCTCGGCGCGATGATCTGTTTTGACCGGGAGTTCCCCGAGAGCGCGCGCATCCTGATGCGCAAGGGGGCGGAGCTCATCCTCGTCCCCAACGCCTGCCCGATGGAGATCAACCGCCTTTCGCAGCTGCGCGCCCGTGCGTTTGAGAACATGCTCGCCGTCGCCACCTGCAACTATCCCGCCGGCGTGCCGGACTGCAACGGCCGCTCCAGCGTGGTTGACGGCGTGGCCTACCCGCCCGGCGCGGCGGAATCGCGCGACACCTGCATCCTGCTGGCGGGCGGGGAGGAGGGCGTGTACCTTGCCGCGCTCGATCTGGAGCGGCTGCGCGCGTACCGCGCGCGCGAGGTGCATGGCGACGCCTACCGCCGCCCCGGCCGCTACGGGCTGCTGTGCGCGGAGGGGAAGGCCGCGCCGTTTTTGCGGCCCGACAGCCGGCCATAGCGGGGCGCGGCCGCCCGCTGCGGCGGGGGAGCGGCCCGAAGCCGTGAAAAAAACGGGGGCGGGAACCCAAAAAAGAGGGAGCAGCCCCCACCAAAAATACACAAGAACCCCCCAAACCCGAACAAGCAAGGCAAAAAAAAACAGAAACAGAAGCACCCCCCCCTACCCGGCAACACCCAGCACACAAACGGCGAACTCGACACCAAGGATACCGGCCCTATGCACGCCGGCAATCCTACCGATATGCCCGGTACAGACGCGCACGCG
>URSN01000054.1 GCA_900550525.1 uncultured Eubacteriales bacterium
AACGGGCGGCGGCGCGCGGGCCCATCGGGCGGCGGCGCGGCGGGGCGCGCGCGAAAAAGCGGCGGCGCGGCGCGCGCCAAATGCGATATTGACAAGCGCGAAAAGCTGATATTATACTGTGGCTGAACAGTAACGCGCCGTTGATGGACCATCAAACGTTTGGAGGGTTTCCCGCTATGGACATGTTGAAGTGGAAACAGGACGTCATCAGCAACCCGGTCAAGAAGGCCATCCCGGTCCTCTCGTTCCCGGTGGTCAACCTAAAATACATCAACATCCTCCAGCTCCTCAGCGACAGCGACACGCTGGCCGAGGGCATGAAGATCCTGGCCGACCGCCTGCCCACGCTGGCGTCGCTGAGCATGATGGACCTGACGGTCGAGTCGGAGTGCTTCGGCGCGAGCGTCGAGATGTACGACGACGCCATCCCGGCGGTGAGCGCCACCATCGTCCACACGCTCGCCGACGCGAAGGCGCTGCGCGTGCCGGAGGTGGGCTCCGGCCGCACGCAGATCTACATCGACGCCATCGAGAAGGCCAAAAAGCGCATCACCGACCGGCCGGTGCTGGCCGGCATCATCGGCCCGTACACGCTGGCGGGGCGGCTGATCGGCATGTCGGAGATCATGATGGCCAGCATCACCGACCCGGCGATGGTCCAGACCGTCCTGGAAAAGGCGACCGAGTTCATCATCGCCTACGCCAGGGCGTACCGCGACGCGGGCGCGGACGGCTTCGTCATGGCCGAGCCGACCACGGGCCTCATCTCGCCCAAGCTCGCGCGCAAGCTCTCGCACCCGTACACCAAGGCCGTCATCGACGCCGTGCAGACGCGCGAGTACATCGTCGTCTACCACAACTGCGGCGAGAGCGTCGTGAAGATGACGGAGGATATGTCCGCCTTCCACGCCGAGGGCTACCACTTCGGCAACTGCATCAACATGGCCGACATCCTGCCCCACCTGCCCGCCGACAGCCTCGTGATGGGCAACGTCGCGCCGGCGGAGCAGTTCTGCGTCGGCACGCCGGAGGGCATCACCGAGAACACGCGCGAGATCCTGGAGGCGTGCGACAAGTACCCCAACTTCGTCATCTCCTCCGGGTGCGACATGCCGCCCACGTGCAACTGGGACTGCATCGACGCCTTCTTTGCGGAGGTCACGCGCTTCTATCAGCAAAAGGTCAGGTAACGGCGCCCATTCCCCGCGCCGCGGCGCGGGGCGGGCCGTTTTCTGCGCCGCCAGCCATGGGGCGGCGGCGCGCGTTTTGAAATGAATAGCGCATGCGGGTGCGCAGCGATGCGCCGGGGCCGGCGGCCCCGCGGGAAGCGGATGCAACTTCCGCGCTAACCCAGTAACCGTGAAGCTGACGAAAGGGCAACGGAGCCACTGTCCCCCCGCGGGGGATGGGAAGGCTGCCCCGGTAGGATGAGGCCAAGCCGGGAGACCTGTCCGCATGGGAAATGCTCCTGGGGTGGGGCTTGAGCTGTGCGCGGCGTCGCTGCCGCCTGCTTTGGGCCGCTCCAACGGTAAGCGTGGAGCGGCCGCTTTGGTCGTCCCCCGTACTGTTCATTTCAGAAAAACCGGAACAAAAGGGAGGACTGACACACGATGAAACACCTGAACAAGACCCTCGCGGCGCTGCTGGCGGCGCTGCTGCTCGCCCTGACCGCCTGCGCCCCGGCCGCCGCGCCGGAGGCGACGCAGGCGCCCGAAGCGACCGAAGCGCCCGCGGCCACGGATGCGCCGGAGGCGGCCGGCGTCACCGTGACGGACATGGCCGGCCGCGAGATCACGCTGGACGCGCCGGCCACGCGCGTGGTGGCGCTGAGCGCGTCCGACTGCGAGATCATCTACGCGCTCGGCGCGGGCGAGCTGCTCGTGGGCCGCGGCGAGTACTGCGACTATCCGGCCGAGGTGCTGGAGGTGCCGGCGGTGCAGTCCGGCGCGGAGACGAACATCGAGCAGATCATCGCGCTCGAGCCGCAGGTGCTGTTCATGACCAAGATGGCGCAGACCGAGGAGCAGATCGCCGCGCTGGAGGCGGCGGGCGTGCACGTGGTCGTGTCCGACGCGCAGGACATCGCCGGCGTGTACGAGGCCATCGGCATGATCGGCACGCTCCTTGGCCGGGAGGCCGAGGCCGGGACGATGGTCGCGGACATGGTGGCCGCCTTTGACGATGTGGCCGCGCGGGCCGCCGGCGACGGCAGCGAGACGATCTATTTTGAGGTCTCCCCGCTCCAGTACGGCCTGTGGGCCGCGGGCGCGGATACGTTCATGGACGAGATCGCGCAGATGCTCGGATTGACGAACGCCTTTGCGGACGTATCCGGCTGGGCGGAGGTCTCCGAGGAGCAGGTGCTCTCGCGCGACCCGGACTACATCGTGACCATCTCCATGTATTACGGCGAGGGCCCCACCCCCGTGGAGGAGATCCGGGGCCGCGCCGGCTGGGAGAACGTGTCCGCCGTGAAGAACGGGAAGATCCTGAACCTGCAGAACAACGAGCTCTCGCGCCCGTCGTACCGCCTGGCGGAGGGCGCCCGGATGCTGTGCGACTTCGTCTATGGCGCAGCGGACGCCCAGTAAGCGCAATACGGCGGGAACCGCGCCGCGCCCGGAAGGCTGCCTGCCCGCCGGGCGCGGGTTCCGGCCGCTCGAATACGCGCTGTGCGCCGCGCTGACGGCGCTCACGCTCCTGCTGTGCGTGGGCGTGGGCAGCGTGAGCCTGCCGGTGGGCCAGAGCGCGCGCACGCTCCTTGCGGGCCTGCTGCACCTGCTCGGGCTCGGCCCCGCGCCAGAGGGGCAGCAGGCGGCCATCCTGCTGTCGGTGCGCCTGCCGCGCGTGCTGTGCGTGGGGCTCACGGGCGCGTCGCTCTCCCTCGCCGGCGCGGCGATGCAGGGGCTGCTGAAAAACCCCCTGGCCGACGGTTCGACGCTCGGCGTGTCCTCGGGCGCGTCGCTCGGCGCGGTCGTGGCCATCGTCTTTGGCATCACCATCCCGTCGCTGCCGTTTGCCGGCACGATGGTCATGGCGATGCTGTTTGCGTTTGTGTCGCTGGCGGCCATCCTGGCGCTGGCCTACCGGCTGGACTACTCGCTCTCGACCAACACGATCATCCTCATCGGCGTGATCTATTCGATGTTCGCCTCGAGCATCATCTCGTTTTTGACGACCTTTGCCGGCGAGCGCGTCAAGCAGATCACGTTTTGGACGATGGGGTCGCTGGCCGGGTCGAGCTATGAGAACGCGCTGGTGCTCCTTGCGGCGCTGCTGGCGTGCGGCGCGGTGATCCTCGCGCACACGCGCGAGCTCAACGCCTTCGCCGTGGGCGAGGAGAACGCGCGCCACATCGGCGTGGACGTGCGGCGCGTCAAGCTGGTGATCATGGTGGCCGTGTCGGCGCTCATCGGCGTGAGCGTGTCCATCGGCGGGACGATCGGCTTTGTGGGGCTGGTCACGCCGCACATGGCGCGCATGCTCGTCGGGCCGAACCACCGGCGGCTGCTGCCGGCGGCGCTGTTCTTCGGCGCGGTGTTCCTGATGCTGGCGGACCTGGCCGCGCGCGTGGCGCTCAGCCCCCTCGAGCTGCCCATCGGCGTGGTGACCAGCTTCATCGGCGCGATCCTGTTCGTGTACATCTTCTACCGTTCGAGGAGGGCGCAGCGATGAGCCTGCTGACGATCCGGGAGCTGACGGTACAGTACGGGACAAAAAAGATCCTCGACGGGGTCGGCCTCACGCTCGAGCAGGGCCGCTGGCTCATGCTCGTGGGCCCCAACGGCGCGGGCAAATCCACCGTCGTGAACGCCGTCACGCAGGGCGTGCCCTATGCCGGGCGCATCGAGCTGCTGGGGCGGGACGTGCGGCGCTATAAGCCGCGCGCGCTGGCGCAGCGCGTGGGCGTGCTCGCGCAGAGCCACGCCGTGAGCTATTCGTTCACCGTGGAGGAGGTCGTGCGTCTCGGCCGCTACGCGCATGCTGCGGGCGTCTTTTCCGCGCGCAGCGCGCAGGACGAGCGCAAGGTCGAGCAGGCGCTCGCGCTCACCGGGCTGCTGCCGCTTGCCGGCCAGTCGGTGCTGACGCTCTCCGGCGGCGAATTGCAGCGCACGTTCCTGGCGCAGCTTCTGGCGCAGGACCCGCAGCTGCTCATCCTGGACGAGCCGACCAACCACCTCGACCTGGTCTACCAGAAGCAGGTGTTCACCCTGCTGACGGACTGGCTGCGCGCGGATCAGGGCCGCGCCATCCTCTCGGTGGTGCACGACCTGAGCCTGGCGCGCGCCTACGGCACGGACGCGCTGCTGCTGGACGCGGGCCGCGTGCGCGCCGCCGGCCGCGTGGACGAGGTGTTCGCCGCGGCGCACCTGGACGCGGCGTACCGCATGGACGTGTCCGCCTGGATGCGGCGCATGCTCGGCCAGTGGGCCGGCCCGTCCGGCGAACGCAACTGAACGCGCGCCCCGCCGCAATCGGCGGGCGCGACAGGGAGGCACTATGGATTTTTCAGCCATCAACGAACGCATCCCCCTGCCAGACGGGGCGGCGATGCGCGCCGCGCAGGCGCGCTGGAACGCCATCGCCAAGCCCGTGGGGAGCCTGGGCCTGCTCGAGGACGCGCTCGTGCGGATTGCGGGGATCTCGGGCAGCGCGCGCATCTCGCTCGACCGGCGCGCGGTGGTCGTGTTCTGCGCGGACAACGGCGTGGTCGAGGAGGGCGTGACGCAGACCGGGCAGGAGGTCACCGCGCTCGTGGCGGGGAACATGGCGCGCGGCGAGACCTCCGTGTGCTGCATGGCCCGCGCGGCGCGCGCGGACGTGTTCCCGGTGGACATGGGCATGCGCACGCCCGCGCCCGGCGTGCGCGAGCTGCGCGTCGCCCCCGGCACGGGCAGCATTGCGCGCGGCCCGGCCATGACGCGCGCCCAGGCCGAGCAGGCGCGCGAGGCGGGCATCGGCCTGGCGGGCGAGCTCCGTGCGCAGGGCTACGACATCCTCGCCACCGGCGAGATGGGCATCGGCAATACGCCCACCGCAAGCGCCATGGCCGCCGTCCTGTGCGGCATGACGGCCGAGCAGGCCACCGGCCGCGGCGCGGGGCTTTCCGACGCGGGGCTCTCGCGCAAGGTCGCGGCCATCCGCCGCGCCATCGAGATCAACCGCCCGGACGCTTCGGACGCGCTGGACGTGCTGCACAAGCTCGGCGGCTTCGACATCGCGGGCATGGCGGGGCTGTTCATCGGCGGCGCGCTCCATCGCGTCCCGGTGCTGATCGACGGCTCCATCAGCGCCGTCGCCGCGCTGACGGCGGCGCGCCTGTGCCCGCGCTGCGCGGCCGCGATGCTCGCCACGCACGCCTCGGCCGAGCCTGCGGCGGCGCTGCTGCGCAGGGCGCTGGGCCTGGAGGCGCCCATCCACGCGCATCTGCGCCTCGGGGAGGGGACGGGCGCCATGTGCGCGCTGCCGCTGTTCGACCTGGCGCTCTCGGTCTACGACGGCATGGTCTCCTTCACGGCCATCGGCATGGAACCCTACGAGGTGCACCCCCAATGAGAATTCTGCTCACCGGCGGCTCCGCCTGCGGCAAGAGCACCTTTGCAGAGGCGCTCGCCGCGCATCTGCCAGAGCCGCGCTACTATGTGGCGACCATGCGGCCCTACGACGGGGAATGTCTCCGGCGCATCGCGCGGCACCGGGCGCAGCGTGCCGGGCGCGGCTTTGAGACGCTCGAGCGGCCGGCGGACCTCGCCTCGCTCGCGCTGCCCGCGCGCGGGACGGCGCTGCTGGAGTGCGTGTGCAACCTGTGCGCCAACGAGATGTTCCCGGAGCCCGATTACGCCCTGCGCGACCCGTTCGGCGCGGTCATGGACGGCATCGCCGCGCTTGAGGCGCAGTGCCGCGACCTGATCGTGGTCACCAACGAGGTCGGCGCCGGCGGCGGCGATTACAGCGCGGCGACGCTCCGCTACGTGGAAGCGCTCGGCCGGATCAACCGCGCGCTCGCGGCCCGGTTCGACTGCGTGTGCGAGCTGGTGTGCGGCATCCCGCTCGTGCACAAGGGGGCGCTGCCATGAAAAACGCGCTGCGCTCGGTGGCCATGGCGTTCTCCATGTTCTCGCGCCTGCCCATGCCGCGCGTGGAATGGCGGCCGGAGAACATGCACTACATGCTGGCCGCCTATCCGCTCGTGGGCGTGGCGGAGGGCGCGCTGCTGCTGCTCTGGGCGTGGGCGTGCCGCGCGCTCGCGTTCGGCACGGCGCTGTTCGCCGCGGGCATGACGCTGCTGCCGCTCGCGCTCAACGGCGGCGTGCACCTGGACGGCTTTGCCGACACCCTGGACGCGCTGGCCAGCCACGCGCCGCCGCAGCGGCGGCGCGAGATCCTCAAGGACCCGCACGCGGGCGCCTTCGCCGTGATCGGCACGGCGGCGTACCTGCTCGCCTGCTTCGCGCTCTGCACGGAGCTGCCGCGCGGCGGGGCGGCGCTGCTGCCGGCGTGCCTGATGGGCGTGGCCGCGCGCGCGCTCAGCGCGCTCGTGAGCCTGTTGGCCCCCGTGCGGATAGGCGAGGGACTGCTCAGCGCCTTCCGCGGCGCGGCAAGGAGAACGGCGTCCGCCTGCGTCGCGGCCGCGTTTCTGCTGCTCGCGCTCGGCGGCGCGGCGCTCGCGCGCCCGTGGTCGGCCCTCGCGATGGCCGCCGCGCTGCTCGTCACGGCGCTGTGCGTGTGCCGCATGAGCCGCCGCGCCTTTGCCGGCATGAGCGGCGACCTGGCGGGGTTTTTGATGCAGACGGCGCAGCTTTCCATGCTCGCCGCCATGATCGTGACGGAAAGGCTGGTGGACATCGTATGATACTCGTGATCGGCGGCGCCTGCTCGGGCAAGCGCGCCTATGTGAAGGGGCTCGGCTACGGCGAGGAGGACATCGCCGACGCCGTGCTCGACGGCCGGCCCGTGCTCGACCGGCTGCACGCGCTCGTGGCGCGGGACCCGGCGGGCGCGATGGCGCTGCTCGAGCCGCTGTGCGCCAAGGCGGCCGTCATCTGCGACGAGGTCGGCAGCGGCGTGATCCCGGCCGACCCGGCGGAGCGCCTCATGCGCGAGCAGACCGGGCGGCTGTGCTGCCGCCTGGCGCAGCGGGCCGAACGGGTGGTGCGCCTCGTGGCGGGCATCCCGGTGACGATCAAGGGGTGAAGCGCATGGAAGTCTGGCTGATCCGCCATGGCATGACGGAGGGGAACCTGCTGCGGCGCTACACCGGCCGCACCGACGAGCCGCTGTGCGCCGAGGGCGTGCGGCAGCTGCGCGCGCTCGCGCCCGCGCCGCACACCGGGCGCGTGTTCGTCAGCCCCATGCGCCGCGCGCGCGAAACGGCCGCCCTCCTGTTCCCCGATGCGCGTCAGGTGCTGCTGGCGGGCCTTCGGGAGATGGATTTCGGCGCGTTCGAGGGCCGCAGCGCCGAACAGATGCGGGACGACCCGGCCTACCGCGCCTGGGTGGACGGCGGCTGCGAGGCCGCCTGCCCCGGCGGCGAATCCATGGCCGCCTTCGCCGGGCGCGTGCTCGGCGCGTTCTATACGGCCGCGTCGCTGTGCATCGCGCGCGGGTATGAGCGGCTGGTCATCGTCGCCCACGGCGGGACGGTGCGCTCCATCCTCGCGGCCTACGGCCGCCCCGCCCGCAGCTTTTACGAATGGGACGCGCCCAACGGCGGCGGCTGGCAGGCGCGGCTCGACCCGGCGCAGTTCCTGACGCAGCCGCTGCTCACCGGCTGCGCGCCGCTCGTCTTTGCGCCGCGCGGCGCACAGGGAGAAACGATATGAGCGGGCAGCAAACCGGCGCGCGCGGGCCGGGCGCAGGCGGCGCCGCGCACGGCCGGCAGGGCCTGATCCACGTCTATTACGGCGACGGCAAGGGCAAGACCACCGCCGCGCTGGGCCTTGCCCTGCGCGCCAGCGGCGCCGGCATGCGCGTGCTCATCGCGCAGCTGCTCAAGGACGACCGCAGCGGCGAGCTCGCCCAGCTTAAGCGCCTGCCGGGCGTGACCGTGCTGCCCGCGCCCGCGGCCATGCCCTTCCCGGCGCAGATGGGCCCGGCGGAGCTTGCGCAGACGGCCGAACGACACAACGCCATGCTGCGCGAGGCGCTCTCGCGCTGCGCATCCGGCGCGTGCGGCCTGCTCGTGCTGGACGAGGCGCTCGACGCCTGCCGCTACGGGCTGCTGGACGAGGCGCTGCTGCGCCGCGCCGTGCTGGAAAAGCCGCCCGCGCTGGAGCTGGTCGTCACCGGCCATAAACCCGTGGACTGGGTGAACGAGCGCGCGGATTACGTCACCGAAATGGTCTGCCGCCGCCATCCCTATGCGCGCGGCGTCCCGGCCAGAAGGGGGATCGAGTTCTGATGCGGCCCGCCTGCGCCTCGCAAAAAACCGCGGCCGGCCGCGCAAAGCTCATGTTCAACCTGACCACCTGCGCGGAGGACCTGCTGCGCTTTGGCTCGCACGCGGGCCTTCGCGCGGCGCTCGATGGCTTCGACGGGCTGGAGCTGATGTGCATCGACGATCCGGCCGCGCCCTTTGCCGTGCAGGCGGAGGACGTGGTGGGCCTGCACATGGGGTATTTCCCCTGCTGGCTCGCGCTCTGGGAGGGCGACTGGCCGCGCCTGCTCTCCGAGTTCGGCTCGGAGGAGAACGTGGCCGCCTGCTTTGGCGGCACCGACCGCGCCGCGCTGCTTCGCGCCTTCCGCCGCGACCTTGCCAACGCCCGCCGCTACGGCGCGCAGTACGTCGTGTTCCATATCTCCGACGCCACCACGGAGGAATCCTTTACGCTCCGCTACCGCCACAGCGACGAGGACGTCATCCGCGCAAGCGCCGCGCTGCTCAACGAGCTCTTCGACGGCCAGGACGGCTCCGTCGCCCTGCTGATGGAGAACCTCTGGCAGCCCGGCCTCACCTTCTCCGCGCCCGCCATGACGCGCCTGCTGCTCGACCTCGTCGCCTATGAGAACAAGGGCTTCATGCTCGATACCGGGCACCTGATGCACACCAATACCGCCCTGCGCACCGAGCAGGAGGCGCTTTGCTACATCCACCGCATGCTCGACGCGCACGGCCCCCTCTGCCGCCATATCCGCGGCGTGCACCTGCACCAGTCGCTCACCGGCGCCTACTGCGAACAGGTCCGGCGCTGCCCGCCGCCGCTGTGCGCCGATTACGCCGCCCGCTGCGCGCAGATGTATGAGCACGCCTTCGCCGTCGACCGCCACGAGCCCTTCACCTGCCCCGGCGTCGGCGCGCTCCTTGAGCGCATCGCGCCCGAATTCCTCACCTTTGAATTCATCACCAGCAGCCGCGCCCAGCACGCCCGCTACATCGCCGCCCAGCGCGCCGCCCTCGCCGGCTGCTCCCTCCTGCCCCGCTGATCTGGCTTTTCATTCGGGATTTGGCTTTTCTCGTTCTTTCTTTTCTTTCGGGAAAAGAAAAGAAAGAACCAAAGAAAAGAAACCTTATCGGGGTGGGGGATGCGCGCAAGCCAGCGGGCAGCCCTCCCCCATCATTCGGCGCCTGTTTTTCCCTGCGGGGAAGGTAAGTTCCGCTGACGGGCGGGCGTAACGGGCCAACCCAAGCGGTTTTATGGCTTTCTTTTCTGGTTCTCTTTTCTTTCTCCCGGAAAGAAAAGAGAACAAAAAAACCCCCAGACGCCGCGCAAATTTTTCGCCGGCCGTTTCCGTTTCAAAAAGGCTTTCCCGGAAAGAGAGCGAAACACAGCGCAAAAAAGTACGAAAGGCGACGAACGCGCGCGGGTGCGCAGGGTTGCGGCGGCGGGCGGATTCTGGTACACTTATCATGGGGGGATGGGAGCAAGCGGCGGCCAATGCGGCCGGCGCAAACGGCGCAAACGACGTAACTGGCGTGACCGGAGTGACCGGCGCAAGCGGCGCAAACAGCGCAAACGGCGCGGCCAATGCGGCCGGCACGGGCGGCCAAACGAGGCAGCAGGCGTCTCCGGCGCAGGCGGCGCGGACGGGGAACGGACGCGGCGGCCCGTAGGGGCGCGGATGGGAAACGGGCGCGGGGGCGAACGGGAACGGGGAGAAAAAAGCGGGAGTACGAGCCATGACGGTGACCCTTCAGGAATTCCTTGCGGGACTGACCAGCAGCCTGCCGTTTCTTTTGACGGTGCTGCTGACCACGGGCGTGATCCTCGTCAACGGCTGGACGGACGCGCCCAACGCGATCGCCACGTGCGTTTCCACGCGCGCGATGCGGCCGCAGGCGGCCATCCTCATGGCGGCGGCGCTGAACTTCCTGGGCGTGCTCGTCATGACGCTGCTCAACGCGCGCGTGGCGGCCACGATCTCCGACATGGTGAATTTTGACGCGCATCCGGATCATGCGCTCGTGGCGCTGTGCGCGGCGCTGTTTGCCATCGTGCTCTGGGCGGTGGCGGCGTGGTGGTTCGGCATCCCGACCAGCGAGAGCCATGCGCTCATCGCGGGGCTCTCCGGCGCGGCGATCGCGCTCAACGACGGGCTTTCGGGCATCAACGGCGCGGAGTGGATCAAGGTCGTGTACGGGCTGGCGCTCTCCACGGTGCTGGGGTTCGTGCTGGGGTTTGCGGTGGTCAAGCTCGTGGGACTGCTCTTTCGCCGGTGCGACCGGCGGCGCACGGAGGGCTTTTTCAACGGCGCGCAGATCACCGGCGCGGCGGCCATGGCGTTCATGCACGGCGCGCAGGACGGGCAGAAGTTCATGGGCGTGTTCATGCTGGGCATGTTCCTCTCCCGCGGCGGCACGGACGCGGCGGGCGGGGAGTTCGCCATCCCGATCTGGCTGATGGCCTACTGCTCCATCGTGATGGGGCTTGGCACCTCCATCGGCGGCTACCGCATCATCAAATCCGTGGGCATGGACATGGTCAAGCTGGAAAAATACCAGGGCTTCTCGGCGGACATCGCGGCGGCGGGCTGCCTGCTGATCTCGAGCGTGTTCGGCATCCCGGTGAGCACGACGCACACCAAGACCACCGCCATCATGGGCGTGGGCGCGGCGCGGCGGCTCAGCGCGGTAAACTGGGGCGTGGTGCGCGAAATGGTGCTCACCTGGGTGCTCACGTTCCCCGGCTGCGGGCTCATCGGCTTCCTGATGGCGCGGCTGTTCATGGAGATCTTCTGAAAAAAAGCGGCGTGCGGCCGCTTTTCCCATTGCGGGAGCATATACACAACCGACAGAGAGGAAACTGGCTTTCATGGCGCGCAAGGAAAAGAACGATTACTTCCAAATGATCGAGGAGCAGGTGGCGCACGCGCGCGACGCGGCGCGGCTGCTCAACGAGATCCTGACCGACTTCAGGCCCAACGAGCTGCCCGCCAACCGCGCCCGCATGCACGAGATCGAGCACGGCGCGGACATCAAAAAGCACGACATGATGGAAAAGCTCATCCGCGAGTTCATCACCCCCATCGAGCGCGAGGACCTGCGCGACATGTCCGAGGAGATCGATACCGTGACGGACCTCATCGAGGATGTGCTCAACAAGATCTACATCTACAACGTGGCCAAAATGCGCCCGGAGGCGCTGGAGTTTGCGGCGCTGATCCTGCGCAGCTGCGACGACCTGGTCTCCATCGCGCAGCGGCTGGGCGATTTCCGCAAAAACCGCGAGGAGATCGGCCATGGCATCGTCGAGGTCAACCGGCTCGAGGAGGACGGCGACCGCCTGTACATCGAGTGCATGGCGCGGCTGTTCCGCAGCGAGCGGGAGTTCGCGCCGCTGATGGCCTGGCACGACCTGTTCAGCTGCCTGGAGCAGTGCCTGGACACCTGCGAGCACGTGGCCAACGTGTTCGAGGGCGTCATCCTCAAGAACATCTGACGGGGCGGCCGGGGCGGCGGGGCCCGGTAAGCGCGCCGGACACGGATTGCTGCGCGGCGGACACGGATTGCTGCGGGGCGGACACGGATTGCTGCGGGGCGGAGGAACGGGATGCGCCGTTCCCCCGCCCCGCTTTTTGCGCCGCCATCGGGGCGCACATCCGGGCGCGGGCGGCGACCGGAACGGGGCGGCGAATCGGAGCGGGCCGCCGGGCGGGGCGCATGCCGCGGGCGGATGCGCGGCGCGCGGCGGGCGCGAAGAAAAACCCCCGCCGGAGCGGGGGTGGGTTGGCGCTTGCCGGGCGTGCCGGCGGGGAAATCCGCCGGGGCCGTCAGCGCGCGCGGCGCGGCGCGGCGGCCTGTGCCAGGCGGCGGAGCCGCTCGGGCGGGTCGATGGCCGG
>URSN01000055.1 GCA_900550525.1 uncultured Eubacteriales bacterium
CTGGCCGGGCGCGACGTGCTCAACGCCGCGCAGATGAGCGTCAACCCGAAGGTGATCGAGACGCCCGTCATCGCAGCCGTGGCCATGGACGGCATCGAGCTGCGCGCCAAGGCGCGCGTGACCGTGCGCGCCAACATCGACCGCCTCGTCGGCGGCGCGGGGCTGTAGACGGTCATCGCCCTCAGCGGCGAGGGCATCGTCACCACCGTCGGCTCGTCCGCCAGCCACAAGGCCGTGCTGGAGAACCCGGCCCTCATCTCCCGCACCGTGCTGAACAAGGGCCTTGACGCGGGCACCGCGTTTGAGATCCTGTCCATCGACATCGCGGATGTGGACGTGGGCCGCAACGTCGGCGCGCAGCTGCAGATCGACCAGGCCGAGGCGGACAAGCGCATCGCGCAGGCGCTGGCCGAGGAGCGGCGCGCCATGGCCGTCGCGCAGGAGCAGGAGAACCTCGCCGCCGTGCAGGGCATGCGCGCGCGCGTCATCGAGGCCGAGGCGGAGGTGCCCAAGGCCATCGCCGCCGCGTTCCGCGAGGGCAAGCTCGGCGTCATGGATTATTACAACATGCAGAACGTCATCTCCGACACCGAGATGCGCAACGCCATCTCCCGCGGCACCGCGCCGGAGCCGCGCAACGCCGGAGAGCCCACGGATAAGTAACGAACGGAGGAGCGGTCTATGATAGAACTGCTCATCGTCATCGGCGTGTTCGCCTGGGCGATCTCATCATCCTCGTCGCGCAAGAAGCGGCGCGAGCGCGAGGCGCGCGCCGCGCGCACGGCCTTTGAGCCGGAACAGTCCGCCGCGCCCGCCTCGCAGCAGGCGCAGTAGGCGGCCGCGCACAGGATGCAGGTGTAATTGAGCTAGGCGGAGCACGCGGCGCGGTCGTCCTGCGGCAGCGCGTCCGCCTTTTCAAACTGGGCCAGGATGCTGCGGCAGCAGTCGGACAGGCTCGCAAGGACGGGCTGCCCGGCCGTGAGCGCGGCGACGTCCACCAGGTATTGCTCCACCGTGCGCGCCATGGCTGCGAGGCTGCTCCGGGCGGACTCGATCGTGCGCTGCTCGCGGTCGAACGCGACGGCCAGCTCCGACAGCTGGTCCGACAGGGCGATCAGCCCGTCGAGCACGTCCGTCAGCGCCTGCGCCTGCGCGTCCGTCCCGGTGACGACGAGGCGGCACGGCAGCGACTCGATCACATGCGACGCGCTCTCGAGCCCCTCCTGCTCCAGCTGCGCGCGCACCGTTTGCAGGTCCTCCTCGCTGGTATACGCCGCGGCGAGCACCCGGTAGCGGTCGCCCTCCTGCAGGATATAGCCGCCCGCGCCGGCCGCCTGCAGCGCGACGGACTGGTTCTCCGCGTTCGTCTCCGATGCGTACACGCCCATTTGCAGCGCATAGCAGCGCAGCTGCGGCAATTCGAGAAGGCGCGAGGCGGACTGCGCCGCCGCATCGGCAGCCTCCCCGCCGTCCCCGCCGCCGTCCACGCCCAGCGTGCGGAACACGGGCGCCACCACATGCGCGGCGATCCACGAGCCCGCGTCCGAGAGCCCGACCAGGTACACCACCGCCGCTGACTCCAGCAGCACGCACAGGACCGCGCCCAGCAGCGTGCCGCGCTGCCGGCGCGCGCCATAGGGCCGCCGCCTGCGCCGCCTGTATTCCATACGCAACCCCCTCCCGGCCATGCCTTACACAGCATATGCACGGGAGGGGGCAAAGATACGGGCTTTGGCGCTCCGGCGGGCGCTACTGCTGCCGGCGCTTTGCGCCGCGGCCGCGCGGGTGCCGCGGGGCGATGACCTCGTAGGGCGCGTCCTCGGAATCCGCGCCGGCGGGCGCGGCGGGCGCGTCGTCGCCGCTGGTGTAGATGACGTTCGACGAGCTGGGCCCGAGCGCGATGGCGTTGCTGACGTAGCGCTTGAGCGTGAAGTGGAAGCTCGTCCCCTCGCCCGGCGTGCTCTCGACATAGATGCGCTCGCCGAGCTTGTCGATGATCTGTTTGGCGATGGACAGGCCAAGGCCCGTGCCGCCCTCCTTGCGGGACTTATCGACCTTGTAGAAGCGCTCGAACAGGTGCGGCAGGTCCGCCGCGGCGATGCCGCAGCCGGTATCGCTCACCGAGACGACGATCACATCGCCCGCCGTGGCCGAGAGCGTGATGGTGCCGTCCTTTGGCGTGTAGCGCATGGCGTTGTCGATGAGGATGACGAGGATCTGCTCGATCCGGTCGCGGTCGGTCATGGCGTAGGGCAGATCGTCCGCGTCGAGCACCAGGCGGATGCCGCGCTGGCTGGCCTCGTGCAGGTAGTTCTGATGGATCTCCGCGAGCAGCTCCGACACGTCCACGGCCCCCACCTCCATGTATTCCGTGCCGGATTGCAGGCGCGAGAGCTGGAGCAGGTCCGTGATCAGGCGCGAGAGGCGCACCACCTCGTGCAGCATGACGTGGTAGTAGCGCTGGCGCGTCTGCTCGTCCTGGACCATGCCGTCGGCGAGCGGTTCGAGCAGGCCGCGCACGGCGGTGAGCGGCGTGCGCAGCTCGTGGCTGACGTTGGCCACATAGTCGCGCCGCGTCTGTTCGAGCCGCTCGAACTCGGTCACGTCCTTGAACAGGCCGACCACGCCGGTGCACTCCCCATCCTCGGCGACCACCGGCACGATGGAGATCCACAGCTTCCGCTCGCCCGGCAGCTCGTAGTGCATGGTCTGCGGCTCGCGCGTGTCGAACACGTCCTGGAACGCATGCCCGACGGCCTCGTCGGGCACGAGGTCCCTCGGCGTAATGACCTCCACCGCGCCGAACATGTTCTTGAGCGCGGGGTTGTAATGCGTCAGGCAGCCCAGGCGGTCCACCGCGGCCACGCCGTCGGTAAAGCTGGAGAGGATGTGGTTGAGCTGGCGCTTCTCGCTTTGGAGCTGATAGATCGTCTGCGAGAGGTTGCCGCAGAGCGTGTTGAGCGCGCGCGCCAGGATGCCGACCTCGCCCGCGGCCGTCTCGTCCGCGCGCACGTCAAAATCGCCCTTGGACATGGCGATGGCGACGTTGGCCATCGCGCTCAGCGGGCGCGAGACGCGGTTGGTGCTGTACGCGCCCACGACCATGATCAGCGGAAAGACGAACAGGATGGTCAGCGCCAGCACGTCGTTGAGGCGCGAATAGGCGGACTGGATGCGCTTGATCTGCTTGATGATGAAGATGCCGCCCGTCACGCGGCCGCTCTCGTCGCGGATGGGCACGCCGACGCTGATGGCGGACTCGCCGTTGAGCAGCACGAGGTCGTCGCTCTTGACGGTCTGCCCGCGCAGCACGTTCTGCTTCTCCGCATCGAAATAGACGCCAAAGTCCGCCACCTCGACGTCGCTGCCGATGTAGCTGGCGATGAGCGTCTTGCCCAGCTCGTCCGCGATGAGCACGGCGGACTGGCTGGCGATGGTCTGCTTGTCGATCAGGCGCGTGAAGCCATCCTCGCTCAGGTTCCCCTTGCGGTACTCGTCGTAGATCTGCCGCGTGATCTCCGCCTCCGGCTCGAGGTTGTCCATCTCGATGGAGAGGTAGGTGTTGCGGCCGATATAGGCGTAGGCCGCCAGCGAAACGACGTTCGCCAGCAGCAGCGCGATGATGAGGATGATGAGGACGCGCCAGAAAAAGACGCTGCGGACGGGGTTCATTCGACCTCGAACTTATAGCCCACGCCGTAGATCGTCTTGATGCTCCAGCCCAGCCCCGTGGAGTCGAGCTTGGCGCGGATGCGCGTGATGTGCGTATCGACCGTGCGCGTTTCACCCGCAAAATCGTACCCCCATACGCGCGAGAGCAGCTGCTCGCGCGTGAACACCTGGCCGGGGTTGGACGCGAGCATGTACAGGATCTCGATCTCCTTGGGCGTGCAGACGACCGGCTCGCCGCGCAGCGTGACGGTATAGCTCTTGAGATCGATGGTCAGGCCGTTGTAGGAGATGACGCCGCTGTCGCTCTTTGGCTGCTCGCTCGTGCGGCGCAGCACCGCCTTGATGCGCGCCACGACCTCGCGCGGGCTGAAGGGCTTGACGATGTAATCGTCCGCGCCCAGCTCGAGCCCGACGATGCGGTCGATCTCCTCGCCCTTTGCGGTGAGCATCAGGATGGGGAGCTGCGAGCTCTTGCGGATCTCGCGGCACACCTCGATGCCGGACATCTTGGGCATCATGCTGTCGAGCGCGCACAGCACGCCCTCCGGCGTGATGGCGGCAAGCGCCTCCTCGCCGTCGTATGCGTCCACGGTCTCAAACCCCTCCGCCTTGAGATAGATGCCAAGCGCCTCATGGACGATCTGGTCGTCGTCCGCGATCAGGATCTTCTGTGCCATATCTGTACCGCCTCTCCTTCCGGGATGGTTTCGGCTTAGCCGCCGCAATGGTATTTGGTAGTATTATAACATATCCGGCCCGCCCATGGCGAGCCGGATATGCGCGCTGCGTCAAAGTTCTTTCAGATAGGCGCCGAGCGCGCGCACATCGCGCTCAAGCACCGGCAGCAGGCTGCGGTTGTAGATGGCGCTGGCCGGATGGTACAGCGGAAAGAGCGTGCACGCGCCGCCGGCGAGCGCCGCCGCAAGCGGCCGCCCGTGCAGCGCGCCGACCGTCCCGCCCGGCAGGCCCGCCAGGTGCAGCAGTGCGGCAAGCGGCACGTTGCCCAGCGTAACGAGCACCCGCGGCGCAAGCGCCCCGATCTCCGCCAAAAGCAGCGGCAGCGCCTGCGCCACCTCCCGGCGCCCCGGCGTGCGGTTGCGCGCGCCGCGCGCGCCGCGCACGACCGGGCGGTACTTGACGGCGTTGGTCACATACGCGGCCTCGCGCGCGATGCCGGCGGCGGCGAGCAGCGCGTCGAGCTGCCTGCCCGCCCTGCCCACAAACGGCCGGCCCAGGCGCGTTTCCTCCGCCCCCGGCGCCTCGCCGACGAACAGCACGAGCGGCTGCGCCGGCCCCTCGCCAAAGACGGGGCGGGCGTATTCCCCCGCCGGGTCGTCCGCCGCGGCGAGCGCGAGCAGGCGGGCGCGCTCCGCTTCGTAAAGGTCGTGCAGCGCCATGTCAGGTCACCGGCAGCGGGTCCTGCCCGCCGCCCGCATCGCCGGCGTCGCCCTCGTCGCCGCCGCCTGCGTTGCCGCCATCGCCGCCGGTATTTCCATCGGTATCGCCGCCGGTATTTCCGCCGCTGATGCGTGCAAAGTCGCTCGAAAGCGTGTTGATCGCCGGTTCGATCACCGCGTACTCATAGCCGGTGAGCGCCGTTTGCAGCGCGGCGATATCGCCCTCGAGCAGCGCGCGCGAGGTATCGTCCAGGCCGGACGCGCCGGCAAGGTATGCCTGCACCTCGGCGATGAGCTGCTCGCCGCGCGCCTTGAGCTCAAAGATCGCCAGCGAGCCCTCCGAATGGACCGTGCAGGTCGGCAGCGAAGCAAGGTACGCATCCGTGCTGAGGTCCGTGCGCACGGCGCTGGGCAGCCCCTTGAGCAGGTAGCGGTCCTCAAAGCCGTAGAACTGCGAATCCGGCCGCACGAGGATCTGGCTCTGCGTTTGCAGCGAGGTCTCCGGGCAGAACGCCGTGGCGACCGCGCCGGATTCGGCGCAGATGGAGACGGTCACATGCATGTCGCAATAGCGCGTGGGCCTGTTGGCGGACACGAACCAGTCCGTCACGGGCTTATGGTCCTCGTCGTCGTTGCACGCCTCCGTGGCCAGCAGCCCCGAAACGGAGCAGACGGTGCACTTGACAAGCCCGAGCGACGCGGGATCGGCCTCGATGATGTCCCGATCCTCGAGCGACTCGTGGATCTTCTCCATGAACGCCTGCCAGAGCGGGGCCGCATAGGTGCCGCCGTCGGCGCCCTCCTTGAGCTTGTTGACCGGGTAATCGTGCCCGACCCAGACGGTGGCCGCGTAATAGGGGGTAACGCCGGCAAAATACACGCTCGCATAGTCGGAGTTGGTGCCCGTCTTGCCCGCGACGGTCATGCCGTCGATGCGCGCGCGCGTGCCGGTGCCGGAGCGGACGGCGTCGGTGAGCATATCGACCAGCAGGTAGGCGGTGGACTCCTGGAACACGCGGTGCGTATCGCGCACCACGTCCGCATCGAGCAGCACGTTGCCCTCCGAATCGATCACCTTGGTGAACGAGAGCGGCTCGCGGTAGACGCCGCCGGAGGCGATGGCGCCGTACGCCCCCGCCATCTGGATGGGCGTCAGGCCGGAGGTGCCCAGCGCAAGGCCCGAACCGTCGCGGTTGATCTTGCTCTCGGTCGCGCCGAGCTAGAGCAGGTAATCCGCCGCCACGTCCACGCCGACGTACTGCATCAGCACGCGCGCGGCGACGACGTTGAGCGAGGACATGACGCCGCGCCGGACGGTGACGGGGCCGTAGCGCGTCTTGAGCCCGCCGGAGGGATAGCCCGTCTGCGTGTCCCAGCCCTCGATCCGGCCGTCCATATTGGGCACGATGGTCGCCGGCGAAACGCCCAGGTCGAGCGCAGGGCCGTAGACCGACAGCGGCTTGATCGCCGAGCCGACCTCCGTATAGCTCTGATAGGCGCGGTTGAGGCCGCGGCGGATCTGCGGCTCCTCGCGCCCGCCGACGACGGCGCGCAGCTCGCCCGTGTGATATTCGATCTCCACGGCGGCCGCCTGCGGCTGCACGGTGGTGATCACCGCGCCGTTGGCCATCGTCTCCTCGACGACGCCCTTGCTGCTGTCGGCCAGGGTGGGATAGCCGTCCCAGGTGGCGAGGGTTTCCTGCACGGTGTTCTGGATATCCGGATCGACCGTGGTGTAGATGTGGTAGCCGCCGGTGCGCAGCTCGTTCTCCACCGCGTCGCGGTTCTCCTGCGTGTTGGGCAGGCCGCGCTGCTCGAGCAGATGCGTGATCACGTCGTAGATGGCGTATTCCACGAAATAGGCCATGTCGTACATCTGCTTCTGCTCGCTCTGCTCGAGGATGTTGACCTGCTCCACAAGCGCCGCCTGATACTGCTCGCCGCTGATGTACCCGGCCTGATACATGCGCGCGAGCACCTGGTTGGTGCGGTTGTCGGTGATCTCCATCATGTCGCGCACATACATGTTGCGGCGCGGGTTATAGTTGTACGGGCTCTGCGTGAGGCCGGCGAGCATCGCGCACTCGCGGATGGTCAGCTCGGAGAGCTCCTTGCCGAAATAGTCCATCGCGGCGGTCTTGACGCCGTAGTTGGACTCGCCCAGGTAGATGTCGTTCAGGTACGCCTCCAGGATGTCGTCCTTGCTGACCATCTTCTCCAGCTGCAGCGCCAGATACGCCTCCTGGATCTTGCGCTTGTAGTTGCGCTGCGTGCCGAGGATCTTGTTCTTGATCAGCTGCTGCGTGATGGTGCTGCCGCCGGAGGAGTTCGTGTTGCCGAGGATCTCCAGCGCGGCGGAGAACAGGCGCTTGAAGTCCACGCCGGAGTGTTTGTAGAAGCGCACGTCCTCCACGGCGATGAACGCGTTTTTGAGCATGTCGGGGATGTCCTCGATGTCCGTCCAGTCCCGGTACTCCACGTCCGCAATGGAGGTGATGAGCTTGCCGTTTTTATCGTAGAGGAACGATGTGCGGTCAGAGATGGTCAGCTGCGCCACATCGATCTCCGGCGCCGTCTCGATATACGCCTTGCCGATGCCAAACGCGATGCCAAGCCCCGCAAAGCAGATGACGACGAACGCAAAGACGAGCAGCTTGAGCGTCGTGAACAGCACGGCCAGCGCAAACGGCTGCTTCGGCCGGTGGCGCGAAAAGAGCGGCTGCTTCCCCTGCGGCGCGCGCACCTCGGGCGAAAGGGCCGTCGTCTCCTCCGCTTCCCTTACAAGCTTTTTCCGGATGCCGGCAAAAAAGCTGTGAAAATCCGCCATCTGTCAGACTCCTTTTCCCGCCGTCCGCACGGCCGCAGCCGGCCGGCAAACACGGCAGTTTACAATTGCGTAGTATACCATACTCGCGGGGCGTTGTGTGAGATTCCCAAAAAAATTCATACATTTGTACCAACCCGGGCGCGGGGCCGCCCCCCGTGGCATGGGCCGCGCAAAGGCCCCGCAGCTCAGGCGCGGCGCGCGGGCCGGCTTTTGGCGCCGGGCCCGCAGCGTCCATGCAACAGGCCGCTATCGGATCGGGGCGCCGGCCGCACGGCGCGCGATGGTCTCCGGATCGACAGGCGCAGCCCCTGCCTCCGGAGGAAGCAGGGGCTTTTGCGTTTACATTTGGGCTTCTTTTCAGCCGTTGCTTTGAAAGGCACTTTGCGCTTTCACTGGCGCGCGCGCAGCCCGCAGCGGCCCGGCCGGGCGCGCTCCCTGCAAAAGCGAGCGCGCTTGCAGTATGGGTCTTATGCGCAGTCCGTCCGGCTTATACGGGCACCTTCACAACGATCTTGCGCACCGGCATGGCTTTCCCGGCAAGGCAGCGCGGCTTGTGCGCATCCTCCGGCGCCAGCACGACGTAATCGCCCGCGCGCAGCAGCACGCGCCCCGCGCGCTCCGGCGTCTCATAAAACGTGACGTCGTCCTGCGCGGCATAGGGCTTCTTCACCGCCAGGCCCTCGCGCCGGATCACGCCGATGTATTCCTCCCCCTCCACCAGGTACTGGATGTCGTAATACCGCTCGTGCGTTTCAAAATCGAGCGCATCCTCCGGCATGGTCGTGTAGAGCTGCACGCTGGCGCGCACGCCGTGCTCCAGCGAGATCCAGCCCTCCGGCAGGCCGCCCAAATCGCCGCGATGCAAAAATGCAAACGCCGCCTGGAATTTGGGCTCCGACAGATCATAACCGCGCTCCGTACCGACTGTTCCCGATAACATCCGTATCCCTCCTGACAATCGCATCCCGCCGCCAGAACCGCCGTCTCGGACGCGGCCGCGCGCCGCAGATGCCGCTGATATGTTCCATCATACCCGAATCGCCGCCGCCTGGCAACAGCGATTTGCCGCTGCGGCATGATCCGCTCCGGCAGGCAAGACAGCGCGCTTTTGCGCGAGACTGCGGCCAGTACCCCAGTAAATCAGGGTATCCGGCCAAAAACACAAGCGCCGCAATCCTGTGATATTCACTCTTCCCGCACATTCATTTTCTTTACTCGATGCAACAACTATATTGCGAGCAACTAAATATTTAGAATCTCAATCAAAAATTGAAGTTCTCGTTTCTGTGTGGTATAATGATAATATAATTACCGCCGAGTACAACGAGGGACGCCATGCCTGTTTGTCAAATAAGCTATAATGGAATTGGTATTATTGATAAATTCAGCAAAGGTTTTACCATTAAGCATCTGGTTCAGAATTCATTGAATGCAATGTGGTTGCCACTCCCGCCCCTTGCCGAGCAAAAACGAATCGTTGAAAAACTGGAACAGCTAAGCCCAAAATGAGGATGTAAAATGATAAAAGGTTTTATTGACTTCAAAGAGGCCAAAATTCCATTTGTAATAGAGAATTGCCGAATGGAACTTTTTACGGATAATGACATATTAAATGATTTTTCAAAAGAATATAATTTCCAAAGAGGCTATCTTCTCCACGGGCAGTATTTTGCCGATGGTATCCAAGGACAAACCGCAACATTTTTCGTAGACTATTCCCTGGGGAATATCTGCTATTTGCGTTGCTATATCATTGGTATGCTTACCTCGGATGGCTGTTATGATTCTATAGGATTTCAGTCTCCATTTCTCGATGATGTTTTCCGATACAAATATGAGTACCTGGATCTGGCGCGTGCGGGAGTCAATTTGGCATTAGAGCCAAAGGTCGTGCACACGATACCATTTCCCATGAACGGAAATTGTTATGAGTTGAAATATCGTATCGGGCAAAGTACCCGTATGGGGATTCTCGAAGACTTTGATAAAATGGGAGAATTGATGCTTCCCTTATATACGAGCGATATACAAGAATGTTACAATCTTTCAGTAGTGCTATACCGTCTGGCAATGTTTGTGAACTCTAATCCAGAAGTACCATTCCGGCAAATCACTCTGTATAAAAATGGGTTACATGAAGGATGGTTTTATTGTCCTCTGGTTTTAGAAAAGGCGAAATCATGGAATGCAGGACTATTCCACGCTTTTGACATTAATAAATACATTCCCAGAATTCTAAGCAACATTGCGATGGATTCTGGAAACAGGATAACGAAAAGTGTACCATTGGGACATTTGGGCAACAATGATACACTGTTTTCTCCACAGCGTTTTTTGGAACAGGTTATGTCGTTTGAATATCTGTTTGATAAACTGGAACCAAAGAAAGCGCAAGATCGGCAATTTCCACTAAAAAGAGAGTTGCAATATATGTTTGATGAGTTCCCGCAATTACTACAAAAAACAAGATGGTCATCAGACGAACCAAGTGAGATTATAAAAGAAACGAGACGACAAATTGCTCATGGATACACTTATTTCTACGATTTTAAAGGCGATCCGGTCATGCAGCATTTGATTCTCCTTCTCGACAAGTTAATTAGGAATATGAGTCTGCTGTGGGCTGGATTTACAAAAGTGGAAATTCAAGAATACCCCATTTTGTAAGTTGGAAACGTCCATCGCTAAACGTGAAACGGTTGTGGCTATTTAGGTAAACTAGGAAGGAGAATGCATACACATGGCTAATATCATTGCCGTAATTTGGGACTGTGACAAAACCCTTGTGAATGGCTATATGCAGGACCCGATTTTTGAAGAATACGGTATCAACCCAACAGAGTTTTGGAAAGAAGTGAATGAAAAGCCGAAAGAATATGAAAAGGACGGTATTCGTGTCAACAAAGATACATACTATTTGAATCACTTCATCAAATGTGCGCACGACGGCACCTTGAAGGGATTAAATAACAAGAAACTGCGCGCATATGGCGAAAAGCAGCAGTTTTATAAGGGTATCCCTGAAATATTTGAAAAGACAAAGCATATGTTCCGAGATGATAAAACCTATTCGGAGTACGGCATCCAGGTGGAACATTACATCGTCAGCACAGGATTTGCAGAAATTATTCGTGGCTCCAAATTAATGCCTTTTGTTGATGGTATCTGGGGATGTGAACTCCTGGAGACCCCCGATGCAGAAGGGAATCTAGTTATTGGAGAGATTCTTTATACAATCGACAACACCACAAAAACCAGAGCTATTTTTGAGATTAATAAAGGTATCGGGAAGATAGATGGTATTGAGGTAAACTCCAAAATCCCAGAGATAAATCGGAGAGTCCATTTTGAAAATATGATTTATATCGCCGATGGTCCCAGCGATATTCCGGCTTTCTCCGTGGTAAAGAAAAATGGTGGAGCTACCTTTGCCATCTATCCCAAAGGCGACTTGAAGGCTATGCGGCAAGTAGAGAAGATGCGCGAAGATGGTCGAGTAGATATGTATGCAGAAGCTGATTATTCCGAGGGAACTACCGCATATATGTGGATTACAAATAAAATTCAGAAAATAGCTGATAGAATTCGTGATACAGAGAAGGCTAAAATTACGATCTCTGCTTCCGGGGTTCCCCGTCATCTTGTCTGAAGTGATTGCTACTACATATAAAAACCAGAGGGCCAAGTCACATTGTACCTTGGCCCTCCGGCTCTGCTTTGACATTACAGCCACACCCTTACGGCAAAGCCACCTTTGAAATAGTAGGTGTTCGTGTAATGTCCATTTGGTGGAGGCGGGGAGAGTCGAACTCCCGTCCGAAAACCTGTCCGCAGGACTTTCTACGAGCGTAGCCGTTGTTTTAAAATTCCCATCCCGCGGCCCCCAAACGGCAGGGTCCGCGTTCCGGTAGCTTCATCAATCCGGCCCGCCGCAAAGCTTAGGCGGGTTCGTTCCCTGCTCTAAATGACGCCCGTTACCGCGACGGCAGGAGTTCGCGGGCGGACGGCAGCTGCGGGTTACGCGGCTGCGAGTTGCGTATTGCGGTTGCCAGTTATTGTTTAACTGTCCCGTTTTTAACGAAGCACGGGGCTTCGGCTCGCTTATCCGGCTTCCACGATCCCCGTCGAAACCAGGTTCGCCCCCATATCAGCAACACTACGCAACTATAGTATACCACGATGGCGGTGAATGTGCAAGCGAGCGGCGGCGCGGCCGGGTGAGCGGGCTGTAGGTATACAATACATCTTGGACAGGAGGAAAAAAGAGAAGAAGGATAGGGACGCATCGGGTATAGTTGGAGTT
>URSN01000056.1 GCA_900550525.1 uncultured Eubacteriales bacterium
GATCGCGTAAAAAGGGATATTCTTTGTTTGGGGGAATGGCATTATCCTTGGCAAATTGTTTTGGATGGATAACCCAATTATTACGGTAATTGTATGCAATTGTTTTTTTGCCGGCAGCTTCCGGTAAAATTGCAATGCCGTGCTTGCCGAGGGCAGAAGCCCCAGAATCAGCGCGAGGATGGTCACCCACACGCCGAGATTGTATTTTGTCTGCAGCCAGTGCGCCAGCCACAGCAGAACCACCGGCGGCGTGATCAGAGAAAAGCCGAGCTGACCAACCAGCGCGATGCCCCGGCAGAGCTTCTGCATGAACTGAACGTGGCGCATCTCAAGCCTCCTTACCTGATTTCTGAATGTTATCTGCCTGCCAAAATTTTTGGCGGAACTGCCAGCTTTCTAAAGGCATTCTTCGCATATCGCACAAGAAATTTGCAAAAAATTAACACTTCTTGATTATATTAGCACAAGAAAATGGAATATGCAATATACTAAATCAGAGATGCAAATATCACTTTTGACATAACGGCATCAAGTATAACACAAATTTTTAGGTACGTCTAGTAAACATTTCCCAAAGGGTGTATAATCAAAAATAAATTGCAAGCTGATTTCGGCGAATACAAGAAAACCGCAGCAAAAGCAAAGCGTAAAGCGCGGTTTGGACAACTTTCGGGAGGAGAAAACATGGAAAAAAATTTTTCCGGATATTGCCGCGTACAGGACGGTCCGCGCCTTGTTTTTCTGGAAGAGGATGGCGGAGCATGGGAGGCAGACTGCAATTACGGCGGCTGCGCCTATGTGGACGTGGTGGAGACGCTCGCCATCGAGCGCGCCAAGGCGCTCTTCCACGCCGAGCACGCCAACGTCCAGCCCCATTCCGGCGCGCAGGCGAACCTGGCGGTGTACTTCGCCCTGCTCGAGCCGGGCGATACGGTGCTGGGCATGTCGCTGCAAAACGGCGGCCACCTTACGCACGGCATGCCGATCAACCTCTCCGGCAAGTATTACCACTTTGAATCCTACGGCGTGGACGCGCAGACGGGGCGCATCGACTACGACGAGGTGGCGCGCATCGCCGCGCGCGTGCGGCCAAAGCTCATCGTGGCGGGCGCGTCCGCCTATCCGCGCACGATCGATTTTGCCCGCTTTGCCGATATTGCGCACGATGTGGGCGCGCTGCTGATGGTGGACATGGCGCACATCGCCGGGCTCGTCGCCGCGGGCGTGCACCCGAGCCCCGTCCCGTATGCGGCCGTGGTCCCCTCCCCCCCGCACAAGACGCTGCGCGGCCCGCGCGGCGGGCTGATCCTCTCGCGCGAGCCGCTCGCCAAGGCCATCGACCGCGCGGTGTTCCCCGGCACGCAGGGCGGCCCGCTCATGCACGTGATCGCGGCCAAGGCCGTGTGCTTCCAGGAGGCGCTGCAACCGTCGTTTGCCGAGTACCAGCGCCGCATCGTGGAGAACGCGAAGGCGCTGGCGGACGGGCTGCTGCGCCGCGGCATGCGCCTGGTGTCCGGCGGCACGGATAACCACCTGATGCTGCTGGACCTGCGCGGGCTCGACATCACGGGCAAGGAGCTCGAGCGCCGGCTCGACACGGTCTACATCACCGTCAACAAGAACACCGTCCCGGACGATCCGCAAAAGCCGTTCGTCACCAGCGGCGTGCGCATCGGCACGCCCGCGGTGACCACGCGCGGCCTCGGCCCGGCCGAGATGGACCAGATCGCGGAGTGCATCTGCCGCACGGCGACGGACTACGAGCGCAGCGCCGACGATGTGCGCCGCATCGTGACCGTCATCACCGACCGCTTCCCGGTGTATGCGTGAGCGGCGCGGCAGAGGGCGCGGACGCGAATGCGGACAAGGATTGCAGGGCCCCGGCAAGCGCCGGGGCCCTGCTGCGCGCATCGCCCCCCCGGCATGCGGCGCGCGAAGGGGAAAGACGCGCGCCGCTGTGCGCGGGCGCGCCGCGGCGGGGGGAGAAGCGCGAGGGAGGCGGGCGCGCCGTCAGGCGGCGCGCCGCGCGTCGATGGCGGCAAGGAGCGCGCGGGCGATGCGCTCCGCCGCGCCCGCGGGCAGCACGGCGCGCTGGCGGGCGGCCATGGCGGCGCGCGCGTCCCCGTCGTCACGCAGGGCGTATGCAAGGCGCGCCGCGTCCGCGCTGTCGTGCGCGACGGCGGCCATGCCCTGCCCGGCGAAGAAGGCGGCGTTGCGCGCCTCGCAGCCGCCCACCGCGTCCGTGAGCACCAGCGGCAGGCCCTTGGCCGCCGCCTCCGTCACGGTCAGGCCGCCGGGCTTGGTCAGCAGCAGGTCGGCCGCGTCCATCAGCAGGCCCACCCGGTCGGTATAGGGCAGCACGAGCACGCGCGGGTCGCAGCCGTGCGCGCAGCGGAGCGCCCGGAGCAGGCTGCGGTTGTTCCCGCACAGGCAGATGAGCCGGTCGCGCGGCCCGAGCCGCGGCGCAAGGGCTGCGGCGGCCTGTTCCGCGCCGCCCGCGCCCATGCTGCCGGACATGAGCAGCAGCACGCGCCCCTGCTGCGGCAGCGAGAGCGCGGCGCGCGCCGCATACCGCGGCGTGCGCGCGGCGAAGTCCGGCTGCACCGGGATGCCGGTGGGCAGCAGCTTTTCGGCCGGGATACCCTTTTTTACGAATTCGTCCGCGAGCGATGCGTGCGGGATGCAGTAGCCGTCGAGCGCCGTCTCGTCCACGAACGGGCTGCACGTATAATCCGTATCGATGAAATAGCACGGCAGCGCGCGCATCGCCCCGGCATAGGCGCTCTGGCGGCGCAGCCAGGTCAGCGCCACGGCCGGGAACACGTGCGGCGCGGCCACCGCGTCGAACCCGCCCTGCCGGATGCAGCGAAAGAGCTTGGGCGCGTACAGCGCGCTCAGCCGGTACGGCGCCGAAGCGCCGCGCCCGGCGCGCTGCTCGGTGTGCGCATAGCCCGCGCCAAAGAGCGCCGGCATGCTGCGGTAGACGCTGCGGTGCACGCCGCCCACCAGCTGCGACACGCCCGGCGGCGCGAACGAGAGCGCGTCCATGAGCACGCCCTGCGTACCCAGCGCCTCGAGCTGCGCGATCACCGCGCGCGCGGCGGCGTTGTGCCCCTCGCCGGTGTTGCACGAGAGCAGCAGCACCTTCTTTTGTCCGTTCCCGCCGGCCATGCCGTTATGCCGCTCCCACGGGCTGCGCCGCCGCCGGGCGATGCGGGACGCCCGCGTCCGCGCCGCCGCCGCTCACGCGCCGGTACAGGCGCGCAAGGCGCGGGCGGTTGTAGCGCTGGATGAGGATGAACGGCACGTGCGAGAGCGCGTACAGCAGCGCCGCAAGCGCGCCCGCCGCGCCCGGCAGCAGGAGCATGAGCGCCGCGCCGAAGGGCATGAGCGCCCAGTGGACGCACTCGGCCACGCACGTCTCCTGCAGCAGCCGCTCCAGCTGCTGCGCGGTGGGCATGCCGTCGAGCTGCTTTTTGACCATGCCGTGCGCGTGCCGGCTCTTGTCCGGCAGGAGCAGCTTCCAGCGGTGGATGGAAAACCGCTCGTAGACCGCGCCGCCGCGCTCCCAGGCGCGGCAGCGGTACAGCCCGCGGTCGAAGCGGAACCAGCGGCGCGGCAGCGCCTCGCCGACAAGGTGCGCCGCCAGCCCCAGCAGCGCGATATAGATGATGGCGGATACGGCTTGCAACCGGCTCGCCCCCTTTCCATGCCCAGAGTATATGCCCCCGATGTGAACCACATATCAACGCAACATGAACGCCCGTTGATGTTTGCCGGGCGCGGATATGGTATACTGACGGAGACGGCCGCCGGACGGCCGGAGGGAGGGAAGGAGCATGTTCCGTATCCTGGTCGTGGAGGACGATGCGGCCCTGTCGCAGCTGTTCTGCCGCGTGCTCACAAAAAACGGCTATCTCACCTTTGCCGCTGCCGATGGGGAGGAGGCGCTCGCGCTTTTGGAGCGGGAGTACGTCGATCTGATGATCTCCGACGTCATGATGCCGCGCATGGACGGCTATGCGCTCGTGCGCGCGCTGCGCGAGGCGGGCAGCACGATCCCCGTGCTGATGATCACCGCCAAGGACGGCTTCCCCGCCATGCAGCAGGGCTTCCTCTCCGGCACGGACGATTACATGGTCAAGCCCGTCAACGTCAACGAGATGGCGCTGCGCGAGGGCGCGCTGCTGCGGCGCGCGCAGATGATCAACGAGCGGCGCCAGACGGTCGGCTCCACCGTGCTCGAGTACGATTCCATGACCGTCTACCGCGACGGACACGGCACGGTGCTGCCGCAAAAGGAGTTCCAGCTGCTCTACAAGCTCCTCTCCTTCCCCGGGCGCATCTTCACGCGCCAGCAGCTCATGGACGACATCTGGGGCGAGGAGTCCGAGACGGAGGCGCGCACGGTAGACGTGCACATCAACCGCCTGCGCGACCGCTTCCGCGACAATCCGGATTTTGAGCTGGTCACGGTGCGTGGCCTGGGCTATAAGGCGGTGAAGCGCCATGCCGGCTGAGGCGCGCGCGTCGCGGCACCGCCGCATCCGCCTCTATTATGCGGCGATCGTGTTCGGCGTGATGACGCTCTCGCTCGCCGCCGCCGGGTGCGTGGCGGCCGTGCTGTACTTCACCGGCGTCTGGCCGTCGATCGCGCTGTTCGCCTTTCTCTCGCTCGCGGGGGCCAGCCTGGTCATCGCCGCGGTCGTCAGCGGCATCATCAGCCGGCGCGTGCTCAAGCCCATGCTGCGCCTGAGCGAGGCGTCGCGCCGCGTGGCGCAGGGGGATTTTACCGTGCGCCTGGGCTATACGGGGCACCTGGAGGAGGTGCAGGCCACCTACCGCAGCTTCAACGACATGGTGGCGGAGCTGGACGCCACCGAAACGCTGCGCAACGACTTTGTCGCCAGCGTCTCGCATGAGTTCAAGACCCCCATCAGCGCCATCGAGGGCTATGCGACGCTGTTGCAGGACGCGCAGCTGGACGAGGCGGAGCGGCGGGAGTACGCCGCCCATATCCTCGCCGCCGCGGGCCGGCTCTCGGCGCTGGTGAGCAACATCCTGCTGCTCTCCAAGCTCGACAACGGCGCATACCCGGCTGCGCCGGACACCTTCCGCCTGGACGAGCAGATCCGCCGGGCGCTGGTGCTGCTCGAGCCGCGCTGGTCGCAAAAGGGCGTCGAGCCGGACGTGGCGCTCGACAGCGTCCGCTACACCGGCAGCGAGGCGCTGCTGATGCAGGTATGGGTCAACCTCGTGGACAACGCCGTGAAGTTCAGCCCGCCCGGCGGCACGGTGCGCGTGCGCCTGAGCGCCCTGCCGGAAGGCGGCGCCGAGGCCGTCGTATCGGACGACGGCGAGGGCATGACGGCTGAGACGCAGCGGCACATCTTCGACAAGTTCTACCAGGGCGACAGCTCCCACCGCGCCGAGGGCAACGGCCTCGGGCTCTCGCTGGTGCGCGCCATCGTGCGCCTGCACGGCGGGGAGGTGTCGGTGCTGAGCGCGCCGGGCGCGGGCGCGGCGTTCACGGTCCGCCTGCCCGCGCAGCCTTAAGAAAATTTTATAAAAATGGCAAGGAGTTCCATCGCGTTCCATGCTATAATGGCATCATGCGGCATGGGGCGGACGCCCCGCGCCGCGCCAACGGTCCATGCAGGAGGGAGCCCCATGTCGGAAAAACGGGTACGGTTTCGGGATCTGCCGGAGCAGAAGCGGCGCGCCGTCAAGCGCACCGCATTCGCCGTCGCGGCGTTCCTCGTGGCCACGGGAGGCCTCTCGCTGCTGGTGGGCGGGCCGCTGCTGCGCTTCATCGGCGACCCGGCACAGTTTCGCGCCTGGGTGGATGCGCACGGCTTCTGGGGCCGCGCCGCGTTCGTGGGCATGGTGTTCACGCAGGTGGTGCTGGCCGTGCTGCCGGGCGAGCCGCTGGAGATCGCCGCCGGGTACGCCTTCGGCTTTTGGGAGGGGACGCTGCTGTGCCTTGTGGGCATCTCGTCGGCGAGCCTGCTGATCTTCCTGTTCGTGCGGCGCTTTGGCATGCGCGCCGTGCGCGTGTTCTTCTCCGAGGAGCAGATCGCCTCGGTGCACTTTCTGCACGACCGGCGGCGGCTCACGCTGCTGACGCTGATCCTCTTCCTCATCCCCGGCACGCCCAAGGACGTGATGACCTATTGCGTCGGCCTGACGGAGATGAAGCTCTCCACCTGGATGGCCATCGCCACGCTGGCGCGCATCCCGTCCATCGTCACCTCCACCGTCGGCGGCAACGCGCTGGGCGTGCAGGATTACCGCATCGCCGTGATCGTGTTTGCGGCCACGGCGGCCGTCAGCATCGCGGGCATCCTCGCCTACCGGCGCCTGAGCGCGCGCCGCGCCGCACACCGGGCGGACGCCGCGGCAAAAGCGCCCGCCGCAGAGCCCGCTTCCGGCCGCCCCGCGGCCGCGGAACCGTCCGCGCCCGCCGCACAGGTCCCGTCCGCCGACCGTCCCGCGCAGGACGCGTGAGCGCGCCAACCCATCCGTTTTTCAAAAATTTACAATTTTCGGTGCAACCAAAAGCCGTCTCGCGCAGTCCTTATATAGAGAGGGCGCGCGGGGGACGCCCCGGGGAAGGAGGGGGAACGGTGAAAACGGTTCGCGAGGTCAGCCGCCTGACGGGCGTGAGCGTGCGCGCGCTGCACCATTACGATACGATCGGCCTGCTCAAGCCGAGCGGCGTCACGCCGGCCGGCTACCGGCTCTACGACGACGAGGCGCTCCGGCGGCTGCAAATGATCCTGCTGTTTCGGGAGCTGGACGTGCCGCTCGGGGAGATCCGCCGCCTGCTGGACGACCCGGCCTTCGACCGGCGCGCGGCGCTTGAGCGCCAGCTCACGCTGCTGCGCGCGCGGCGCGAGCGGATCGACGGGCTGATCGCCCTGGTGTGTGAGCTGCGGGCGGAGGACGGCGCGGAGCCGGATCTGGCCGCCCTTGCGCCCGGCCACCAGGAGCCAGACCCGCCGGAGGCGCCCGCGCATGGCGCTGTGCAGGCGTGCGCCGCGCACGGCTGCGCGGACGGGGACGCGGCGCTGCTGGCGCAGTTTGCCGCGCTCGGCCGCCTCAGGCCGCTGCCGCCGGGCGACGCGGCGGTGCAGCGGCAGGTGGAGCGGCTGCGCTGCTACATCAGCAGCAACTATTTCTCCTGCACGCTCGACGTGTTCGAGAGCCTGGGCGGCCTGTACGCCTCCGACGCGTTCTCCGGCACCATCGACGGGGCCGGCGGCGCGGGCACGGCGGCGTTCATCGCGGCCGCCATCTCGGCGTACTGCCGCACCGCCGCGCGCCGCGCCTGAGCGCGCCCCCTCGCCCGCCGGGGCTGGATTTTTTCCGCAAACGGTGCGATAATACGGGTATCGCATTCACACGGAGGTGTTGCAAATGTTTGATCCCCGCATCCGGCAGCTCGCGCACGGGCTGGTGACGTTCTCGTGCGATCTCAAGCCGGGCGAAAAGATCCTCATCGAGTCCATCGGCGGCAACGACGACCTGGCGCGCGCGCTGATCAAGGAGGTCTACGCCGCGGGCGGCGTGCCGTTCCTCTGGCTGTCGGACAAGGCCCTCGAGCGCGAGCTGCTGCTTGGCTGCACCGCCGAGCAGCTGCGCCTGCGCGCCGCGTGGGACGGCGCGGTCATGGCCGAAATGGACGCGTACATCGGCGTGCGCGGCGGCAGCAACGGCAGCGAACTGTCCGACGTGCCCTCCGAGCGCATGAACCGGTACATGGCCGAGTACTGGCAGCCGGTGCACGGCAATATCCGCGTGCCGAAGACCAAGTGGGTCATCCTGCGCTACCCGTCGCCCTCCATGGCGCAGATGGCGGATATGAGCACCGAGGCGTTCGAGGATTTCTTCTTCAACGTCTGCTGCCTCGACTATTCCAAAATGGATCGGGCGATGGACGCGCTCGTGGCGCTGATGGAGCGCACGGACCGCGTGCGCATCGTCTCGCCCGGCACGGACCTCTCCTTCTCCATCAAGGGGATGCCCGCGATCAAGTGCGCGGGCAGGCTGAACATCCCCGACGGCGAGGTGTACACCGCGCCCGTGCGCGAGAGCGTCAACGGCGTGATCAGCTACAACACGCCCTCGCTGGAGAACGGCTTTACCTATACCGGCATCCGCTTCGTGTTCCGCGACGGGAAGATCGTCGAGGCCACGGCCAACGACACCGCGCGCATCAACAAGCAGCTCGACATCGACGAGGGCGCGCGCTATGTGGGCGAGTTCGCCATCGGCCTCAACCCGTACATCACCGCCCCGATGAAGGATACGCTCTTTGACGAGAAGATCGCAGGCTCCTTCCACTTCACGCCCGGCTCCTGCTACGACGAGTGCGACAATGGCAACAGATCCTCGCAGCACTGGGACCTCGTGCTCATCCAGACGCCCGAGTACGGCGGCGGCGAGATCTATTTTGACGATGTGCTCGTGCGCAGGGACGGCCGTTTCGTCCTGCCGGAGCTCGAGTGCCTCAACCCCGAACACCTCATGTGATCCGGCGCGGCCCGCGGCCGGGCGGCCCGGGCGCTTTCCTCGACCCGCGCGGCGGGGCGGCACAGCCGCCCCGCCGTCCGTTTGCCCGCCGTCCGTTTGCCCGGCGCGCCATCGGGCGCATCCGCTCCACTTGACGAAAATTTACCGCAAAATCAAACGATCCCGCTCCACCGTCATGGAAAGCCGACGCCGTATTGCACGATTTTTCACCAAAGTTTGCGCCGCGTCTTGCAATCGCGCGGCGGATGTGGTACCATCAGAAAAACCCGGTACGGCAGGAAACGGAGGCCCCCCATGATACAGATCGACCAGACCGCCGCCTACGGCGCGTTCGCCGCGGACGTGTTTACCGCCGCGCAGATGGAGCGCCGCCTCCCGCCGGAGATGTACCGCGCGCTGCACCGCACCATGGAGGAGGGCAGCGAGCTGACGTTCGAGCTGGCGGGCGCCGTCGCCGCCGCCATGATGGAATGGGCGGTGGAGCGCGGCGCGACGCACTTTACGCACTGGTTCCAGCCCATGACCGGCGCAACGGCGGAAAAGCGCGACACCTTCCTGGACTTCGGCGGGCTCGACCGCGCGCCCATCCTCTCGTTCTCGGCCAAGGCGCTCATCCGGGGCGAGGCGGACGGGTCGTCGTTCCCCTCGGGCGGGCTGCGCGCCACGTTCGAGGCGCGCGGCTACACCACGTGGGACTGCACGAGCCCGGCGTTTCTCAAGCGCAACGGGGACGGCACGTGCTGCCTGTGCATCCCGACGGCGTTCTGCTCCTTTTCCGGCGAGGCGCTCGACGAAAAGACGCCGCTGCTGCGCTCCATGGAGGCGCTCAGCCGCCAGGCGGTGCGCGTGCTGCGCCTGCTGGGCGACGAAAAAACGCGCCGCGTCGCCCCGTCCGTCGGCGGCGAGCAGGAATACTTCCTCATCGACAAGCGCGCCTTTGTGCGCCGCAAGGACCTGGTCTACGCCGGGCGCACGCTCTTTGGCGCGCCGCCGGCCAAGGGGCAGGAGCTCTCCGACCAGTATTACGCCGCCACGCCGGAGCCGGTCGTCGCCTTCATGCACGAGCTCAACGCCGCGCTCTGGCGCATGGGCGTGCCCTGCAAGACCGAGCACAACGAGGTCGCGCCCGCGCAGTATGAGCTCGCGCCGCTGTTCGTCTCGGCCAACCTGGCGGCGGACCACAACCAGATCATCATGGAGACCATGCGCCGCATCGCCGACCGGCACGACATGACCTGCCTGCTGCATGAAAAGCCGTTCGCGGGCGTCAACGGCAGCGGCAAGCACAACAACTGGTCGCTGCTGACGGACGGGGGCGTGAACCTGCTCAAGCCCGGCCGGGACGCGGCGGCCAACCGCGTGTTCTTCACATTCCTGATGGCGGTCATCGCCGCGGTGGACGAGTATGCGCCCATGCTGCGCATGAGCTGCGCCACCATTGGCAACGAGAGCCGCCTGGGCGGGGCGGAGGCGCCGCCGCCCATCCTGTCGGTGTTCCTGGGCAACCGGCTGCAGGCGGCGCTCAAGAGCGTGGCCGCAGGCGGCGAGGTGCCCGCGCACGCCGGGGAGATGATGCACATCGGCGTCTCCACCCTGGCCGAGATCAAGCGCGACGATACCGACCGCAACCGCACCTCGCCCTTTGCGTTTACGGGCAACAAGTTCGAGTTTCGCATGGTGGGCGCGTCGCAGTCGCTCGGGCTGCCGAACACCGTGCTCAACACCATCGTGGCCGAGAGCCTCATGCGCATGGCGGACGCGCTCGAGGCCGCGCCCGAGCGGGACGCCGCCTGGCGCGCGCTCATGGCGGACTGGTACGCCGCGCACGAGCGCGTGCTGTTCAACGGCAACAATTACGACGCCGCCTGGGCCGCGCGCGCGGCGCGGCGCGGGCTGCCCGTCATCGACAACACCGTGGACGCGATCAACGTCTATGCCGACAAGCGGACGCTCGACGTGTTCGCCCGCCACGGCGTGCTCTCCGAGGGGGAGGCGCTGGCGCGGCGCGAGGTCGCGCTCGGCAACTACGCCACGCAGGGCCGCATCGAGGCCGTGACCATGGTGAAGATCGCCCGCCAGAGCGTGCTGCCCGCCTGTGCGCGCTACAGCGCCACGCTGGCGGAGGCCGCCGCCGCATCGCAGCGCGCGGGCGTGCCCGCCCCGGCGCAGACGGCCATGCTGCGCGCGCTCAACCGCCGCATGCACGCGTGCGCCGTCGCGCTCGACGCGCTGGAGGCGGCCCTTGCGCGCGCGGACGGGGGCGACGCGCTTGCGCGCGCCGCGGCCCACCGCGACCTGGTGCGGCCGCGCATGGAGCGCCTGCGCGCGTGCGTGGACGCGCTCGAGCGCATCGTCGATAAGGAACACTGGCCGATGCCGTCCTATGGGGAGATGCTCTTTCGCATCGTATAGGCGCGGCAGGGCGGCGCGGCCGCCGGGCCTGCGCGGGCGCGGCGCGAGCAGGATTCGTTGCCCATCATTCCCTCCATCGGCCGCCGGACATGCGCGGCCGCCGGAGGCGGCGTGAAAAACGGGAAAAAGGGACCGGGCCGTCCGCACGGGGCGGCGGGAAGGGGGCGCGGCATGGCGCAGCGCGGCGCGTTTGGCGGACAGGGAACGGACGGGGCGGCGCTGGCCGTGCGCCCGGCCGCATGGGCGGATCTGGCCGAGATCCTCGCCGTCTATGCGCAGGCGCGCGCCTTCATGCGCGCCAACGGCAACGCCTCGCAGTGGAGGGACAGCCACCCGCCGCGCGCGCTGGTCGAGCAGGACATCGCGGAGGGCACGGGCTTTGTGCTCGTTTCGGGCGGCGGCCGGGTCGAGGGCGTGTTCGCGCTCCTCGACGGGGAGGACCCCGCCTACGCGCGCATCGAGGACGGGGCGTGGCTGTCGGACGCGCCGTACTGCGCCATCCACCGCATCGCCAGCGCCGGGCGGGTGCGCGGCGTGCTGCGCGCCTGCGTGGCGTGGAGCGCGCGGCGGTGCGCGCACCTGCGCGCCGATACGCATGCGGACAACGCGCCCATGCTGCGCCTGCTGCCGGCGCTGGGGTTTGTGCGCTGCGGCGTCGTGCGCGTGGCGGACGGTTCGCCGCGCATCGCGTTCGAGCGGCTGCCGCAGGACGGGCGCGCCTGAGGGCGCGTTTTTTTCATGCGCGCCGCAGCGCAGGCGCAGCCCCTTGGGCAGGTGGTTTTTGTGCATCCCGCCGGCGAGCTTGCCAAAGCCGAGCGGATGGCCGCGCCAGCACACGGCGGCATAGCCCGCGCCGGGCGCGGCGCACGGCAGCGCCTCCCCGGCGAGGAAGGCGGCTAGCGGCGCGCCGGCAAGCTCGACGGCATGGCGGATCATCGGTTTTTCATAGGCGAGGATCAGCGCATGGGCGGGCACGAACCGCCCGTTTTTGAT
>URSN01000057.1 GCA_900550525.1 uncultured Eubacteriales bacterium
TCTCTATTGTCCCGCAGTTTCGGACATGATGCAAGATAAAAGGCTCCCCCCGCAGGGGAAGGCTTTTTTCACTTTTCCAGATACCCCCGCACCTTGTCCAGCGCCTCGCGGCCCTCGCGGTGGCCGCCGTAGAACAGGTCCAGCAGCATGATCTCGTCGCCCACACACCGGCCTATCGTGATCGGCTCCTGCGGGCGCACGCAGCAGCTGCGCCCGTCCGCCTCCAGCTCATCCAGCTGATCCATCAGGGTGTTGTAGCGCAGCTCCTGGGTCAGCATATCGGCCAGAAACAGCGGCTTATCGCTGTAAAAGTCGTCGTACAGGTCCACCATCTGCTGGCCGGGCATCGCCTTGCGGAAGCCCTTCTGCCGCGTCGTGCTGACAACGATCTTTTCAAAGCCCTCATTCAGCGCCCAGTTCAGCGCGATTGGGCAGGAGCATCCGCCGTCGAGGTACGGCTGACCATCCAGCACGACAGGCACGGATGCCAGCGGCAGGCTGGCCGACGCGCGCACGGCCTCGTCGAACGGAAAATCCGTCTTTCCCTTCTCAAAGTAGGCGGGCTTGCCGGTCTCGACGTTCGTCGCCACCGCAAAGACCCGCATACCGCCGTGGGCGAAGGTCTCCTCGTCGAAGGGCACTTCCTTTTTGACGTCGTTCAGCATAAATTTCAGGCCAAACAGGCTGCCGCCGCGCAGCGCCGCCTTGGGGCCGAAGTACCGGCTGTCGTGGCGGTAGCGCAGGTTGATACTGGCCGATCGCCCCGGCTGGCGGGAGACATAGTTCATTGCGTTCAGCGAACCGGCGGACACGCCCGCCACCGCCGGGAAATACAGGTCGTTTTCCATGAAGGTATCCAGCACGCCCGCGGTGTACAAACCGCGCAGCGAACCACCCTCCAGCAGCAGGATGGAGTTGCCCGGAATCGTGATTTTGCTCATAAAACTCACCTCATATTCAGCACTTTACCCGATTGACAGGGGTTGTGCAAGCAAAATAGCGCGGTTGTTTTACACTTCGGCCAAATTGTGCTAAAATAGAAAAAACTGCCCCGAGAGGATGATTTTTATGCTGACCCTTCGCGGTCTGACTTTCGCCGCCGCCGCACCGCGTATCATTGTGCCGCTGTTTGCCCGCAGCCTGGGTGCCCTGCGCCCGCTGGCCGCGGCCGCCGACGCAGACCCCGCTGCCGAGGTGGTGGAACTGCGCCTGGACCCCCTGCCCGAGGTCGATTTTTCCGCCGCGCTGGCGCTGGTGCGCAGCCTGACGGACAAGCCGCTGATCGTGACGATCCGCACGAAAGCCGAGGGCGGGGAGCTGGCCCTGATGCCCGACACCTACGCCGCCCACTGCCGCGCACTGCTGGCCCAGGGCGGCGTGGACGCTCTGGACATTGAGTGGAAGGCCTGCGGCCCCCACCGCGACGCCCTGCGCAACGCCGCCCGCGCGGCGGGTGCGGCCGCGCGGGCCGCCAGCGGCTGCGCCGCTGCAAAATCGATGTACGCGCGGCAGCCCTCATCCAGGCCGTGCAGCGCGCAATAGGCCCGCACGGCCGCATGGATGGCCGGGTCGTGCGGGTTGACGATGGCGGCGGAGAGGCCGTTTTCCAGCGCGGCGAGCAGGAACGCCGCGTTGAGCGCGCTGCGCTGCGGCAGCCCGAACGAGACGTTCGACACGCCCAGCAGCGTATGGCAGCCGAGCGATTCGCCGATCAGCCGCACGGCGCGCAGCGTCTCCCGCGCCGCGCCCGCCTCCGCGCTGACGGCCATGGTCAGCGGGTCGAACACGAGCTCATGCGCGCCAAGGCCATACCCGGCCGCGGCGTGCAGGATGCGCTCGGCGATGCGCACGCGCCCCTGCGCCGTATCGGGGATGCCGTGCTCGTCGAGCGTGAGCGCGGTCACGAGCGCGCCATACTTTCTGGCAAGCGGCAGCACGGCGCGCAGGCTCTCCTCCCTGCCGTTGACGGAGTTGAGCATGGGCTTGCCGTTGCAGCGGCGCAGCGCCGCCTCCATGGCGGCGGGGTCGGCCGTGTCGATCTGCAGCGGCAGCTCGGTCACGGCCTGCAGCTGGCACACCGCGTCGCGCAGCAGCGCCGCCTCGTCCACGCCGGGCAGGCCGACGTTCACATCGAGCACGTGCGCGCCGGACGCCTGCTCGGCCACGCCCTCGCGCAGCAGATAGCCGATGTCCCGCTCGCGCAGCGCCTGCTGGAAGCGCTTCTTCCCCGTCGGGTTGATGCGCTCGCCGATGAGCACGGGCGCGCCGCCGAACGTGACCGCGCGCGCATAGGAGGCCGTGCAGCAGAGCGCCTTTGGCCGGATGGGCGGCGGCTCCATGCCCGCCGTGCGGCGCACGAGCGCGGCGATGTGCGCGGGCGTGGTGCCGCAGCAGCCGCCCACAACGCGCGCGCCGCGCGCCACGAGCGGCGCGACCGCCGCGGCGAACGCCTCTGGCCCCATGTCGTACACGGCGCGGCCGTCCTCGCTGCGCGGCAGGCCGGCGTTCGGCTTGAAAATGACCGGCACGGAGGCGCGCAAAAGCAGCGCGTCGATCACGCCGGCGAGCCCCTCCGGCCCGGCGGAGCAGTTGGCGCCGATGGCGTCGGCGCGCAGCCCCTCCAGCAGCGCCGCCATCGCCTCCGGCGGCGTGCCGGAAAGCAGCCGCCCGTCCGCGCCGTACGCGTTGGAGACGAACACGGGCAGGTCGCTGTTCTCCCTGGCCGCAAGCAGCGCCGCCTTCGTCTCGTACCCGTCGCTCATGGTCTCGATAAAGATGAAATCCGCCCCGTGCGCCGCGCCAAGGCGCACGAGCGCCGCAAAGGCGCGCACCGCGTCCTCAAAGTCGAGATCGCCGAACGGGCGCAGCATCCGCCCCGTGGGGCCGAGGTCGAGCGCGACGAACTTTGCCTGCCCGCCGCCGCTCGACGCGCGCGCCTGGTGCGCGTTGGCAAGCGCCGCGGCCACGATGGCGGCGAGCTCGTCCGCATCGTAGCGCAGCGGGTTGGCGCCGAAGGTGTTGGCCAGCACGGCGTTGCTGCCCGCCTCAAAATACGCGCGGTGCGCCGCCGCGACCTCCGCCGCGTGCGTCAGGTTCCATCGCTCGGGCGCTTCGCCGGGGCGCAGGCCGCGCGATTGCAGCAGCGTGCCCATCGCGCCGACGAGATAGAGGCTGTAGTGCCTGAGATAATCGGTTACGAGCATGGGCCTTCCCTCCGTGCGGTGTCGTGCGTGGCCGTCAGGCGGGGCCCGCGCCGATGAGCGCGGTGACGGATTTGGTGGGGGTCATCAGCAGGCTGCCGCCAAGCGTCAGCCCGATGCGCCGCGGGCAGTCCAGCGCGGCAAAGATCTCGCGCTGCAGGGCAAGCGGCAGGTCCCCGTACCCGGGGCTGAAGCGCGGCCTGACCGCGAGGCCGCGCCGCGCCGCGTCCGCCCGGGCGTCGGCCGCGACCGCGTCGGCAAGCGCCTCGATGCGCTCGGCGCCGATGGCCTGCAACAGCAGCGCGCGCGCGGGCGCGCCGCTCTGGGCGCGCGCGATCAGCCGGTCGAGCTCCAGGCCGACCGTCGCCGCAAACAGCAGCACGCGGCCGCAGCCGGCCAGGTTCTTTGCAAGGCTTTCGGAGCGCACCGCGGCAAAGCCCAGCTCCAGCGCGCCCGATGCGCGGACGACGGGATAGGCGCACGCGCACGCGCGGTAGTCCAGCGCGGGCAGCGCCTCGGCAAGACATTCCTCCAGCAGCGCCTCGAGCGGCGCGCCCGCCGCGCCGCGGCAGCCGGCATAGCGCCAGATCTCGCGCCTGTCCACCGGCGGCGGCGCATAGCGCAGCGTCAGCGGCACGCCAGGGGAGAACAGTTCCGCGCTCATGCGCCGAGGATGGCCGAGAGGTTGTCGCGGATGCTGCGCGCCACGTCCGGCCTGTTCATCGAGTAGACGTGCACGTTGTTCACGCCGTTGGCGAACAGGTCGATGATCTGCGCGGTCGCATAGGCGATGCCCGCCTGCTTCATGGTGGCCGCGTCGCCGCCGAAGCGGTCCACAAGGCTGATGAACCTGCGCGGCATGTGCGAGCCGGACAGGCGGATGGCCCGCTCGATCTGCGTGGCCGACGTGATGGGCATGATGCCCACGATCACCGGCACGGTGATGCCCGCCTCGCGGATCTTGTAGAGGAAGTTGTAGAGCAGGCCGTTGTCAAAAAACATCTGCGTGGTGAGGAACGAGCAGCCGGCGTCCACCTTCTCCTTCAGGCGGCGGATGTCCTCGCGCTGGTTCGCGCTCTCCGGGTGCACCTCCGGGTAGCAGGCCGCGCCGATGCAAAAGCCGTAGCCGCTTGCGCGCAGGTCGCCGATGAGGTCCGTCGCATAGCGGTAGGGCCAGGCGCTGCGGTCCGCCCCGGCCAGCTCCGCCGGCAGGTCGCCGCGCAGGGCCAGCACGTTCTCCACGCCCGCCTCGTGCATGGCCTCGATGCGCGCGCGCACGGTTTCCCGCGTGGAGGAGACGCACGTCAGGTGCGCGACCATCTCCACGCCGCAGCGCGCGCGGATGCTGCGCGCGATCTCGAGCGTGTAGGCGCTCGTGCCGCCGCCGGCGCCGTAGGTCACGCTCATGAACGCGGGATGCAGCGCGGCGATCTGCTCCGCGGCGCGCTGCACGCTCTCAAACGCGGTGTTCGCCTTGGGCGGGAACACCTCAAAGGAGATGGACGGCCTGTCCCGCCCGAGGATTTCCGTCAGCTTCATATCCTGCCGCCCCTTTGCCGCTCTCGTCCCTTCCTGCGGCCCAAAGCCGCGCCGCCGGCCCTCACTGCCGGCCCGGCTGGCCGACCGACGCCCAGAAATAGGCGCGAAACAGCCTTTGCAGCCGCTCTGCAAGCGCCCCGTCGCGCCCGCAGACGGGCTTGCCGTCGATCTCCGTGATGCGCACGCCGTGCACGCTCGTGCTCACCACGAGCAGCTCGTCCGCCTCCATCGCCTCCGCCACGGTGAACGCCTCCTCGCGCACGGGGATGCCGTTCTCCCGCGCCAGGCGCAGGAAGTGGTTGCGCGTCACGCCGGGGATGATGCGCCCGTCCAGCGGCGCGGTGCGCACCGCGCCGTCCTTGAGCATGAGCAGGTTGGCCGCCGTGCACTCGGTGACCACGCCGCCGCGGTGCAGGATCGCGTCGTCGCAGCCGGCGTCGAGCGCGTCCTGCGAGGCGAGCACGCCCGGCAGCAGGTTGAGCGATTTGATCCAGCAGCCGTCCCAGCGCCGGTCCGGCAGCGTGATCACGCGGCGCGGGCGGCCGATGTCCACCAGCTCGTAATGGTACGCAAACACGAGCAGGTTCGGCGTCGCGCCGGGCGCAAAGGCGTGCACGCGCGGCGCGGTGCCGCGCGTGACCTGGAAGTACATCTGTATCTCGTCGGCGTCCACGCGCGCGGCGCAATCGGCCAGCACGCTGCAAAGCTCCCCGCGCGGCATCGTGAACGGGATGCGCAGCGCGCGCAGGCTGTCGTACAGGCGGTCGAGGTGCTCGTCAAGCGCAAAGGGAACGTGCTTCTCCACGCGGATGGCTTCGTATGCGCCGTCGCCAAAGTACATGCCGCGGTCGCACGCGGGCACCTTCAATTCCATCATGGGCGCGAACTCGCCGTTGTAGTAGCCGATGTTGTCCATACGCTTCCTCTTGCAAATTTGACTTCTTTCTCCCAATATTGTAGTATATACTACGGCCGGACGCAGGGTATGACGCATGCCCGCACCCGGAGATACTACCGACTATCATACACGCTTCGTTGGAGGGATGCAACCTTATGAGGAGAATTCCTGGCCGTACCCGCGCGCTGCGGGCCGCGGCCGCGCTCCTTGTCAGCCTGCTGTGCGCGGCGCCGCTCACCGCCGCCCGCGCTGCGGGCGAGGTCGCCCTGACGGTGGACACGGCGCAGGCCGCGGCCGCCGGCGAGCAGGTCGCGCTGTCGGTCCATGCGGCGGACGCGCTGACGGGCGATTCGCTGCAATTCCGCATCAATTACGACGCCGCCGCGCTGCGCCTGGTGGACGCGCCGGCCGTGGGCGAGGCGCTCGCCGGCGGCATCGCCATCTCGAACTCGGAGACGGCCGGGGTCGTCGGCTTTGCCTTTGCCTGCGCGGACGGGCGTTCGGCCGACGGCACGCTCGTCACGCTCACGTTCGAGGTGCTCAGCCAAACGGGCAGCGCCGTCGTGCTCACGGACGTGCTGGCCACCACGGTGGATGCGGCGCGCGTGCAGCACAAGGCCTACGTCACGCTGCAAAACGGCGGCGTGGCCGTGGGCGAGGGCGCGGCCGTGCCGGAGCCCGTCGTGACGCCCTGGCCGGTGGAGACGCCCGTGCCGACGCCCGCCCCCACCCCGGCGCCGACCGCCACGCCCATCCCGTCGCCCACCCCGGCGCCCGTGCTGCCGCCCGCGCCGGAGGGAGCCCCGCCGGGCGGCTACCTGCTGCTGCTGCTCGGGGCGCTGCTCATCGCCGTGCTCACGGCGCTGCTCATCACGCTCGCCGTGCGCCGCGCGCGCGCCAGGAAGCGGAGAAAGCGCCGCATGCTGGAAAAGGCCCGCCGCGCCGGAGCGGCAGGCCGTAGCCCGAACAAATCGAAACGGAGGAGGGAAACCCCATGAAACGCATTTTGACGATCGCCCTTGCGCTGCTGTGCGCGCTTGCCGCCGCCTGCGGCGGCGCGCCGCAGCAGGACGCGGCCGAGCCCACCGCGCAGGAGATGCAGCTCGTAACGGCGACGGAAGCGCCCGCCGCGGCCACGCCCGAGCCCACGCCGGAGCCCACCGCCGCGCCCACGCCGGAGCCGGAGCGCTCCAGCACCAGCGGAAAGATCCTCAGCGGAAGCGAGGTCTACCGCCCCGCCATCGTCTCCATTGAAAACGCCGCGGGCGCGCGCCCGCAGACGGGGCTGATGGAGGCCGACATCGTGTACGAGTTCCTCGTGGAGTCGAACATCACGCGCTTCCAGGCGCTCTACAGCGACAGCGTGCCCACGCTCGTGGGCCCGGTGCGCTCGGCGCGCTACTACTTCATCGACCTGCAGCAGGAGTGGAACGGGCTGTACGCGCACATCGGGTATACCGGCCTGTCCGGCCGCTATTCGCGCGGCTGGAGCGACTGCCCCATCCACCTGAGCGGCGGGGAGTGGTTTGACCGCATCGAGAAGCAGGGCGTGTCCAGCGTCCACTCGATGTACCTGTACCTCGCCGACGCCATCGCCAACGAATACGGCGACCACGCGCCTGAGCGGCAGGAGCGCTTCCTCTTTGGCGAGGGCGTCTCCTATCCGGACGCGCAGCAGGTCAGCCGCGTGGACGTGCCCTTCACCGGCAGCACGGACCTCTATTACACCTTTGACGCCGCCAGCGGCCGCATGCTCCGCTTCCAGGACGGCAAGGCGTTCGAATCGCTCTCGGGCAACGACCAGTCCGTGCGCGAGCAGGTGGCCGTCACGAACCTCATCATCCAGCACTGCGACTACGGCCTCGTGCCCGCGGACCTGCAGCCCGGCGAGAACAAGGGCCGCCGCACGGTGGAGCTCACCGGCACGGGCGCGTGCGAGTACATCATCAACGGCCGGCTGCTCACCGGCACGTGGGAGCGCGAGACGCTCGAGGATTACACCCGCTATTATCTGGACGACGGCTCGCTCGTAACGCTCGAGGCGGGCAACACCTGGATCGAGGTCATCCCCACCTCCGCGGAGATCGTCGTCTCCTGAGCAAAACGGCCGGACGCGCGGGCGGCAGCCCCGCGCATGGCCGGAACAGGCGCGTGCCAGCGCGCGGCGGAGCTTCCGCCGCGCGCCTTCCTTTCCCCAATAAAAAAGCGCCCTCGTCAGGCGCTTCGGTCGTATCGCTGTCCATTTGTTTTCGTCCTGTGACTTGGCCAGAAATTTCTCGATCGCCCGCCTCCGTTCCTCCGGAAACGGGTATATCCCGTCGATATCGTTGAGCATCGCCTTGGTTCCGTCCGACAGTTCGTTCCAGTTCGGCAGCGTCTCCGAGTACGGACGCAAGCCCTCCGTCTCCGGTGCGCCAGACCAGTCTCGGTTCTTCTCCAAATCCGACATCGTTGTTCCCTTTCCAAATTCCGTTAAAACTCGGCCACCATCTCGGCGTACTGTTCGTCCGTCCACCCCTCCTGGCGATAAAGCTCCGCCTCGCGGGGATTCGCTTCCACGATCTCCCGAATCTGCTCTTCCGTCAGCTTCCAGCCCATGAACTTCCCGTCCTCCGTCCAGTAGGCGCCGTCCCGTATCACGATTTTCGGTTCCCGCTTCTCCGTCTGTTTCAGCTCTTCCATCGTTCTGCCCTCCCTGTTGAATGGTATATTGTGCGGGGCGCTCCGCCCCCGTGTCCGTCAGCCCATCGGAGCGCTCCGTCTCGGTATCCATCAGCCCGTCGATCCGCTGCGCTGCCGCGTCGTAGCGCCGCCGCGCGTCGGTGCGGGGCAGCTGCACGTCACGCGCACGCTCCATCGCCGCCACATCGTCCCGGAACAGCGACGCGAGCCGGACGTAATGCCCGTTCATCCGGTCGTTCGCCACGCGCAGCGCGTCCTGGTTCTGCCGCGTGGACGCCTCGTAATCCGTCCGCGCCGACGTCTCGTCCGCCGCACGGTTGTTCACGAACTTCTCGTACTTCCCGTGCGCGTCCTTCCACGCCTCAAACGCCGCGCGCTTCTGCTTCACGCTCGCCGCATCGGCCGGGACCGCCTGCCAGTCCTCGCGCTTTTGCGCCTCGTCCGCCTGGAGCCGCTGCTGCTCCGCGTCCAGCTCCGCAAGCCGGCTATCCAGCTTCTCCTGCGCCCGGGTCAGGTTCTCCTCCGCCGTGCGCGCTGCGGCGGCCTGCCGGCGAAACTCCGCAAGCGGCAGCACCTCGCCGCTGCTCTCATACTGCACGCGCTGCTCCGCGTCCATGCTCTCGCTGCGCTGCACCGCGTCCAGAATATCCAGCAGGGTCGGGCTGTAGTCCCCGTTCTCGAGGATGTAGTCCGCCACGATCCGCGATTCCGTGATCTGCCCAAGCCCCGCCCCCGCGCCGAACAGGCCGACCAGACTTCTGCTCTTTTCATCATATCCCGCACTGCGCGCCGGGTCAAGGAGGGAAAATGCTGCGCCGTGGCATTCCCCCACATCCGCTCTGCGTGGCGCAGCCTCTTGCCCATGCTCCCCGGGGCGGGAAAATGCCGCACTGCGGCATTTTCTGTTCCGCCCTTCGAATCCCTCCCATCCAAATGCAAAGCGGAAGGCCCATGCAAGGCATGGGCCTTCCGCTTTGGCGGAGAAGGAGGGATTCGAACCCTCGCGCCAGTCACCCCAGCCTACTCCCTTAGCAGGGGAGCCCCTTACAGCCACTTGGGTACTTCTCCGCAGGATGCAATTGTTGGAGAAAGATGCTGGCGGAGAGAGTGGGATTCGAACCCACGGTGCTTCTCAGCATCACCGGTTTTCAAGACCGGCTCCTTAAACCGCTCGGACATCTCTCCTTACGTGCACCTAGGACAGTATAGCAAAATCCCCACCGCCTGTCAACCGACCGGCGCAAACCGGCGCGGAAGGGGAGCCGTCCCGTTCACTCACTGTTCCGGCGCTTCCCGCCCTCCGCCGGGCGCATCCTCCGGCGCGCCCTTATGGAACAGGCGCGGGAAGAACGAGCGCAGCGCGTAATGGATCAGCGCCAGATACGACAGCGCGGTCGCAAGGGCGAGCACGTACAGGTCCCACGGCGACATCTGCGGATAGCGGAACGAGAGCATGGCAAGTATGATGCCAGCGCCGAATACGCCGGTGGCGATCTTGCCGAACCAGTCCGCGTATACCACGACCCTGCGGCGCAGCAGGAACATGCCGCCAAAGACCATCAGCAGTTCCTTGGCCGCCGTCAGGGCGCACAGCCAGATGAACGCGGCCTGCCGCTTGCCGATGCAGATGCACACGAGCGCCACAACGGTCAGCAGTTTGTCCGCGAACGGGTCGAGGAGCTTGCCGATGTTGCTGATCCAGTTGTTGCGCCGGGCCAGATACCCGTCGAGAATGTCCGTCAAAAAGGCAAGGACAAAGACGGAGAGGGCGGCGATGGGCCGCCCCTCCAGGAACAGGTAGGCAAAAATCCCGACCATTATGATCCGCAGCGCGGACAGTATGTTCGGTATATGCCGCATCAGTATCCCATGTCCTCCACATACAGCGTCCGCACGGCCGGCGCAGCAGGCGCGGCAGGTTCCGCCTTTTCCGCCTGCGGGACGGCTGCGGCAGGCGCAGCCTGCTCCGGCTCTGCCGCGGCGCGCTCCTTTGCCTCGCGCGCCTCAAAGAACTTCATGGCGACCTGCGGGAAGAGCGCGTAGCTGAGCACGTCCTCCTCCTGGCGGATATGATCGCCCAGCTCCTTGCGGTAGCCCTCCAGCTCCGGCTTGAGCAGGTCGGCGGGACGACAGGTGATGACCTCGTCGTCCCCGATGGCCATATGGCGCACCTCCTCGTTGACCTCGCCGGGCAGGCGGCCGTATTCGCCGCGCAGCAGCGCCTTTACACTGACCGTGCGGCCGTTGATCTCGGCGGGCAGCGGTTCGTCCAGCACTTCGCCGTACTTCTGCACCAGCTTGTGCGTCTCGTTGGCGGCGCTCATGGGGTGGAAAAGCCCCAGCACCACCGCGCCCGCGGCCACTAAGCAGAGCGCTGCCGCCGCGGCTGCCAGCCGCCAGCCGCGCAAAGCGTGCAGCTTCGGACGGCGGGCCAGCACTATTGCCCGCAGCTCTGCGGTTTCTTCCGCCGTCAGGGCGTCTGCCAGCGGCGGGTGGTCGTTCATCCAGCGTTCCAGTTCGGTCATAGGTCAGCCCTCCTTCAATAGCTTTTGCAGTGCCAGCCGTGCGCGGTGCAGCCGGGTGCGCACCGTTGCGGCAGGCATGTAGAAAAGTACGCCCAGCTGGGCCGCAGTCTCGCCATACACGTACCTGCGCAGAAAAAGCTCCCCGTCGGGCGGCGGTAGCGCCATGACCTGCGCCATCAGCTCGCGGGTTTCCAGCTCGCTTTCCAGCGCAACGGCCAGCTCGGCGTCGTCGCGGTCATCCAGCGGCAGCGTCTCGCCCCGGCGCAGCAGCGCACGGTAGCGGTCAATGGCGCACTGCCGCGCCGTCAAAACGACCAGCCGCCGCCGATGGGTCTCGTCTGCGGGCAGGTGTGCCCCGCGCCAGAGCTTGTAAAATGTGTCGGCCTCGGCCTCCTCGGCGTCCTGCGGGTGGCCGGGCAGAATCGCCCGACACACCGCCCGTACCGCGCCGCCGTAGTCCCGCAACAGCCCATCCAGCTCACGTTCGGTCATTGCTACCGCCCCCTTTCATTAAGATTATACGACAAAATCGGGCGGGGTGTTTCAAAAATTTGCGAAACACTGAAATCTATGCTATAATACGTTTAATAATGGGATAATGTTGGAAAGAGGTGCATCTATGCTGAAAGTTACCCTGCTGGGCACCGGCGGCACGCAGCCATTGCCGGAACGGGCGCTGGCCGCGGCGGCGGTGGCGGTGGGCGGGCATAACATATTGCTCGACTGCGGCGAGGGCCCGCAGGTCGGCCTGCGGCGGT
>URSN01000058.1 GCA_900550525.1 uncultured Eubacteriales bacterium
TAAGCCGGAACATCCTCGTCTTTGTACTCCATCTTTTCTATTAGTCGCTGGCTGCTGGACTGATCGTCGCGGTATAGCTCGCGGTTCGCGTGATCCGCGCCGCCGAGCTCGCTCCAGTTGGTGATCTCGCCGCGGAAAATGGCGCGTACCTGATCGAGCGTCAGGTCGGTGACGCCGCATGCGCTGTTCCCGATGAACACCAGCCCGTCGCCGCCGTAGAGCTTCATTTCGACCTCCACGCCGCGCTCGGCGAGATAGGCCTTTTCTTCATCGGTGGGCGCGGCGAGCAGGGCGATGTCTGCCTTCTTATCGGCGATGTTCAGCCACGCGCCGTGCGGCGTGGAGCAGTGCGGCTCCGCGCCGCCGTAGCCGGTGTCAAGACAGAAGAAACGGTAAATGCTGCTCGTGAGCGGCTTTCGCGCCGTGGAGGAATCCATCACGGGGAAATCTCCGGCGGCAAAGAGCTCGCTATAATAGCCCTTTACGCCGATCTCATAAAGCTGCGCGCTCTCCAGATCAAGCACATAATAGCGCGTGGAGGACGTCCAGCCGTAATCTCCGGCGTCGCTGCTCTGGCTGCACGCGATGAGCGCCTTGCCGCCGCGCGTGGTGCGCATCAGCGCCTCCGAGCAGGTCCAGTCCTTGTGCGCGGCGTTCTGCGCGAGCAGGCGCTTCTCCAGCGCGCGGATGCCCTCCATGTCGCCCCGGCCGTAGAGCTCGGTGCGCTCCTCCATCGCCTTGAACGGGGCCCAGCTCTTGGGGTAGACCACGTCGGCGTCGCGGAAGGCGTCGGCCATGCTGTTGGTGATGGTGAAGCTGCCGCCGCTCGCGGCGGCGTTCTTTTTCGCCACGTCCACCACGCCGTCCATGACCTCGTACCCCTCCGGATAGGCGAGCGTGACGTCCATGCCAAAGCGCGTCATCAGGCCGATCACGCCCTGCGGCACGGAGAGCGGCTTGCCGTAGCTCGGGCTGTAGGCCCAGGTCATGGCGATCTTCTTGCCCCTGAGGTTCTCTACGCCGCCGAACTCGTGGATGACGTGCAGCGCGTCGGCCATGCACTGGGTCGGGTGGTCGATGTCGCATTGCAGGTTGACGAGCGTGGGCTTCTGCTCGAGCACGCCGTCGCGGTGGCCGGCGCTCACCGCGTCCACGACCTCGTGCATGTAGGCGTTGCCCTTGCCGATGTACATGTCGTCGCGGATGCCGATCACGTCCGCCATGAAGGAGATCATGTTCGCCGTCTCGCGCACCGTCTCGCCGTGGGCGATCTGGCTCTTGCCCTCGTCCAGGTCCTGCACTTCAAGGCCCAGCAGGTTGCACGCGGAGGCGAAGGAGAAGCGCGTACGCGTGCTGTTGTCGCGGAAGAGCGACACGCCCAGGCCCGAATCGAAGATGCGCGCGGAGATGTTGTGCTCGCGCAGGTGGCGCAGCGCGTCCGCCACGGTGAACACGGCGTCGAGCTCGTCGCGCGTCTTTTCCCAGGTCAGGAAAAAGTCGCCCTCGTACATGTTGGAAAAGTCCAGCTTCTCCAGCGCGTCGGTAAACTGCTTCACGTTGCTGCTTTTGCTCATGTCAGATGCTCCTTTATTTGATGCCTGTTTGGATGCGGGTCATTGGGCCCCGTCCGCGCCGCCGGCGCGGAACTGGCACACGTCCTCGCCGCCGCGGCCGCGGTAGAACGAGGGGGTCAGCGCGTACACGGCCGCGCAGCGCACAAGGTCCTCCTTCCAGGTGATCTCGTTGGGCGCGTGCGCCTGCGATTCCGCGCCGGGGCCGAAGCCCACGCACGGGATGCCGTAGCGGCCCTGGATGGACACGCCGTTGGTGGAGAACGTCCATTTGTCGATCAGCGGGCGGCGGCGCTTGTCCATCGTCGAGGGATGGCCCTGCCGCTCGCTGCCGTAGAGCGCGCGGTGCGCCTCGGCCACGGCCTGCACGTGCGGCGCGCTCTCCTTGTTGATCCAGGTGGGGAAGTAGCACTCCGTCTCGTACACAAGGCCCGTCCAGGCGGGGCGGTCGTAGCGGTACATGGTGACCTTGGCGCCGTGCTTTCTGCACGCGGGCAGCGCCTCGATCTCCTTCAGGCACGAATCCCACGTCTCGCCCGCGGTCATGCGCCGGTCGATGGAGATCGCGCACGAATCCGCCACGGCGCAGCGGCTGGGGCTGGTGAAGAAGATCTGGCTCGTGGTGCAGGTGCCGCGGCCGAGGAAGCGCGCGTCCTCATAGTGCTCCGGGTTGTAGCGCGGGTCGAGCATCTTGCACAGGCCCTTGATCTCCACGCCGTCCTCGCAGCCGTTCTCGTTGAGCTGGCGTACCTCCTGAAGGATATCCGCCATCTTGTAGATCGCGTTCTCGCCGCGCTCGGGCGCGCTGCCGTGGCAGGAGACGCCGCGCACCTCGACGCGGATCTCCATGCGGCCGCGGTGGCCGCGGTACACGCCGCCGTCGGTCGGCTCCGTGGAGACGACGAACTCCGGCGTCACGCCGTCCTCGTTGTGGATGTACTGCCAGCACAGCCCGTCGCAGTCCTCCTCCTGCACGGTGGCGGCGACCATGATGCGAAAGCCCTCCGGGATGAGGCCGAGGTCCTTCATGATCTTCGCGCCGTACACGGCCGAGACCACGCCGCCCTCCTGGTCGGAGCCGCCGCGGCCGTAGATCACGTCGTCCGTCTCGTAGCCCTCGTAGGGGTCGTGCGTCCAGTTGGCGCGGTTGCCGACGCCCACGGTGTCGATGTGCCCGTCGAAGGCGATGATGCGCTCGCCCGTGCCCATGTAGCCGATGGCGTTGCCCTGCGGGTCGATCAGCGCCTCATCAAAGCCCAGCCGCTCCATCTCCGCGATGGTGCGGCGCACGACGCCCTCCTCCTCGCAGCTCTCGCTGGGGATGGCGATCAGGTCGCGCAAAAACCTCGTCATGTCGGGCAGGTAGCGCTCGGCCGCCTGCCGCACCTGTTCCACCCGTTCTGCCTGCATTGTGGATCAAACCCTTCCTTTCCGTGCTTTTTCGCGCGCCGCCGCGCCGGGGCCCTCCCGGCCGGCGCGCTCAGGAATCCTTTTTCGCGTCGATATAGGAATACATCGTGTACTTGCTGATGCCAAAATACCGGGAGACCTTGTCGCCGCTCTTGGTGACCAGGAACGCCCCGGCGTTGTTGAGGAACTGGATGGCGGCGATCTTGTCGTCCTTGGTCATCATGGCCACGGGCTTGCCCACCAGCGCCACGCTCTGCTCGATCAGGTCGTCGAGCAGCTCGTTGACGTTCTGCGGGATGCGCTCGGGCGCCTTCTGCTCCTGCTTGTGGTGCAGCAGCGAATCGATCGCCCGCTCGGCCATGATGAGCTCCGTCACATCGTAGTTGATCGAGAGCACGCCCTCCACCTCGCCCGCGCCGTCGTAGAGGAATACGGTGCTGGACTTGAGGATGCGCCCGTCCTGCGTGCGGGTCAGGTAGCCGAGCTGGTCGACCGGCCTGCCGCTGCGGTTCTTGAGCGCCTCGAGCACCACGCGCGACGGCCCGTCCCCCACCTTGCGGCTGGAGACGTGCCCGTTTTCGATGACGACGACGGTGTGCTCCGCGTCGCCGCCGCGCAGGTCGTGCACGACCACCTCGCTGTTGCCGCCGAACTGTTCCGTTATGGCGCGCGCTATGCGCCTGAGCAGGTCGAGATCCATGTTCGCTCCGCGCCCCGCCGCGCGGGGCCCCCTTTCCGGCCGGACGCGGCTGGGGCGCAACGCGGCGCGCGGCCCTTCCCCTGCGCGGCGGCCCGGGGCCGCCTGCCCTGCCTTTTTCTTCATCATAGCAGATACCGCCGAAAATGCAAGGCGTTTTTCAAAAAAATTTGTTGGAACCAAAATATTTTTTTGCCCGCGTGCGGCGGGCGGCCCGCCGCATCGGGTCCCGGCGGAACTTTCCGGCCGGCCGGGGCGGAAATTTCCGTCATCCGCGGCGCAAAGCGGTTGAACATTCCGGACAAATCGGGTACAATAAGAACACTTTAGGAAAGGTGGTTTTTCCCATGGAGGACGAGCGCGATATCGTCGTGTTTTCCGACGACGACGGAAACGAGTTTGAGCTGGAAGTGATCGACTATTTCGACCACGAGGACCAGGAATACGCCGTGCTGGTGGACCCGGCCACGTGCGAGTGCGGCGAGGACGAGTGCGACTGCGAGACGGAAGTGTACATCATGAAGGTCGTGGAAAACGGCGACATGGAGGAGTTCCTGCCCGCGGACGAGGACAAGATGGAGGCCCTTTCGGCCATCGTGGAGGAGCGCCTCGCGCAGATGGACGAGGAGTGCGAGTGCGACTGTGACTGCGACTGCGACAACGAGAGCGGCTGCGGCTGCGGCTGCGACGGCGGCGAGGCGTGACAAGCGCCCGCCGGGCGCGGCCCGGCGGCGCACACACAGGAACAAAAAAAGCGGCGCAGGCCGCTTTTTTGACGGTTCGATCGCGCGTCAGGCGATGGCGAGCGCGACCTGCATCATGTCGTGGAAGGCGGTCTGGCGCTGTTGGGCGGTCGTCACCGCGCCGGATTCGAGCAGGTCGGAGATGGTGCAGATGCACAGCGCCTGCTTGCCCGCGCGCGCGGCGTTGGCGTAGAGCGCGGCGGATTCCATCTCCACCGCCAGCACGCCGAGCCTGCGCCAGGCGAGCGTGCCCGCCTTGCCGGACTCGCCGTAGAAGCTGTCCGAGGAGAACAGGTTGCCCACGCGGTAGCGCAGGCCGCGGCGCGCGCACTCGTGCGCGGCGGCGCTGAGCAGCGCATAGTCCGCAATCGGCGCGAACGTGCCGCCCTCGGGCGCGAACTGCGCCGGGTAGCGCGAATCCGTGCACGCGCCCTGCCCGAGCACCAGGTCGAACAGCTGCAGCGACGGGTCGCTCGCCCCGGCCGAGCCCACGCGGATGATGCGCTCCACGCCGAAGATGTTGTACAGCTCAAAGGAATAGATGCCCATGGCCGGCATGCCCATGCCGCTGGCCATGACGGACACGCGCTTGCCCTCGAAATACCCGGTATAGCCCTGCACGCCGCGCACGTTGTTCACAAGCTCCCGGTCGGTCAGGTACGTCTCCGCAATGAACTTGGCGCGCAGCGGGTCGCCCGGCATGAGCACGGTCTTTGCAAAGTCCTCCGGCGCGCACGCGATGTGCGGCGTCAAATTGGCGTTGGTCATTGGTCGTCCCCTCCTCCGTTGTGTTGCCGTTGGCCCCTACAGTATACCACGTTTGCCGCCCGGCGCGCGCCTTTTTTTCGCCCGGCGGCCCCCTTTTGCCCACGCGCCGCGCCGCACGGACGCCGCCCGTCCCCCAAAAACCGCCGCGCCCGGGAGCGGGGGAGCGGCGCGTCAACCGCCGCGCACCCGCCCTCCAACAGCGCCGCGCCCCGGCGGCAGCCGGGGCGCGGCGCGGCGCGTATGCGCGCGTTACGGCTTTTGGATCTGGTTGAGCTGTTCGTTGATGGCCAGCAGCTGCTCCTTGGTCAGCTTGATCCCGGCCATGCCGAGCATGCCGGAGAGGCGCAGCACCGTGAAGCCGCCCATCATGCGCATCATGCCCTTGTTGGGCGAGAAGCCGGCGAACTCCTTCTTCCCGCCGCCCATCTGCTGCAGCAGCCGGTCGAAGAGGGCCTTGCCCTCGGGCACGGCGAGGATGGCGCTGATCCTGTCGTTGATGGAGAAGCGGCCCTCGGGCGCGGTCACCTCGAACCAGTTGAGGATGGCGCCGGCCTCGCGCAGGCGGTACTTCTCGTTGAATTTGGCGACCTTATGGATCTCACTCTCATCGCGGCAGTCCCCGGCGACGGCGGTGAGGCGCGTGCGCCCGGCGTTGGGCACGTCGAAGCGGAAGAACAGCTCGCCCTTCTGCTTTTCAAACGGCCTGCCGTTGACCAGCAGCTCCACCTCGGGCTGGTTGGAGTAGACGGTCACGCGCGTCACGTCCTCCACGCGGTCCACATACCGCTTGCCGCACAGGTGGACGAACGGCTCGTCGCTCAGCCACGCCTTGTAGGCGTAGAACGCGTCCTTCCTGTACGCGCGGTCGAACGTTACCAGGCCCTTGTGGTTCTGGCCATTCTCGCCGCCCTCGTTGCGCGCGTCCGCGCCGAAGTCGAACATGTTCCACACGTGCGTGGCCCACAGGTACGGCCGCTCGCGGATTTGGCGGATGAGCTCCTCGTGGTAGTACGCCTGGTATTCCTCGGTATAGTCGCCCTGCTGCGGGTCGGAGGTATGCCAGTTGAGCGCCTCGCAGCCGTACTCGCTGATGCCCACGGGCAGGTCCGGGTGATCGGCGTGGAACTCGTCGAACCACGGGCCGTTCATGGAGGTGTCGCCGCCGTACCAGCCGAAGTAGTGGTTGTAGGAGACGACGTCCGGGATGGAGAGGTAGGGCGCGTGCGTATCGCACATGGAGACGACCGCAACGGTCGTTTTGCGCGTCGGGTCGAGCCCGTGGCACAGCTCGTTGAGCAGGCGGTGGTTCTCGAGCAGGTCGGGATCGCTCTCGCCGTTCATGGTGATCTCGTTGGACAGGCCCCACACGACGATGGACGGGTGGTTGTAGTTCTGCACGACCAGCTCGCGCATCTGCGTGAGGGTGTTCTCCCGCCCGGCGGGCATGTGTTTGGAGATGTACGGGATCTCCGCCCAGACGACCAGGCCCCGCTCGTCGCACAGGTCGTAGAAGGTCTGGCTGTGCTGGTAGTGGGCAAGGCGCACCGTCGTCGCGCCGAGCTCGCAGATGAGGTCGATGTCCCGACGGTGGTGCCCCTCGCGCAGCGCGTTGCCCAGGCCCTTCCAGTCCTGATGGCGGGAGACGCCGCGCAGCGGGTATTCCTCGCCGTTGAGCAGGAAGCCGCGCGCCGGGTCGATCGCAAACGTGCGGCAGCCAAAGCGCGCGCGCACGCAGTCGAGCACGGCGCCCCCGTCGCACAGCTCCACGGCGGCGGTGTACAGGTACGGGTCCCTGCGGCCGTGCCAGCGGTGCGCCCGCTCGATCGTCAGCGTGCAGGCGGTCTGCTCCGCGCCCGTCTCCGCCGCGGCAACGGCCTTCCCCGCCGCGTCGAACAGGGTGTAGCGCAGCGTCTGGCCGGGCCTTGCGTCCGTGAGCCACACGCGCACCTCCACCTGCGCGTCGTCTCCCGCGAGCGCGGGCGTGACGGCGATGCCGGGGCTGCCGAAGTAATCGAGGTCGAAGTGCGACGCCGGCACGCCGATGAGGCTGACCGCGCGGTACAGGCCGCCGTAGAACGTGAAGTCCGCCATCTGCGGATAGACGCGCTCGTTCACGCCGTTGTCCACGTCCACGGTGAGCACGTTCTCCTCGGCGAGCGCTTTTGTCAGCTCCACGCGCCAGGTGGAGTACCCGCCGTCGTGGTGGGCCAGCGGCCGGCCGTTGAGCGTCACGTCCGCGGAGGCGTTGGCCCCCTGCAATTCGAGGTACACCCGCTCGCCCGCGGGCAGCTCGCCGCGCGCGATGCGGCGCTCATAGCGGCACGTGCCGCGGTAATAGTCGTTGCCGCCATCCTGCCCGTCCAGGGCGTTCCAGGTGTGCGGCAGCGCCACGTGGCGCGCCTTCTCGCCGGGCTTGTGGAACGTCCAGCCCTCCATCAGCGGGCGCACGTCGCGCCCGCAGGGCTGCTTGGCATCATGGGTCATATGCGCATCCTCCTCCTGCCCGCTCACTGCGCGGCGGGCTCCGCGGCCGCCTCGGCGAGCTCCTCGGCGCGGCGCGCCTCAAGCTCGGCGTTCATGTGGGCGAGCGTCTTTTTGTCGATGTTATAGATGATTGCAAGCGAGACGAACTGCATCAGCGCGCTGAACAGGTACAGCCCCGCGACCAGGTAGCGCATGTTGAGCGCCACGTCGGGCGTCTGCGAGCCCTGGTTGGCCTCCACATAGCCCAGCGCCACCATGATGACCAGCACCAGCGAGGGCCCGAGGCCCTGCGCCAGCTTGCGGAAGAAGGAGTGGAGCGAGTACACCGTGCCCTCCTCGCGCATGCCGAAGCGCCACTGGTTGTAGTCGATGGCGTCGGCCATGAGCGACCAGCTCACGCAGCTGTACACGCCCATGCCGAGGCTGTTGATCAGCATGCAGCCCACGTAGATGATCAGGCCCGTCGTATCCGGCGTGACGGGCAGCACCAGCAGCAGCGCGCACGCGACCACGCTGCACAGCGCGCCCACGACGGAGATCTCCTTCTTGCCGTACTTGACGGACAGCTTGCGGATGAACGGCGCAAAGAGGATCATCGGCAGCATGGCGAACATCTGCACCACGCCGGAGAGCTGCACGTTCTTGAAATAGGACTGGAACAGCACCGTCACGGCCGCGGTCGCGCCCTGCATGCCGATGAACATGCCCATGGCCGCGAGCGTCGCGCCGACGGCGGCGCGGTTTTTGACGAAGTTGCCCATGGCCTTGAACACGTTGAACTTCTGCTTTCGGCCTTGGCGGGCGGCTCCGCCTCCACGCGCTCGACGGAGTTGCGGATCATGAACTGGAAGGCGGCAAAGCCGATCACGCCCATGATCAGCGCCACAAAGAACACGCGCGTGCCGATGATGTTCTGGTTCGCGTCGTAGATCAGCAGCGGGATGAGCACCATCGTGGCGATGTTGCCCAGCAGCGAGCCGATGCTGCGCCAGGTGGACAGCGCCGCGCGGTCGCCCGGGTCGGACGAGATCAGCGACAGCAGCGAGCCGTAGGGCACGTTGGCCACGGTGTAGACCGCGTCCCAGATGATGTAGCCGGCCACGAACAGGATGTTCTTGGCGATGTCCGGCGCGCTCGGCCACGGGATGAAGCACAGCGCGCCCGCGACCACCAGGCCGATGGAGCCGGCGAAGATGTACGCCTTGAACTTGCCGAGCTTGTAGCGGCGGCGGTCGGCGTCGATCAGCGCGCCGATGAGCGGGTCGTTGATCGCGTCCCAGACCTGCACGATGAGCAGCAGCGCCGCATAGAGCAGCGAGTCCATGCCCATGTACTGCGTCCAGAAGATGACCAGCGTGCCCTTGAGCGCGAAGCTCATGTTGCAGCCAAAGTCGCCCGCGGCATACGCCAGGTTGTCCCGCATGCCGAACGGACGCTTGGCAACGGTGTTGGCTTCCATTGGGATGACCTCCTTTTATGATGTTTTTCGCTATCGTTCCGGCCTTGCGCCGGCAGGGTCCGTTGGCGGCGCGCCGCAGGCATGCGGCGCGCGGTGAAAAAAGGGGTATCGTGATGCTTCCATATACAGTAAATATAGACAAAAGGCGGGCGGGTAGTAAAAAACGCCTGCTTTCTGGTACGATTTTCACATATTCCGCCCCCGTCAGCGCGGGGGCGCGCCGAAGGGAGCGTGACGCGCCATGCCGGCCGCCTGTGAAAAAGAACTGCGCCTGTTCTGCCGCATGCTTGCAAAGCTCAACGTGCAGACGCTGCGCCTCGGCCCGGACGACGAACCGGAGACGGACCTCGGCCTGCGCCGCGAGGCGGGGCTGCCGCCGCTGTCCCTCCCCGCGCCGCGCGAGCGCACCATCCTCGTGATGGACGACCCGTTCGCCTGCCGCTATGCCGCCGTGCCGCTGCCCGGCGCAGAGGAGACGCTGCTCTTCGGCCCGTACCTCACCGCCGAGCCGGGGGACGAGGCCATCGCCCCGCTGCTGCAGCGGCTGCACCTGCCGCCGCGGCTGCTGCCGACGCTGCGGCGCTACTATTGCAGCCTGTCGCTGCTGCGCGACGAGGGGGTCATGGAGGCGCTGCTGGCCGCGCTGGGCGAGACGCTCTACGGCGCGGGCGACGCGTTTTCCATCGTGCGCGCCGACCTTGCCGCGCCCGCCGCGCCGCCGGCGGAGCCGCCCGCGGCGCAGGCCGTCGCCCCGCTGGACGCGCGCCTGCTCGAGCAGCGCTACGCGCAGGAGCGCCGCCTGCTGCGCGCCGTTTCCGAGGGGCTGACGCAGGAGGCGGAGCGCCTCATCGCGCCGGCGGACCTGGCCGTCATGGAGCGCCGCGCGGCCGACCCGCTGCGCAACGTCAAAAACTACGCCGTCATCCTCAACACCCTGCTGCGCAAGGCCGCCGAGGAGGGCGGCGTCCACCCGCTGCACATCGACGACCAGTCCCGCCGCTTCGCCTTCCGCATCGAGAACCTGCGCGCCGTGAGCGAGGCGCCCCGGCTGCTGCGCGCCATGGTCGCCGGCTACTGCCAGCTGGTCAACGCCCACGCCACGGCCTACCACTCCGCGCTCGTGCGCGACGCCATCTTGCACGTGGACGCCGACCTCACGGCCGACCTGCGCCTGCACGCGCTGGCCGGGCGGCTCAACGTCAGCCCCGGCTACCTGTCGCTGCTGTTCCGGCGGGAGACGGGCTCCACCCTCACCGATTACGTGGCGCGCCGCCGCATGGACCGCGCCTCGTTCCTGCTGGCGTTTACGGACATGCAGGTGCAGGCCGTCGGCACGCACTGCGGCATTCCGGACGCGAACTATTTCTGCAAGACCATCAAGCGCTATACCGGCAAGACCCCGCGGGACTTCCGCGCGCAGGCGCGCCGCTCATAGCGCGCACGGGCCTGCCGCCCCCGCGCCGGCCCCGCCCGGCGCCCCTCCCGCCGCGATCGCAAAAATTTCGCCACAAAGTCTTTTATAATTCTTAAAGGTTCCTTCATGGCGGCTACAAAAGAAGGCGGTATCATGGAAGCATCCTGAAAGGAGGGGGTGCGGCCATGCTGACCGACGCGTTTGACGCCCTGCGCGCGCTGCCCACGGCGGCGGCTGCGGCGCTGCTGTGCTACGTCCCGCTGGCGCTGCTGCTTGCGGCGGAGGGCCGCCGCCCGGCGGCGCTGCGGCATGCGGCGCTGTACGCGCTCACGGGCGCGTTTGCCATGCTGTTCTATGTGACGATCCTGTGGACAGGCCTGCCGGAGGACCTCGCGGCGGTGCGGCACATCCTCAACCTGCGGCCGTTTGCCTGGCTCGCCGCGCCGTACCGGATGGGCCCGGCGCGCATGGCCGTGCAGCTGCTGTGCAACGTGCTCATGTTCGTGCCGTTCGGGCTGCTGCTGCCGGTCGCCTTCCCCGCGTGCCGGCGCTTTGCCGCCACGGCGCTGCTGTGCCTCGGGCTGACGCTCGCGGTGGAGACGGCGCAGTACTTCATCGGCCGCGCGGCGGATGTGGACGACGTGATGATGAACCTGCTCGGCGGCATGGCGGGCTACGGCCTGTTCGCCCGGATGCGCCGCGCCTTCGGCCGGACGCGCTGGTTCGCCGCGCTCCTGGGCGGGGACGCCCCGGACGGCTGCCCGCCGGGCGCGCCGGGCCCCGCCCTCACCGGCCGCTTCTAACGCGCGGCCCCGCCCCGCGATCCGGCCGCAGGCGCGCGCCCCGTTCCACGGCCGCAGGCGCGGCCCCCATTCCATAACACAGAGCGACCCTCCCGTAACGGGTGGGTCGCGCTGCCGCTGCGGGAGG
>URSN01000059.1 GCA_900550525.1 uncultured Eubacteriales bacterium
CGCCGCTGCCGCGGCGCGACCCCGTCGCCAACCCGTTCCCGAACATCTTTCCCGGCGCGGTCTTTGCGCGCGTGACGCTGCCCGGCGGCGCGGCGCACCTTGCGGGCGAGTGGCAGCGCGGCGGCGAGCGCATGCAGATCACCGCGGTGCCGGGCGCGTACAGCCCGCGCCCGCCGGCGCACCTGCCGGACTTTACGCGCTACATCCGCGCGCGCAGCGGCGGCTACTGGATTCGCGTGCGCCCGGCGCCGCGCGCCTGAGCGGCGCGCCCCCCGGCGCGCGGCGCGTACAGCTTCAGCGCCGCCAGGTACGAGAGCGCCAGGAGCGCGAGCACGGCGGCGGCGAGCGCGGCGAGCGGCCCGTATCCCGCCGCGCCGCCGGGCAGGGACAGGGCGATGCCGTGGCCGCCCGGCAGCATTACGAGGACGCACAGCGCGCCGAGCAGCACCACCGTCAGCAGCCGCGCGCGCTCCGTGCCGAAGCGGAAGGCCAGCGGCAGCGCCAGCGCCGAGAACAGCAGCGGCAGGAGCGAGAGCGCCGCGATCGCGCCCGCGCCAAGCGGCAGGGGGCGTCCGAACGCCGCGCCGATCAGGCCGGCCAGCAGCAGCAGCGCCGCGCCCGGCAGCGGGGCGAGCAGCGCCGTCACATACCTTGCGCCCACGAGCGCGCGCCGGGACACGGGCAGCGCCGCCGCAAAGCGCGGGAAGCCGCACGCATCGTCATACGCCTGCAGCGTGACCGGCAGCATCGCCCCGAGCAGCAGCGGGTAGGCGGCAAACCACGCCGAATCCGCATACACCGTGCACGCGGCGAACACCGCGGCGATGGGCAGCAGCGGCCAGCAGCGCCTGCGCGCCGCGTACCAGTCCTTCAGCAGCAGTCCGCCGATGCAGCGCATGCGCACCCCTCCTCCCTTGCCAGCAGAATGAACAGGTCCTCGATGTTCACCGGGTCCGCCCGCAGCGCCGCGGGCAGCCGCGCGCGCTCCACGAGCAGCTCCACGCCGTAGGGGGTGGCGCGCCGGGCGCGCACGGCCGCCTCCGGCACGGCGGCAAGCGCCGCCGCGCTGCCGCGCAGCAGGCCGAAGCGTTCGAGCAGGCGGTCCTTCTCATCGCACAGCAGCAGCCGCCCCGCATGCAGCAGCGCGATGTAGTCGCACGCCTTTTCAAGGTCGCTCACGATGTGCGACGAGAGCAGCGCCGCGTGCGCGCCGTCGCGCGTGAAATCCATGAGGATGGTCAGGATGTCGTCGCGCACGAGCGGGTCGAGCCCGGCGGTCGCCTCGTCGAACACGAGCAGCTCCGCGCCGTGCGAGAGCGCCGCGGCGAGCGCCAGCTTCTTGCGCGTGCCGGACGAGAGCGCGGAAAACGGCTTGTCCGCCGGCACGGCCAGGCGGTCGAGATAGCCGCGGTACGCGCCGCCGTCCCACGCGGGGAAGACGCGGCGGAACAGCCCGGCGAGCTGCCGCGCGCTCATGTCCGGCGGCAGGCCGATCTCATCCGGCACGACGCCCACGCGCGCACGGAAGGCGCAGTTGTCGCGCGCCGCGTCCACGCGCTCGCCGAGCACCTGCGCCTCGCCCGCGTCCGGGCGCAGCATGCCCAGCAGCAGCCGGATGGCCGTGGTCTTGCCCGCGCCGTTCTCCCCGACCAGGCCGAGGATGCAGCCGGCCGGCAGCGAGAGGTCGAGCGGCCCGAGCGTAAAGCCGGGGAAGGAGCGGCGGATGCCGCTCAGCGCGAAGGCGTACCGCGCCTCCGGCCCGGGCGCGGCCGCCCCGATCGATCCATGTCTCATAACGGTTCCTCCAACAGGATGTCCAGCATTTCGTGCAGCTCGCCGCGGCCGAGCCCCGCGCCCGCGGCCAGCTTCGCCGCCGCGCGCAGGTGCTCCTCCGCCTGCACGAGCGCCTGCTCGCGCAGCAGCGCCCCGCTCTGGCGGGCCACGAAGCAGCCCACGCCCGCGACGGTGTAGATCAGGCCCTCGCGCTCGAGCTCCTCGTAGGCGCGCTTGGTCGTGATGACGCTGATGCGCAGGTCGCGCGAGAGCGAGCGGATGGACGGCAGCGCCTCGTCCGCGGCCAGCGCGCCGCTTTGGATGGCGGCGCGGATCTGCCGGCAGACCTGGTCGTAGATCGGCGTGCCGCCGTGGTTGTCGATGGTGATGGTCATGCGCATGTCCTCTGTACAGACTGTATATATACAGTATACACAGTTGAAGCGCGCTGTCAATCCCCCTCGCAAAAAAATGGCGGCGGGGGAAGCGGACGCGCCGGGCGGCGCAGCAAAAAAGCGGACGGCGCCTGCCGCCCGCGCTTGCGGGTTCGCCGAGTTGCCCGGTATGCTTATTTTGGTCTGCCGCCCGCGCTCGCAGCCGCGCTCCGCCGCCCGGAATGTTTGCTTCAGCCCTGCCGCCCGCGCGCTTGCGGGTTCGCCGAGTTGCCCGGTATGCTTATTTCGGCCCCGCCGCGCCGCCCGGTATGCTTATTTCGGCCCCGCCGCGCCGCCGGGCGGCGCGAGAAAGCACCCCGGCTCGTGGCCGTTGATCACGCCCGCGGCCTGCAGGAAGGCGTAGGCGACGGTGGGGCCGAAAAAGCGCATGCCGCGCCGCCGGAGATCGCGCGCGAGCGCCTCCGACAGCGGCGAGCGCGAAAGCCCCTGCTCGTACAGCACGCGGCCGCCGGTCCAGCCCCACAGATAGGCGTCGAAGCTGCCAACCGCCTGCTCGACGGCGAGGAACACGCGCGCGTTGCCCACCGCCGCGCGGATCTTGCGCTCGTTGCGGATGCTGCCGGGGTCGTTTTGCAGCGCCCGGAGCTTTTCCTCGCCGTAGGCGGCCACCGCGCCGGGGTCGAAGCCGCCGAACGCGCGCCGGAACGCTTCGCGCTTGTTGAGCACGCACTCCCACGACAGCCCGGCCTGGAAGCATTCGAGCGTCAGCAGCTCGAACAGCCGCTTCTCGTCGTGCAGCGGCACGCCCCATTCCCCGTCGTGATAGCGCACATACCGATCGTTTTTCGGGTTTGCCCAGCGGCAGCGCCGCCGTCCGTCCGGCCAGTCCATCCCGTCCGCTCCTCTCCCCGCGCCGCGCGCCGATGGGGCGCGCCGCGCGGCCGCATCCGTCCCCGGCGCGCCGCATCGCGCATGATGCAAGCGGAGGCCGTTATGCGCGTGCGCCGCCGCGCCCGCCATCCGCCCCGCCCGCGTGCGCAAATCGCGCGCCGGCCGCAGCGGGAAGCGCCCTCACAGCCGGTCCGCGCCCCGGCCGCGCCGCCCGGCGCTGCCGTTGGCTCCCGCCCGGCGCTTCTGATCCGTCCGCAGAAAGGTCAGGGGCCGTCCGCCCCGTCCGCGGCGCGGACGCGCCCGGCCGGCGCATCCGCGCCGTCCTCCGGGCGGCCCATGCCGAGCAGGATGCGCACGGCCGGCTGCATCGACGGCATGCTGCGGTAGCGCGCGATCAGCTGCCGCTCCTCCTCGCTCAGGGCCTCCCTGTTCAGCCGCACGTCCAGCAGCTCGTCCGCCGAGACGCACAGCGCCCGGCACAGCGCGGCGAGCACGTCCGCATCCGGCCGGTTGATGCCCTGCTCCCAGTTGGAAACGCGCCCGCTGCTCACGCCGATGCGCGCGGCCAGCTCCTTCTGGCTCATGCCGCGCAGCCGCCTGAAACGGCGCAGCCGCGGCCCGATTTCATATCGCATAGCTTCTGCCTCCTTACGGTTTTGATGAGAAAACCGCAAAAACACACATTCTAATTATAGCAGGATATCGGGCGCGGTTAAACACAAAACTCAAGAATAACTGTAGTGATTTTCTTGACAAACCAGAATTACTGTTATACAATGAACCAAATCAAGATTATCTGTATAGGGATTCTGCTGGCAAAAAAGGGGAGGGGGAGCAGCGTATGCATGTCTATGAGCGGGTGCGCGCCTATGTGGAGGAGCGGGGGCTCGAGCCGGGCGCGGTCGCAAGCACGGCGGGCATCCCGCGCACGTGGTTTGCCGCGATGCTGGCGGGCAAGCGGCGCATGTATGTCGATGATCTCAGGGCGATCTGTCTGGCGCTCGGCGTGAGCGCGGACGAGATGATCGCCTATGGCGAGCCCTGCGAGCGGACGGGCTGACGGGCCATGGGGCCGCGGGCGCGGCGGCGGGGCCGATTGCGGGGAACGGGCGCCCGGACAAGGGCGCGGCGGGGCCGCGCACGATGCGACAGGATTTCCCCCCGGCTTCGACCGGACGCGCCAGTCTTAGCCCGTTGTTCCCGGATGGGGCCGCCGCTATACTGAAGGCGAAACGGATGCGCGGCCCGCGCGCGGCGGCGGTTTTGCCCGCGGCAAGGCGGGTTTGCCCCGCCGGGACGGCGGCGGTTTACCCGTTCTGGCGGGGACGGCGTATAGCGCGGCGGGCGGCGGCGTATAGTGAAAGCGGGCTTTGACGGGCGCGGCGGCGGCCGCGCGGCCGGACGGCGAGGAGGGGAAGCGGCATGGGCGCTCCGGCGCACGAGAGGCTGCGCAGCGCGGCGGCGGCGCTGCCCGCGCTGCGGGCGGTGCTGCTGGCGGCGGCGCTGGTGGGGCTGCGCCTTGCCGGGCTGCGTCCCTACGTCATCCTCAGCGGCAGCATGGAGCCGGTCTATCCGGTGGGCTCGCTGGTGTATGTGCGCCCGGCGGCGGCCGGCAGCGTCGCCGCGGGGGATGCGATCGCCTTCTATCTGGCGGACGGGGAGACGGTGGCGGTCCACCGCGTGATCGGCGTGGACGCGGCGCGCGCGTGCTTCTCCACCAAGGGGGACGCCAACGCCGCGCCGGACGCGGCGCCGGTCGCCTTCACATCGCTCATCGGCCAGCCCGCGCTGTGCGTGCCCTATCTGGGGTATGCGGCCGCGTGGCTGGCGCAGCCGCCGGGGCTGTACATCGGCGCGGCGGCCGTGGCGGGGATGCTGCTGCTGTTGCTGCTGCCGGGGCGCGGGGCCTCCGCTTCCCGGGCCGAGACGGACAGCGCGGCGGGGCGGCGGCGCACGACGCGCCGGGCCCGCGCCGAAGCGGCGCGCGCGCTGCGCGAGGCGGCGGCCATCCGGCGGCGGACGGGGCGCGCCCGCTGAAAAACGGGGAAGGAAAGCAACGCCGTCCGGCGGCGACGCCGGGCGGGTGAGATACGGCATCACAGGCTTATCAAACAAAAAGGGGGTTACAACAACCATGAGAAACAGGAAACGAATCGTCATTGCGGCGGTGTGCGCCGCGCTGGTGGCCATGCTCGCCGCAACGGGCGCGATCGCCTGGCTGACCGACCAGACGCAGGAGGTGAAGAACACCTTCACCGTCGGCAACATCGACATCGACCTGGCCGAGACGGCCGACGATTTCAAGATGGTGCCGGGCAACGACATCGCGAAGGACCCGGTCGTCACCGTCAAGGCCGGCAGCGAGGATTGCTGGCTGTTTGTGAAGATCGACGAGAGCGCCAACCTCGCCGACTTCATCGCGTATGAGGTGGCCGAGGGCTGGACGGCGCTCGAAGGCGAGGACGGCGTGTACTACCGCGAGGTGGCGGCCGCCGAGGAGGACGCGGCGTTCTCCGTGCTGGCGGGCGACACGGTCCACGTGCTGGATACCGTCACCAAGGAGCAGATGGACGCGCTGACGCAGGAGACGTATCCGACGCTGGCCTTCACCGCCTACGCCGTGCAGAAGGCGAACCTGGCCGACGCGGCCGCCGCCTGGGCCGCCGCGCAGGGCGCGTAACGCGCACGGACCGGAGCCCCTCCCGCCCGCATGGCGGGCGGGGGCTGTCCCGGCGGCCCGAGAAGCGGGCCGCCGGGACAGCCGCATCCGTGCGCGGCACGGGCGCGGGCGAACGAACGGGCCGGCGGGCGCGCGGCGCGCTGCCGGCGCAAGAGGAGAGGGGGAAGAGCGAGCCATGAAGGCCATCAGGAAAAGGGTGCTGCTGGCTGCGGCGATCGCCGTGTGCTGCGCGCTGCCGGCGCTGGGCTCGGCGGCGTATCGGACCGTGAGCGCGGCGGCGGACTACGTGATCACCACCGGCGGCGTGAAGATCGCCCTGAACGAGTGGGCGGACGTGTCGCAGCAGCCGCACGTCCCGTTTGCGGATGCGGCGGGCGTCGTGCCCGGCAGCGCCGTGCCCAAGTATGTGGAGGTGGAGAACACCGGCGCGTCGGCCGCCTATGTGCGCGTGCGCGTGCAAAAGGACGTCCGCCTCCCGGAGGGGACGGCGGGGGACGCGGCGGCGGTCACGCTGGACATCAACACGCAGGACTGGACCGCGCGCGACGGATATTACTATTATAATAAGCCGTTGCAGCCGGGCGAGCGCACGCCCTATCTGTTCACAGAGGTGCGCTTTGCCGCGGAGATGGACGCGCGCTATGGCGGCGCGCAGGTCGAGGTGCGCGTGCAGGCGGAGGCCACGCAGGCGGCCAACAACGGCCAGAGCGCGCTCGAGGCGGCGGGCTGGCCGGCGGCGGAACAGGGGGAATGACGCATGGATAGACGGATCACGCGCCTGCTCGGGCTGCTGCTGTGCCTCATGCTGCTCGTGCCGGTGGCCGCCGGCCACGGGGCGGCGGGCGCCTACGCCACCGAGGCGGGCACGGCGGTAAGCGAAACGCCCGCGCCGGAGGTAAGCGAAGCGCCCATCCAGCAGACGGGCGAAACGCCTGCACCGGCGGTAAGCGAAACGCCCATCCCGGAGGCGGACGGCCCGGCCGCGCTGTACGAGGCGCTGCTGGCGGCCGCGACGCGCGAGGAGGCGGCCGCGCTCTTGAGCGGGCTGGACGCGGCCGGGGCGGAGGCGGTTGCCGCCGCGCTGAGCGGGGCGCAGCGGGAGGCGCTGCTGGCGCACTTCACGGCGCTGCGCGGCACGCCGCCGGTGCAGCGGACCGTGCCGTTCACGCACGCCGGGCCGCTGCTGCCGCCGGTGCGCGTGGCTGCTGCGGCGCTGCGCCGCGCGGCGCGCTCTGACGGCGGCGAGCAGAGCAACCTCAAGCTCGGCAAGACCGTCCGCAGCAACGGCGACGGCACCTACACCATCACGCTGGAGGCGTATACCACCGGCGAGGTGATCGACACCACGCACACCATGCCCGTGGACGTCGTGCTCGTGCTGGATCAGTCCGGCTCCATGGCGGACCCGTTCGGCAGCACGACGCGGCAGGCGGCCATGAAGAGCGCGGTGAACGGCTTTATCGACGCCGTGCATGAAAAATACGCGCCGGAGGCGGACCACCGCATCGCGCTGGTGACGTTCGGCTCGAATGCGAGCACGCTGCGGGGCTGGACGAGCGCGGACGATGCCGGGCGGAACGCGCTGCGCGCTGCGGTGGACGGCCTGCCGCGCTCGCCCTCCGGGGCCACGAACGTCGCCGCCGGCATGACGCAGGCCGCGGCGCTGATGGACGGCGGCTACGGCTATACGGGGCCGAACACGCTGCGCCAGCAGGTGGTCATCGTGTTCACCGACGGCGTGCCGACCACGCAGAGCGACTTTGACACCGGCGTGGCCAACCGCGCGCTCACCGCGGCGCGGGGGCTCAAGCAGGACGGCGTGACGGTCTATACCATCGGCATCTTCGAGGGCGCGCAGGCCGATCAGCTGTACGGGGACGCCTGGAAGTACCTGATCTACGACGACGTGCCGTGCAGCGGCGAGCCCGGCAGCTACTGGGGCGGCTCGTGGGCGGCCGACCTGTTCGGCGCGAACGATTTCGCCGCGGTGGACGTGCCGGCGGGCAACCGGTTTTTGAATTACCTGTCCACCAACTTTGCAAACAGCGGCGCGATCGGCATCACCAAGGGCACCTATAATCCCGGCCATTCGTTCCTCGTCGCCGGGACGGGCTGGCGCATCGACGAAAACGAGACGCGCACCGATACCGGCTATTACCTGACCGCCTCCAACGCCGGCGAGCTGGAGAACATCTTCCAGTCCATCGGCGGGCAGATCGCCACGCCGGGCATCGAGCTGGGCAGCGAGACGGTCGTGCGCGACGTCCTGTCGGACTATTTCGTCCTGCCCGCGGGCGCGGGGCCGGACGATATCCGGCTCTACACGGCCGCGTATGACGGGACGGCGTTCGGCGCGCGCGAGGCGGCGCAGGGGCTGCACGCTGCGGTGGACGCGGCTGCGGGGACGGTCGCCGTCGACGGGTTCGACTTCAACGCGAACTTCGTCTCCGACGTCCCGCGCGAGGGCGGCTTCTACGGCCGCAAGCTCATCATGGAGTTCACCGTGCAGCCGCGAGCGGGCTTCCTCGGCGGCAACGGCGTGCCGACCAACACGGCCGCGTCCGGCGTCTATGCAGGCGGCGGCGCGGCGGAGCCGGTCGGGGCGTTCCCCGTACCCGCGGCGGACGTTCCCATCCCGGCGATCGCGGTGACGGCCGAACCCGCGGACGTCTACCTGTTCGGCGGATTGACGCAGGAGCAGCTGCTCGCGCGCGCCGCGGCGCAGGCGGGCGGCGTATCGCTCGACCTTGCCGCGGAGAACTTCGGCCTCGAGCCGTGGCAGACCGCGTATGTCGCGCTCACGGCCGCGGCCGGCCCGGCGGGCGGGCTGACGGGGCTGACGGAGGACGGCGTATATACCGTGACCGCCGCCATCGCGCCCAAAGCGTCCGGCGCGGCGCAGCGGAGCGAGGACAGCGCCGAGGCGGCCGTGCGCGTGTTCCGGCCGGAGCTGACGTTTGCCGACAGCACGATCTACCTTGGCGAGACGGCCGACTATGCCCAAAACCTCGTCTCCGCCGCCTGGAAGCACAGCGATGAGGCGGCAAACGAGGCGGCCATGGGCGCGCCGCCGCAGCTGACGCTCGCTTATGAGCCGGGCGCAGGCGCCTTCCGGCAGGATACGGACGTATCGGCGGCGGTATCGATCGGCGGCAGGGACGCGACCGCGTATACGACGATGGTCAACACCGGCGACGGCGCGGCGGACCACCAGTTCACCGTGTTCGTGAAGGCCTGCTCGCTGACCATCACCAAGACGGGCGCGGCGCAGCAGAGCGACTCGTTCCTGTTCGACGTGACGGACGAGGCGGGCGCCGTGCGCACCGTCGCCGTGCACGGCAACGGCAGCGTGACCATCGGCGGCCTGCCGGTGGGGACCTATACCGTCCGCGAGCGGGAGAGCTGGTCGTGGCGCTATGAGGGCGGCCGCACGGCCCGGGCGGCGCTGACGCGCGAGGCCCCGTCCGCCGCGGTGACCATCGAAAACCGCGTGGACAACGGCTTCTGGCTCGGCGGCGACAGCTATCAGACCAACGCCTACAGCGGCGGCGAGTAAAGGGGGAGCGACATGAAAAACGGCAGGAAGCAAACCGCCGGCCGCGCGCGGCTGGCGCGGCGCGGCAGGGCGGCGGCGCTCGGCGCGCTGCTCGTGCTGGCGCTGTTTGCGGGCGCGGCGGGCGCGCAGGCGCTGCTCATCGACGCGGCGCAGGAGCTGCCCAACACGTTCACGCCGGGCCGCGTGACCTGCGCGGTCGAGGAGACGTTCGACGGCCGGGTCAAGCAGGACGTGCGCGTGGAGAACACCGGCAACGCCGACGCGTACATCCGCGTGGCGCTGGTGACATACCTGACCGGCGCGGACGGCGCCGTGGACGGCGCGCAGGCCGCGCCCGCGCTCGGGTTCGCGCCCGGCGAGGGCTGGGTGCTGCATGAGGACGGCTACTATTACTATACGCAGCCGGTCGCGCCCGGCGCGCAAACCGGCGTGCTGATCGGTTCGCTGACGCTTGCGCCGGGGCAGGTCGTGGACGTGATCGCCTCGGCGGTGCAGAGCGCGCCGGCGAGGGCCGTGGCGGACGCATGGGGCGTGACCATCGCGCCCGGCAGCGTCGCCGCGGCGGGCTGACGGGAAGGAGGGGGCAGGATGAAACGACACAACCGGACGCTGGCGCTGCTGCTGGTGCTGCTGGCCGCGTCCTTTCCGCTCGCGGCGCGCGCCGCGGGCAACCCGACGGTGACGTACACCGGCGATCAGACGGCGTTCACCATTTCGGACGTGGGGGACGGCTCGGCCACCGACCTGTTTGCGGGCTTCAAGGGCGTGATGCCGGGCGATGTGCTCACGCAGCGCATCGACGTGCGCAACGAGAGCGGCGCGGCCGTGCGCATCTATCTCCGGCAGGAGCCGGTGGACGAGGCGCACCGCGCGTTTTTGCAGCAGCTGCGGCTGACCGTGACGAGCGACCTTGGCGGGGCGCAGCTGTATGAAGCGCCGCCGGCGGAGCAGGACGGCCTCGCGGAGAACGTGCTGCTCGGGCTGTTCTACCCCGGCGCCAAGCTGACGCTCACGGCGCAGCTGACCGTGCCCGCCGAAATGGACAACGCCTTTGCCGATCTGCGGGGCACGGTGCGCTGGGTGTTCACCGTGGAGGAGGACGAGGCGGCCGAACCGGATACCCCCGCGCCCGGCCCGGCCACCGGCGACGCGGCCGACCCGCTGCCGGGGCGCATCGGCGCGGCGGTCCTGGCCGCGGCGAGTGCGGCGCTGCTGGTGCTGCGCCGGGCCGGCGGGGAGCTGGACCTGTTCCACAAGGCGGTTCTGGTGGGCCTGTGGGCAGCGGCCGTGCTTTACTTTTACTGGACCCTCGGCAGCCGCACCTTCCTCTACCACTGGGACTACGTAAACTACATTCTAAAGCAGTATCATGCCGAAGCCGCCTTTGCCCAGAGCACAGGCGCAGGCTTCCGGTTTCTCCTCGATTCCATCACCGAGGACTAAACGAATTTCATCACCCTGTTCACCGAGTTCCCGTTCTGCCTGAGCGGCAAGACCGGCGACGACTACGCATTCTGTCAGGTATTCAGCGTACTGCCCAGCCTGCTGGTGCTGCTGGCGGGCCTGACGGTCAAGGTGGGCCGGATGCTACGGGTAAAGAACCGGTTCTGGTATTTCCTCATCGGCTTTTCGTGGTGCGCTACCTTCCCGTTCGTGCGCATGTCGGCGGTGCTGGGCCAGCCGGACTGGTTCGGGCTGATCTTTGCCTTCATGCTCATGCTGCTCACACTGGACTACCGCTTTGACGGCATCGACCTGCCCCGCTATCTGCTCATCTTCGCCGCCACGGCGGGCATCATCCTCACCCGGCGCTGGTACTTATATTTTGTGGTGGGCTACTGCTTTGCCTACGTGCTGCTGCTGGCAGTTTCCAGCATCCGGCTGGCAAAAGATGGCCAACCCAGCCGCGCTGTGCACCGCATGGTACGGCTGGTGGTGTTCGGCCTGTGTGCGGCCGGGGCCATGGTGCTGCTGCTTCTGCCCATGGTGCGCAAAATTTTAAGCTTTGACTACGCTGGGCGCTACTCTTACTACAACTTCGGCGGCATCACGCTGGAGCTGGCCGCTCAGACTCTGCGCATCGGTTTGCTGAA
>URSN01000060.1 GCA_900550525.1 uncultured Eubacteriales bacterium
TTCCTTCGGCGCCTCCTCCTTCACCACGACTCCCCTCCCAGTCCCTTATCCGCTGCGGGGCCGGGCCCTCTGGGCGCTGCCCCGCGCTATATGAAAAAGCGGCCTGCGCCGCTTTTCCTTTGCGCTGTGCGATTCGCCCGCGCATCCGTGCGGCTGGGAGGGGAATCGCCGTTGCTTCCGCTTCGGCCTGACCCTTCGCGCGTCCGCGCGGATGGGGGCATCTCTTTTGTAAAATTCCCGATAAGCAGAATCCTGCGCGGCCCGCACGGAGGGGGCGCGTCACTGCCAGCCGCTGTGCGTCCGCTTGTAGTCGGCGATGAGCCTGTCCGCGTCGGCGATGAGCGCGCGCATCTCGCGGCGGCTGCGCACGGTCGCGCCGCTGGCGCAGGCATGTCCGCCGCCGCCGTAGCGCTCCGCCAGCTCATTGATGGTCACAAAGCGCGAGCGCAGGCGCACGCGGATGGTGCCGTCCCCGTTCTCGATGAAGGCGATCCAGATGATGCTCCCGCGCAGCGAGTCGAGGAACGATACCGCCGTATACGCCTGCTCGCTCGTCAGGCGCAGCGCCCGCTGCGCCGCGCGGCTGACGTACAGGTGCGCAACGCCGTGCGGCGTGACCTTCATCCGCCGCAGCGCGTGCGCGTGGAAGCGCAGCTCCTCACGGCTGTTGAGGTACAGGTGCGCGTAGAGCGCCTCGGTATCGATCCCCTCGTCGAGCAGCAGCGCCGCAAGGCGCAGCGTGTCGCCGGAGACGGAGTCGAAGCGGAACCGGCCGGAATCGGTCACCATGCCGGTGTACAGGCACGTCGCCGATTCCCGGTCAAGGCGCAGCACGTCCGGGAACGATGCGCACAGGTCCACGACCATCTCGCACGTGGAGGAGCGATCCGGCTCGACCCACGCAAGGTCGCCGTAGGGGTGCGTCTCGATGTGGTGGTCGATCACGATCAGCTTCTGCGCGCGGCGAAAATGCCGGTTGGAGAGGCGCTCCGCATTGCCCGTATCCAGCGCGATGACCAGCGCGCCGTCGTATTGCGCCGCGTCCGGCGGTTCGCCCTCCGGCCCGAGGAACGCGAGCGCGGCGGCGTGGTCGTCGTTGGCAAGCCAGATGCGCTTGTCCGGGAACGCGCGCCTGAGCACGCGGCAAAGCCCCATCGTGGCGCCGACGGCGTCGCCGTCCGGCCGCAGGTGCCGCGTCAGGATGATCCGCTCATGGGCGCGGATGCTGTCCAGTATCGCCCGCTTAATCTCCTCGTGCATCGCCGCCTCCCGATAGCGCGTCCAGTTCGTCGAGCATGCGCATGGCCGTCGCCCGGTCGGGCACGGTCGCGCCGCTGGCTCTGGCATGCCCGCCGCCGCCGTATTTGACGGCGATGGGGTTGATGTTGTGCCGGCTGGCGCGCAGCTCGCACAGCACGCCGCCCTCCGTTTCGGCAAAGCTCGCCCAGATGCCCACGCCGCGGATGTCGGCCATCAGGCCCACCGCCCCGCGCGAGAGCGTGAACGCGTCCGCGCCGAGCGCGCGCGCCGCCGCCGCATCGGTGTACAGATAGGCGACGCGGTGCGGCGTGAAGCGGATCTGCATGGTCAGCTGCGCGCGCAGTCGGATGTGGGAGAACTCCTCCTCGTACAGCGCGGGATAGATGCGCGCCGGCTCCGCGCCGCAGCGCAGCAGGAAGGCAGCCCGCTCGAACGTCTCCGCCGTGGTGGAATCGTAGCGAAAGCGCCCGGAATCCGTCACCATTCCGGCGTAGAGCGCGTTTGCCGCCGCCGGCGGGACGGCGAGGCCGGCCTCCATCGCCAGCGCCGTGACGAGCCCGCAGCAGCTTTCAAACCCGGGCTCGATCACCTCCACATCGGCAAACCGCCCGGAAAAGACGTGGTGGTCGCTGCGCAGCGTCCGCGCGGCGAGCGCGTAGCGGCCGTCGCTCACCAGGCGCGGCGCGCCGCAGTCGAGGATGACGGACAGCGCGCCGTCAAAAAAGGCGTCCGGCACATCGTCGGCGCAAAAGCCCGTCAGCGCCGCGTACCGGCCGGGGCCGTCGCCGACCACGCGCACCTCTTTTTGGGGATAATTTTCCAGCAGGATGTGCCTGAGGCCGATCTGGCTGCCCAGCGCGTCGCCGTCCGGGTGTTCGTGACGGTGCAGGATGATGCAGTCGTGACGGGCGATCTCGCTTAGCGCAAGCTCAAACATGGGGGGGAGTTCCTTTCGGCGCGGCGGCGCGGCGCTGCGCGCACGGCCCGCTGTCCCGTCCAGTATACCATCGTTTCTCCGGCGCGTAAAGGCGCGCGGATGCCGCGGCGCGAACGGCGGAGAAAAAATGCGGCGAAAGGATTTGACAAGCGGTCATATCGCTACTATAATATCAGAAAAACGTGGGGGGGAATGGCAGGGGAGAGAGGCGACATACGGTATGGAGAGCGTAGCGGTCGGCATGGTTTTGGCGTTCCTGGGCGGCGCGTGCGTCGCCGTGTGCAACGCATGGATCAGCCGGGCGAAATGGTTTCAGGAGGGCGCGCGCCTGTATGCGTGCTTTTTTGTTCGCCAGACGCTCAATGTGGCCTATCTGGTCGGGCTGTATCTGCTCGCGCCCCTGCTGCCTTGGGATACGGCGCTGCTGCTGCTGGGCGGCGCGCTGGGGCTCACCATTCCGTCGTTCTTTTTGATCCGCCGCCTGCTCCGCAAAAGCGGCCGGAGCGCCGCTTGTGCGCCGGAGCAGCACAGTTCCGCAGGGAGGTGATTGGGCATGGGCGAGGCGTCTGAGGTCGTCATCCCGCTCTTTGGCGTGCTCGATATCACGGGCGAGGTGCTCCTCATGTGGGCGATCTGCCTCGTGCTGGTGGTCGTGTCCGCCGTTGCGACCCGCCGGCTCAGGGAGCGGCCGGGCCGCCTGCAAAACGTGCTGGAGACGGGCATCGAGTATCTGGACGGGTTCTTCACGGGGCTGCTGGGCAAGCGCGCCGCGCGCAAGTACTTCTATTTCCTGGGCTCGCTGTTCATCTTCATCATCTTTTCCAACTATTCCGGGCTGATCCCGGGCGTGGGCCTGACGCCGTATTTCAAGGCGCCGACCTCGTCGCTGTCGGTCACGGTGGGGCTTGGGCTACTGGCGTTCGTCTTTTTGCAGCTGGCAAGTCTGCGCGCGCGCGGCGGGCGCGGCTATCTCAAACGCTTCATCACGCCCGTGGCGTTCATGCTGCCGCTGCTGGTGCTCGACGAGTTCATCAAGCCCGCGTCGCTCGCGCTGCGTCTGTTCGGCAACATCTTTGGCGAGGAGACCGTGACGGAGGAGCTGTACAACCTGCTGCCCATCGGCGCGCCGGCGCTGATGATGGCGCTCTCGCTCCTGTTCTGCGCGATACAGGCCGTCGTGTTCACGATGCTCGTGTCCATCTATCTGGATGAGGGGATCGAAATAGAAGAGGCGTAATCCGCCGCAACACCACTATATTGAGGATTGGAGAACAAGAAAATGACTGATTCTGGGATCATTGCCATCGCCGCCGCGCTGACCATCGCGCTTAGCACCATCTGCCCCGCGATCGGACAGGGGCTTGCCGCCAAGGCGGCCATGGAGGGCATCGCCCGCCAGCCGGACGCGGCCAAGGATATCCGCTCCACGCTGATCATCGCCATGGCGCTCATGGAGGCGCTGACCATCTACGGCCTGCTGATCGCGTTCGTGCTGACCACGCGCATCTGAGCGCGTTTGCGGCCCCGCGGCCGCACGTACCCGCAGGATCGGAGGGAAGCGGATGACCATTCAAGTATCCGTCCTGATCTGGACGGTGATCACGTTCTGCGTGCTGATGTTCTGCCTGAACAGGTTCCTGTTCAAGCCGCTGCTCTCGCTCATGGACGCGCGCGAGGAGAAGATCGCCGATGCGCGCCGGCGCCATGAGGAGGGCGCGCGCGCCCTTGCCGAGGCGCAGGAGGCCGCCGCTGAGCGGCGCGCCCTTGCCGAAAAGCAGGCCCACGCCGCCAGGGAGCGGGCGCTTGCCGAGGCGCACGCCGCCGCCGAGGCCGAGATGCACGCGGCGGACGGGCGCTACGCGCAGCTGCTGAGCGACCGGCGCGAGCAGGCGGCGGCGGAAAAGCAGCAGCTCCAGCAGGGGCTTGCCGCGGGCATGGAGGAGCTGGTGGCGTCCTTTGTGCAGAAGCTGTCCAGCTGACGAGAGATAGAAGCCTATGGAATTTGTGTATGCGCTGATCAATTTCGCCCTGCTTGCGGGCGTGGTGTACCTGTTCGGCCGCAAAAAGATCGCCGCGATCTTCCGCGACCGCCTTGCGCGCATCAACAGCGGCCTCGACCTTGCGGAAAAGCCGGTGCCGCAGCCGCCCGCGCAGGAGGAGCTGCCCGCGCCCGAGGCGAAGCTGCGCTCGGACGAGCTGGGCGCGCCGGCGCGCGCCGCCGTGCAGGAGCATGAATACCGGCTCCAGGCGCAGTTCGACGAGGCGTGCGAGGATCTGCGCCGCACCATGCTGCTCGAGGTGCGCGACGAGCTGGTGGAGCGCGCGCAGGCGCAGGCCGCCGAACGGCTCGCCTGCGAGCCGTACCGCTCCAGCCTGCACAGCCACGAGGGCGAGATGGTGGACGGCGTGCTCGAGGAGATCTGCCTCTCCCCCGGGGACAGGGTGTACCTGGTGGACCATGACGTGCTGTACGTCACGCTGACCTCGGCCAGCCCGATGGACGGCGAACTCGTGGCCCGCATCCGCGCGCGCGTGGACGAGCTGCTCGCGCAGGTGGACGGCCGCGCGTCGTTCTGGACGCGGGTGGACGAGTCGCTCATCGGCGGCTTCCAGCTGCGCATCGGCGATACGGTCTACGACCGCTCCGTCGTCAACAGCATCGCGCGCCTGGGCGAGGTGCTGCGCGAACAGGAGATCACGGACGCCGGCGCGCCCGCCGCCATCGTTTCCGCCATGGCGGATACCGTGGCGCACGTGCCCGTGGAGCACGACGAATACCAGGTGGGCCGCGTGCTCACCGTGTCCGACGGCATCTGCTGGCTCGACGGCGTGTCCGACATCATGTTCGGCGAGGTGGTGGAGTTTGCCTGCGGCGAGCGCGGCATGGTGCTCGACATCGAGCAGGACCGCGTGGGCTGCATCATCTTCGGCCGCTATGAGCACATCGAGAGCCTCAGCCGCGTGCGCCGCCTCGGCATCATGATGAGCGTGCCCGTGGGCGATGAGCTGCTCGGACGCGTCGTGGACGCGCTGGGCAACCCCATCGACGGCAAGGGCCGCATCTGGTCGAATGAGAGCCGCCCCATCGAGTGCCGCGCCCCGGCCATCCCGGACCGCAGGTCCGTCTCCGTGCCGCTGCACACGGGCATCAAGCCCATCGACGCGCTCACGCCGATCGGCCGCGGGCAGCGCGAGCTGATCATCGGCGACCGGCAGACGGGCAAGACGTCCATCGCCATCGACACGATCATTAACCAGCGCGGCAAGGGCGTGGCCTGCATCTATGTGGCCATCGGCCAGAAGGAGGCGGCCGTGGCGGAGATCGTCTCCAAACTCCAGGCGCACGGCGCGATGGAGTATACCACGGTCGTGTGCGCGACCGCGTCCAGCTCCGCGTCGATGCAGTACATCGCGCCGTTTGCCGGCGCGGCGATGAGCGAGTATTTCATGTACAACGGCCGCGACGCGCTGATCGTCTACGACGACCTGTCCAAGCACGCCGTGGCCTACCGCGAGCTGTCGCTGCTGCTGCACCGCCCCTCCGGGCGCGAGGCGTACCCGGGCGACATCTTCTACCTGCATGCGCGCCTGCTCGAGCGCGCCGCCCAGCTCAACGACGAGGCCGGCGGCGGCTCCGTCACCGCGCTGCCCATCATCGAGACGCAGGCGGGCGACATCTCCGCCTATATCCCGACCAACGTCATCTCCATCACCGACGGGCAGATCTTCCTCGAGACGGATCTGTTCAACGAGGGACAGCGCCCGGCGGTCAACGTGGGCCTTTCCGTGTCGCGCGTGGGCGGCGCGGCGCAGACGAAGCTGATGAAACAGGTCTCCTCGCAGCTGCGCATGAACCTTGCGCAGTACCGCGAGCTGGCGACGTTTGCCCAGTTCGGCTCCGACCTTGACGAATCGACGCGCCGGGTCATCGCCTCCGGCGCGCGCATGATGGCCGCGCTGCGGCAGGGCCGGTACGCGCCGCTTGCGGACTGGAAGCAGGCGCTGCTGCTGTTCGCCGTCTCCGGCGGCAGCGCGGCGGACGTGGCGCCCGAGGATATGGAGGCGTACGAGGCGCGCCTGTACGCATACTTTGAGGCGGAGCAGCCGGAGCTTGTCAAACGGCTCGAAAAGGGCGCCAAGCTGGATGCGGAGGCGACCGCGCGCCTTGAGGCGGCGCTTGCCGCGTTCCGGGAGGCCGCCTGATATGGCCGCGCTGCGCGAGCTGCGCAAGCGGCTCAAAAGCGTCCGCGCCACCGGCCAGCTGGCCGGCGCGATGCGCACGGTCGCGGCGGCGAAGTTTTCGCGCGCCAACGCCGCGCGCACGGCGGGCGAGCCGTATGCGGCGCTCTGCCGCGAGCTCGTCGCGCTTGCGGGCGCGCCCGCGCCGGAGGAACCGGCCGCAGGCGCTGCGGCGGGGCCGCGCTGCGCGGTCGTGCTCTCGAGCAACCGCGGCCTGTGCGGCGGCTTCAATACCGAGCTGCTGACGATGTTCTTTGAACGGTACCGTCAGGCGGACCCGCGTCCCCTTGTCATCGCCTGCGGCAGGATGGCGGCCGCCTTCTGCCGCGAGAAGGGGATTCCGGTGGAGCGCGAGTTCGCGCTCTCCGCCATTCCCACATTCGCCGAGACGCACGCGCTGACCGCCTGCCTGCGCCGGCTCTATGAGGACGGGGCCGTATCCGGCGTCGATCTCTACTGCCAGCGCTACCGCAACATGCTGCGGCAGACGCCCGCGTGCGAGCCGCTGCTCCCGCCGGAGGCGGGGGAGGAGGGCTGCGCGCACGCCGGCTTCCTGTTCCTGCCGGATCGGGAGACGGTCAGCGCGCTGCTTGCGCAGCGCGGGCTGGACGAGGCGGTCTTTTCCCTCGCGCTCGAGCATGCGGCGGGCGCGCAGGCCGCGACGCTCATGGCCATGCGCAACGCGTTCGCCAATGCCGAGCAGTCCGCCCTGGAGCTGGAGACGACGATCAACCGCCGCCGCCAGGCGCAGGTGACCGCCAGCATCATCGAGACCGCGGCCGATACGCTGGAGAACGGCTGACCTCCCGCGCAAGGGCGGCCGCCGCGACCAACGCAGACAGTTTATTTCCGCTCCGCAGGCGGAGAAAGGCAGCACAATGTCCGCAAAAGGCATCATCACAAGAATCAAGGGCCCCGTGGTGGATATCCTCTTCCCCTCATCGGAACATATCCCCGATATCTTTCATGCGGTCCAGGTGGAGGTGGACGGCGAAACGTTCACGCTTGAGACGATCCAGCAGCTCGGCAACGGCGAGGTGCGCTGCATCTCCATGCACTCGACCGACGGCATGTCCCGCGGCATGGCTGCGGTGGATACCGGCGCGCCGATCTCCATTCCGGTGAGCGAGGCGCTGCTGGGGCGCATGATCGACGTGACCGGGCAGCCAATCGACCGCGCGGGCGCCATCGAGTCGGAAAAGCGCTGGCCCATCCACCACCGCGCGCCGAAGTTTACCGATGTCGTGCCCGCGACCGAGATCCTTGAGACGGGCATCAAGGTCATCGACCTGATGACGCCGTACGCCAAGGGCGGCAAGATCGGCCTGTTCGGCGGCGCGGGTGTGGGCAAGACCGTGCTCATCATGGAGCTCATCCGCAACATCGCCTCCGAGCACAACGGCTTCTCCGTCTTTGCCGGCGTGGGCGAGCGCTCGCGCGAGGGCAACGATCTCTGGCAGGAGATGACGCAGTCCGGCGTCATCGACAAGACGGCGCTCGTGTTCGGCCAGATGAACGAGCCCGCCGGCGCGCGCCTGCGCGTGCCGCTGGCCGGGCTGACCATTGCCGAATACTTCCGCGAGATCAAGCACAAGGACGTGCTGCTGTTCATCGATAACGTGTTCCGCTTCACGCAGGCGGGCGCGGAGGTGTCCGCGCTGTTGGGGCGCATGCCGTCCGCGGTCGGCTATCAGCCGACGCTCGCCACGGAGATGGGCATGCTGCAGGAGCGCATCGTATCCACCCGCAACGGCTCGATCACCTCCGTACAGGCCATCTATGTGCCGGCGGACGACCTGACGGACCCGGCGCCCGCGACCACGTTCACGCATCTGGACGCGACGACCGTGCTTTCGCGCAGCATCGTGGAGCTGGGCATCTATCCGGCCGTCGCGCCGCTGGAGTCCAACTCGCGCATGCTCGCGCCGGATGTGGTCGGCACGCGGCACTACGCCGCGGCCAAGGAGGTGCAGCGCGTGCTGCAGCGCTACAACGAGCTGCAGGACATCATCGCCATCCTCGGCATGGACGAGCTGAGCGAGGAAGACAAGCTCACCGTCACCCGAGCCCGTAAATTGCAGAAGTTCCTCTCCCAGCCCTTCGCGGTGGCCGAGAACTTCACCGGCCAGCCCGGCAAATATGTGCCGCTGGCCGAGACGGTCAAGGGCTTTGCCGCCATCGTGGACGGCAAGTGCGACGACCTGCCCGAGTGGGCCTTCTTCAACGTAGGCACCCTCGACGACGCCCGCAAGAAGGCAGCGGACAAGCTGGCGGAGGAAAAAGGCGGTGAGGCCTGATGAACAGCTTCATCCTCAACATCACGGCTTCCAGCGGTGAATTCTATCAGGGCTACTGCGAGAGCCTGCCCCTGCCCACCGGCGACGGTGTGTATGGCGTGCAGGCCGGGCACAACCCCGTGCTGGTGGCCATCCACATGGGCATCCTGCACTTTGAGGTGAACGGTGAAAGCCAGGACATCCTGGTAGGCGACGGCATTGCCGAGGTGACACCTGCCTATGTGATGGTGCTGGTGGACAGCGCCGAGCGCCCGGAGGATATCGACAAGAACCGTGCCGAGGCTGCCCGCATCCGTGCCGAGGAGCGTTTGCAGCATCAGCAGAGCATGCATGAATATTATCAGAGCAAGATCGCGCTCGACCGTGCGATGCAGCGCCTGCAGGCCGCTGCAAAGTACCGGCGCTGAGAATGAGCCGCATCTGCCAGGACCAGATCTGAAAAAAGAGCATCATTTGTATCCATTGAGGGTGCAAAGTGATGCTCTTTTTTTGTTTCAGGCTGTTCCATGGAACGCTGCTTTCGTGTATAATAAGGTCAATGCACTCCCCGCGTGTTGTGCGGGAAAGGAGGAGGTTTTCCATGATCCAATTCGGCCTGCGTCTGCATGACGCGGAAAAGCTGCCCGTTGAACAGGTGCTGCCGCTGGTGCGCCAGAAAGGCTTTACCTGCGCCCATGTGGCTCTGAGCAAATCCTTCAAGGAGCTGCCCTGCACCCCCAGCGCCCTGACCCCCGGCTATGCGCTGTATCTGCGGCATCTGTTTGAGAAAAACGGCATCGACATTGCCGTGCTGGGCAACTACCTGAACCTTGCCCACCCGGATGCGGATGCCCTGCACGCCATTCAGGAAAAATACTATGCCCATATCCGCTTTGCAAGCCTGCTGGGCTGCGGAATGGTGGGCACCGAGACCGGCGCACCCAACGCGGAGTACAAATTCTGTCCGGAGTGCCGCAGCGACGAAGCCCTTGCCACCTTTATCAAGAACTTCAAGCCAGTGGTGCGCTGTGCCGAGCAGTACGGCGTGACCATTGCCATTGAGCCGGTGGTCAAGCACATCGTATACGATGCCAGACGCGCCCGCACCGTGCTGGACGAGATCGGCAGCCCGAACCTGCAGATCCTGTTCGACCCCGTCAACCTGCTGAACATGGAAAATGTGGACCGCCGCGAGGAAGTGTTCGCCGAGGCCATCGAGCTTCTGGGTAAGGTTTTCGCCATGATCCACTTTAAGGATTTCCTGCGCAAGGATGCGGGCGGCCAGCTGGCTGCTACGGGTGCAGGGCAGGGAGGCATGGAGGACTACCGCACCATCCTGCGGTTTGCAAAGCAGGAAAAGCCCTATATCTTTGCAACGCTGGAGAATACCACCCCGGAAAACGCGGTGGAATGCCTGAACTACCTGAAAAAGCAGTACGACGAGTGCTGAACACTTTATAACAAGAAAAACATCTGCAAGCTTTGCCCGGAATGGGGCAGCTTGCAGATGTTTTTTGTATCAGATGAAGTTTATGGTTCGGCCTTTTACAAATTGCAATTAAGAAGTAGTTTCGCTGAAAATGCCCAGAACGAAAGCGGAGGACATTAAGATCATTCCAGATTCAGCTTATGTTCCATCAGCCAGCGGGTCAGCAGAAAGTATCCTGCGGCAAAGGCGATGCTGACCGCCAGCCCGAACAGGGTGGTGAACGCACTGGGCGCAGCAATAGAAACATCTACACCGCCAAGGGTGGGATCGGAAACAGCCTGCAGCATGTCGGCACTGCTGACACCGGAGCTCAGCCAGTTCTGCAGGAAGGACAGCAGGAAAAATGCCAGAATACCGGCCGGGACCATGTGCTTTTTGAACTGGTGGCCGATCATGCAAGCGGCATAGATGCACAGGATGCTGGACACCAGTGCCACCAGCCCGTTCAGCGTTTCAAAGACCAGCCAGAGCCACCCGGAGCTGCCGGTCATGCGGAAGATCTCTCGGAAGATCTCTACCACTTTCTGCCACAGCTCCGGCAGCTGCTGCAGGGCCGCGCTGTTCAGAGACAGAGCCAGCAGCATCACCGCAAAGGAGAAAATACCCACGATGCTGCTGCAAAGCATCCACACCACGCTGGAGATCAGCTTGGAAAGGATGAGCTGGCTTTCCGTCACCGGCAGGGTGTGCATCAGGTAGCCTTCGCGGCCCAGCAGATTGCGGGTGAAGCGGGTCACAATGGTCATCACGGACACCACTGCCACTGCAACGGCTACGACCATGTAGGCGAACAGCAGCAGAGATGCAAAGTTGTCCTTGGAAGAGCTGCGCAGGGAAAAGCCGCTCAGCACTGCCAGCGCAACAAGGGCCAGATACAGCCCGCCGTAGGTGCGGCCGGTGGCCTTGAATTCATATTTTAACAGCTGTTTCAGCATTTGAATACCTCCCGGAAATATGCATC
>URSN01000061.1 GCA_900550525.1 uncultured Eubacteriales bacterium
GCGCTCGGCGCGGTCGTCACCGAGCGGGAGGACGGGCTCACCGTCCTCGGCGGCGGCGTGGCGGGCGGCGCGGTGGACGGCTACGGCGACCTCCGCATGGTCATGGCCTGGGCCGTCGCGGCGCTCGGCGCGCGCGGGCCCGTCACCGTGCGCGGCGCGGAGGCGGTGGACAAGTCGTACCCGGAATTTTTCGACGTATATACGCGGTTGGGAGGGAGATGCGATGTCCTCGATTCTCACGGGTGAGCGGCTGCGCGTTTCGGTGTTCGGCGAGTCGCACGGGCCCGCCATCGGCGCGGTGGCCGACGGGCTGCCATCCGGCGAGGCGGCCGACCTTGCGGCGCTTGCCGGCTTCATGGCGCGGCGCGCGCCCGGCGGCGCGCTTTCGACGGCGCGGCGCGAGGCGGACGCGGCGCGCGTGCGCTCCGGCCTGTGCGGCGGCGTGACGACCGGCGCGCCGCTTTGCGTGCTGATCGAAAACGCGGATGCGCGCCCGGGCGATTACCGGCGCTTTGCCGCCGTGCCGCGCCCCTCGCATGCGGATTATCCGGCGCTGCTGCGCTACCGCGGGCATGCGGACCTCTCCGGCGGCGGACACTTCTCCGGCCGGCTGACCGCGCCGCTGTGCGCCGTGGGCGGGCTGTGCCTCCAGATGCTCGCCCGGCGCGGCGTGACCGTGGGCGCGCGCCTCATGGAGGCCGGCGGCGAGGCGGACGACCCGATCGACAGCCAGGCGCTCACGCCGCAGGCGCTGCGCGCGCTTGCCCAAAAGCCGCTGCCCGTGTGCAGCGACGAGGCGGGCGGGCGGATGCGCGCGGCCATCGAGGCGGCGCGCGCCGCGGGCGACTCGGTGGGCGGCGTGGTCGAGCTGTTCGCGCTGGGCCTGCCCGGCGGGCTGGGCGACCCGATGTTCGGCGGCGTGGAGAACCGCCTGGCCGCGGCGCTGTTCGGCATCCCGGCCGTGCGCGGGGTGGAGTTCGGCGCGGGCTTTGCCGCGGCGCGCATGCGCGGCAGCGCGCACAACGACGCCTATTGCCTAAAGGACGGGCGCGTGCGCACGCGGACGAACCGCCACGGCGGCGCGCTCGGCGGCATCACGACGGGCGAACCGCTCGTGGCGCGCCTTGCGCTCAAGCCCACGCCCTCCATCGCCGCCGCGCAGCGCACGCTCGAGCTGGCCAGCGGCGAGGAGACGGAGCTGCGCGTGGGCGGCCGGCACGACCCGTGCGTCGCGGTGCGCGCCGTGCCCGCCGTGGAGGCCGTGGCCGCCATCGTACTGCTGGACCTGCTGCTCTCACGCGCGCAGGACGGCTGAACCATATAAACGGACATACAACGGAGGAACACAGGATTATGGACGATCTGAAAACGCTGCGCGCGCGCATCGACGAGCTGGACGACGGCATCATCGACCTGTTCCGCGAGCGCATGGCCGCGGCAAGGGACATCGCCGCCTGCAAGCGGGAGAGCGGCCTCGGCGTGCTCAACCGCAGCCGCGAGCGCGAGGTGCTCGCGCGCGTGACCGGCCGCGCCGGCGAGGAGCTGGAGAGCTACGCCAAGCTCCTCTACCAGACCATCTTCGAGGTCAGCCGCTCCTATCAGGACCGGCTGCTCGTGGACGACAGCGCGTTCACCGCGCGCATCGAGGCGGCGATCCAGAACACCCCGCCGCTGTTCCCGACCAAGGCGACCGTGGCCTGCCAGGGCGTGGAGGGCGCGTATTCACAGGTCGCCTGCGACAAGCTGTTCTCGCTGCCGAGCATCCTGTACTTCCGCCAGTTCGACGGCGTGTTCCAGGCCGTGCAGAGCGGCATGTGCCGCTACGGCATCCTGCCCATCGACAACAGCTCCAACGGCTCCGTCGGCCGCGTGTACGACCTGATGCGCAACCACCGCTTCCACATCGCGCGCAGCATCCGCCTGTGCGTCAGGCACAGCCTGCTGGCCAAGCCCGGCGTGGCGCTTTCGGACGTGAAGGAGATCTTCTCGCACGAGCAGGCGCTGGGCCAGTGCAGCGAATACCTCAAGGAGCTGCGCGGCGTGAAGGTGACCGTGTGCGAGAACACCGCCGCCGCGGCGCGGCTGGTCGCCGAGTCCGACCGGCGCGACATCGCCGCCATCTCCAGCCCGCACTGCGCCGGGCTGTACGGCCTCTCCGTGCTGAACGACCGCGTGCAGAACAGCGAGAACAACTACACCCGCTTCATCTGCATCAGCAAGGAGCTGGAGATCTATCCCGGCGCGAACCGCATCAGCCTCATGCTCTCCACGGCGCACCGGCCCGGCTCGCTCTACGAGCTGCTCTCCAAGTTCGCCGCGCTCGGCGTGAACCTGACCAAGCTCGAAAGCCGCCCCCTGCCGGGGAGCGACTTCGAGTTCGTGTTCTATTTCGACATGGAGGCCTCCGTGCTCTCGCCGGACGTGCGCAAGATGCTCGCGTCGCTCGCCGCCTCGCCGGAGCTGTTCGTGTTCCTCGGCAACTATCAGGAGGTCAGCTGACGTGGCCGGCTACGGGCTCATCGGCGAGCGGCTGGGGCACAGCTTCTCGCCGCAGGTGCACCGCTTCTTTGCGGACTACGACTACCGGCTCATCGAGCTTGCGCCGGAGGCGCTCGCCCCGTTCCTGCGCGAGCGGGCGTTCTCCGGCGTCAACGTGACCATCCCCTACAAGCGCGCGGTGATGCCGCTGTGCGACGCGCTCTCGGACGAGGCGGCGCGCATCGGCAGCGTGAACACCATCGTCAACGACGGCGGCCGGCTCACCGGCTACAACACCGACTATTACGGCCTGCGCCGCATGGCGGAGGCGGCCGGCATCCCGTTTTCCGGGCGCAAGGCGCTCATCCTCGGCAGCGGCGGGGCCGCGCGCACGGCGCTCGCCGCCGCGCGCGACCTGGGCGCGCGCGAGGCGCTGCTCGTCTCGCGCCGCGGCTGCGGGCCGGACACGGTCGATTATGAAACCGCCTGCCGCGCCCATGCCGACGCGGACGTCCTCATCAACGCCACGCCGGTGGGCATGTTCCCCGAGGCCGGCACGGCGCCGGTGGATCTTGCGCGCTTCCCCGCCTGCCGGGGCGTGCTCGACCTCGTCTTCAACCCGCTGCGCACGGCGCTGCTGCTCATGGCAAAGGACCGCGGCATCCCCTGCGCCAACGGGCTCGGCATGCTCGTATCGCAGGCCAAGCGCGCGGCGGAGCTGTTCACCTCGCGCACCATCGATCCGGCGCTTGAGGCGCAGGCCGTCAGCGCCGTCACCCGCGCGCGGGCCAACCTCGTGCTCATCGGCATGCCCGGCTGCGGCAAATCGACCGTCGGCCGCCTTGCCGCCAAGCGGCTCGGCCGGCCGTTTGTCGACCTGGACGCGCGCATCGCGGAGCGGGAGGGTCGCTCCTGCGCCGCCATCATCGAGCAGGACGGCGAGGCCGCTTTCCGCGACGCCGAGGCCCGCGCAGCCGCCGAAGCCGGCGCGGCGTTCGGACAGGTGATCGCCGCCGGCGGCGGCACCGTGCTGCGGCAGGACGCCATGGCCGCGCTGCGGCAAAACGGCTGCGTGATCTGGCTCGCCCGGCCGCTCCACCGGCTCGCCACGGGCGGCCGCCCGCTCTCGGAGGGCGGGGCGGCGCTGGAGCGGCTGTTCGCCGCGCGCGCGCCGCTCTACCGCCGCTATGCCGACCGCCGCCTGAGCAGCAAAGGCACGCCCGCGCGCACGGCCGGGGCGGCCTGCGCCATCTTTGAAACGGAGGAATGGCTGTGAACATCCTGGTCATCAACGGCCCCAACCTGAACCTGCTCGGCGTCCGCGAGCCCGACATCTACGGCCGCCGCACCTACGACGACCTGCTCGCCGCCATCCGCGCCCACGCAAAAGCGCGCGGCGTCCGCGTCTCGTTCTTCCAGTCCAACCACGAGGGCGCCATCGTGGACGCGATCCAGGGCGCGCTCGGCACGGCGGACGCGATCGTCATCAACCCGGCGGCGTATACGCACACCAGCGTCGCCATCCTCGACGCGCTCAAGGCCGTCGCGCTGCCGGCGGTGGAGGTGCATATCTCCGACGTCGACGCGCGCGAGCCGTTCCGCCGCGTCTCCTATCCCGGCATGTACTGCGAAAAGACCATCGCCGGCCACGGCTTTGACGGCTACCTCGAAGCCATCGACCACCTCCTCGCCGCCCGCTCCCCCCGGCCGTAGGGGGGCCTTTCTTTATCTTTATCTTTATCTTTTTTCCGTTCTCTTTTCTTTCCGGAGGCGAAAAGAGAACCAGAGCAAAAGCCATAAACCCGCTTGGGTTGGCCCGCTATGCCCGCCCGTCAGTGGCACGCACATTCCCCGCAAAAAATATTTTGCGGGGCTTTTCTGAAAGAAAAGCCCCGCCGGGAAAAACAGGAAACGTATGACGGGGGCGGCCCGCCCGATGGCTTGCACGCATCCCCCTCCCCCCGACGCGCGCAAAGCCGGGAGCGGCCCGCCCGATGGCTTGCGCCCAAATCCCACCCCGTTAAGGTTTCTTTTCTTTGGTTCTTTCTTTTCCCGAAAGAAAAGAAAGAACAGGGAAAGATCCGGGCATACGCAAACTGGAGAAGGGTCGATGTCTTGGGCGCGGGAAATGTGCAGGGCGACCGTTATGGCCGCCCTGCACGCTTGCCACATGACATCGCGCAGCTTTATCGCTCAGGGGCATGATTTTCTGCGCGCTGCGGTGTGGGCAGCTGGTGCACTGGATCGTTCGGGTCATGTGCCGGCGGCGCTCCGCACCCGCATGTCATTCTACCCGCGCGGCAACGTCTGCCCACGCGCCACGGTTTATGCGCCGGCACCGGCAGGGGCTCCTTCCGGCGCGACAGGTTCCGGCTGCGCGCCATTCTCTGGTGGAGCGATGCTCTCCGCCTGCGCGCCGGTTTCTGCCTGCGTGGCGGCTTCCGGCGGCACAGTCGCTGTCCGTGCGCCGCCGTCCGCCTCCTTTTCGCCGTTTCCGCCGCTGTGCGGCAGGACGTTCTCCGGGATGCCAATGCGTAGCCATGCGGCCAGGCCAAACAGGAAATCCTTCGTCTCCGGCGGGCAGGCGTCGCCGCACCAGGGCAGCAGGCGGCGCAGCAGCGCCCGGTCGCCCCGCTCCCACGCCTCGCGGATGGTCATGCGCAGGTTGTGTTCCAGCTGCCCCGGCGTGGCGCAGAGCCGCTCCGCCGCGAGGGCGTAGGCGGCGGAACTGGACCTGATCTCGGGCCTGTCGCGCAGGATGCACAGCAGCATGGCCGACTGCGCAAAGCCGCGGCGGCTGGGGCACAAACCGATTTCGAGCAGCAATCTTTCCGTGTTTTTCATGGACCGATACCTCCTGTTCAGATTATTGTAGATTTGTTTTTTGAAATGGTGAGGGTATTTTGGCACAAACGAAAGCGGAATGCAAGCGTTTTTCATAATTTTGTACAAATTTAATGCGGCAAGTGAAAAGACGCTGCAACGAAGCGCCGCGCAGCGGTCATGGCCGGCCATGGGACGTGAAAAGACTGCGCGCGTTTGCAGGCGCGCAGACGGGGCGGGCAGGACTTTACGGGCGCGCCCCGGCATTTTTCCTGTGCTGTGAAACATGGGAAGGCACAGAGAGGTGTTTGCGGCAGTAAGCCGCCGTACGCACGCATGTAAGCGAACGAACGAGCCGAATGGGACATTTGATAAAATGGTGAGCAGCGGCGTGAGCGCGCGCCGGCTTTGGGGAATGGGTTGGAGGGTTTAAGACATGAAATAAAAAAGCGGAGCAAGCGATACAGAGCTTGCTCCGACGTGGTAGCGGCGATCCGACTCGAACGGATGACAGGCCGGGTATGAACCGACTACTCTAACCAACTGAGTTACGCCGCCACAACATGCGTACTGAATTATTATAGAGGACTTCCGCGCCCGTGTCAAGCAAAAAACGGCGAGGGAGCATTGCCGCAAGGCGTCAGAACACGAACGGACGCCCAGTCCGCGCCGATTCATAGACGGCCAGGATGACCTCAAGCGGCGGGCGGCCGGTAGAGGCGTCCGCCAGCAGCGGCGCGCCATGCAGCACGGCGTCGGTCAGGTTGGCAATCTGGCGGACATGACCCGAGGGATCGATGGCTGCCGGGTTGGAGGAGGCGACGTTCTGCGCACTCCGGCCCACCGGGAGGCGGCAGGGGATGGGCAGATCCCAGCGCAGGATGGAGGTCTCCTCCAGCACGACGCTTCCCGCGTCGCCGCAGATCTCGATGCGGCGCGGATAGCCGGGATAGCAGGTCGTGGAGCCTTCCAGCGTGCCGATCGCACCGTTTTGAAATTCCAGGATGGCTGCGGCGCTGTCCTCGACTTCGATGGGGCGCGTCTGCGTCCTGGCGATGGCAGTGAGCGAGCGAAGCGGCCCCATCAGATAGCGGAAGATATCGACACCGTGTATTCCTTGGTTCATCAGGCAGCCGCCGCCATCCATGGCACGGGTACCGCGCCAGGCGGCCGAGGCATAGTATGCCTCCGAGCGGTAATATTTCATTTGCAGGCTGCCGGAAACGATGCGGCCGAAGGCGCCGGCGTCCAGGGCGCGGCGGACTTCCTGCACCGCATCGGAAAAGCGGAACTGCGAGATGACGCATACCTTGGCGCCGGTCTGCGCGGCGGTGCGGATGAGCAGATCGGCATCGTCGAGCGTCAGGCTCATCGGCTTTTCCACCACGACGTGCTTGCCGGCGCGCATGGCCTGCACGGCCTGCGCCGTGTGCAGGCCGCTGGGCGTGCAGAGACAGACGGCGTCCACCTCAGGGCTGGACAGAAGGCTTTCGTAGGTATCGAAGATGCGGGCCGGCCAGTCTCTGACAAAGCGCTCCGCGCCGGCCCGGCGGGCGTTGTATACCCCGGCGAGCGTAGCCTCGGGGATCGCCGCGATGGCTGCGGCATGGTAGGCTGCGATCATGCCGCAGCCGACCAGGGCAAAGCGTACGGTCCTGCTCATGGCGTTCCTACTCCTGTTTCATTTGATGGCCGTATGCCGGTCGCACTTCTATTGACCGTCGACGCATCGCCGGTACGGCGACGTTGGGTGCAAAAATAAAACGCCCCGCTGCAAACTGCTGCGAGGGGCGATGGGTCGTCGCGGTTCCACCCTGCTTTTTTCTCTTTGCGGCGCTAACGGCCCGCGTGCCGGTACGGGTCGGCAGGCGGTCTTCGCTCGCTGGGCGCATGTCCCGCTTTCAGCCGTGGCGGGGCTCTCTTCTCTGCGCGCGCGATGGGGAGCTACTGCTTCCCGCGTCATTCCCATACATGGTCAGTATATCCGCTCCCTCCCCGCCTGTCAAGGGTTCCGCAGGGCGGAACGGGGCGCCCGTTGTAGGAGCACAATACATCTTGGACAGGAGGGAAAAAGAGATGAAGGATGGGGACGCATCGGGTATAGCCGGAGTTGCAGACAACCACTGTATGAAGCGAGTGACCGCCGCATGGCGCGCTCCGTTGCAGCGTCCTTTCGCTCGCCGCATTAAATTTGTACAAAATTATGAAAAAACGCTTGCATTCCGCTTTCGTTTGTGCCAAAATACCCTCACCCTTTCAAAAACAAATCTACAATAATCTGAACAGGAGGTAATGGTCCATGAAAAACACGGAAAGATTGCTGCTCGAAATCGGTTTGCGCCCCAGCCGGCGCGGCTTTGCGCAGTCGGCCATGCTGCTGTGCATCCTGCGCGACAGGCCCGAGATCAGGTCCAGTTCCGCCGCCTACGCCCTCGCGGCGGAGCGGCTCTGCGCCACGCCGGGGCAGCTGGAACACAACCTGCGCATGACCATCCGCGAGGCGTGGGAGCGGGGCGACCGGGCGCTGCTGCGCCGCCTGCTGCCCTGGTGCGGCGACGCCTGCCCGCCGGAGACGAAGGATTTCCTGTTGGGCCTAGCCGCATGGCTGCGCGTCGGCATCCCGGAGGACGTCCTGCCGCGCAGCGGCGGGAACGGCAAGATGGATGCGGACGGCGACACACGGTGTCGGCCGTGCCATCGGAAGCCGCCGCACCGGCAGAAACCGGCGCGCAGGCGGAACCTGCCGCGCCGGAAGAAGCTCCAGCCCCTGCCGGGTCGGCGCATAAAGGGATCATGCCCTGAGCGGCGACATCAAGGAAAATACGCGATGTCCTGCGGCAAGCGTGCAGGGCGGCCGTAATGGCTACCCTGCACGTCCCCCCACGCCCAAGACATCGGCCTTCTCCAATTTGCGTATGCCCGAGTTTTCTCCTGTTCTTTCTTTTCTTTCGGAAAAAGAAACGGGATGTTCTGTTCTTTCTTTTCTTTCAGAAAAAGAAAAGAAAGAACCAAAGAAAAGAAACCTTAACGGGGTGGGGGATGAATAGAAGCCATCGGGCAGCCCTCTTCCGTCTCTTATTTTTCATTTTTCCCTGCGGGGCTTTTCAAAGAAAAGCCCCGCAAAATATTTTTTGCAGGCAAACGCAAGCGCCGCTGACGGGCGGGCGCAGCGGGCCGACCCAAGCGGGTTCCCGGCTTTCTTTTCTGGTTCTCTTTTCTTTCCCCGGAAAGAAAAGAGAACAAACCAAAACAGGACAGCGGGCGGTCATTTGACCTTCCAGACCTGGCCGCACTGCTGGCAGACGGCCATGCTGCTGTGCACGGCGACGAGCTTTTTGTCCCGCGGGGCGAAGAGCCGGATCATCAGCATGGGAATGGAGAAGCAGATCCACAGCAGCGGCTGCAGCCACCAGCCGACCAGGATCCAGTACAGCACGCTGTGATGGCGGTTGCGCAGCTGATGGATCGTGACGACCTGCACGCGCACATCCTCGCTGCCGCAGGAGGGGCATGTCATGGCGGTTGACCTCCTTCTCATCCGATCTGTACCGGCGGCGTTCTGTACCGGACGCGCGCCGCCGCGCGCCCGCGCGGCACGGCGAACCGGTCCGGCACGGGGCGGCTGCCGCGCGGCGGACCATGCATTCGCCGCCGTCACCGCTCGCCGCCGAACAGGCGCGCGCGGAAGCGCTCGAGCAGCAGCATCAGCGGCAGGCCGAGGGCATAGCAGGCGACGGCCTGCCCTGCGGCCACGGACAGCGCGGCGATCGGATACGCCGCCGGCACGCCGTAGGCATAGACGAGCACCGCGCCGACGATCACCCCGTTGAGCACGACCGACGGCAGCGGCATGAGATACCGGCTCGCGCCGCGGCGGCGCAGGTACAGCGTGCTAAGCGCCGCCAGGAGCGTCGCCAGCGAGCCGAACACGACGTCGTACACCAGCGCGCCGCTGAGCAGGTTGAACAGCAGGCAGCCGATAAACAGGCCCGGCACGGCCGCGCCGGTGAAATACGGCAGGACGGTCAGCGCCTCGCTGACGCGGCACTGCACGAGCCCGGAGGCGAACGGCTGCACCGCAAACGAGAGGGCGACGTACAGCGCGGCGATGACCGCCGCGCGCGTGACAAAACGGATGTTCATATCCGGCAGTTCCTTTCCTTCCCCCGCCGGACGGCGCGCCCCGGCAGGCAGCCGCCGCGCCCGGCGGACGGCCGGCAGGCGGGCAGCGGGGATTCTTTTGTGCGGACGCTTCGCACCGGCGGCCATGCCGCCGCAAATGCCGTGCGCCCGCCGTATCGGGCGGCCCAGCGGGCGGCAGGGCCGCGTCGTTTGCCGCGCCGCGCGCCCGTTCCAAAGGCGGGGGCTTTGCCCACATCCCCGGCAGCCGCCGCGCCGCTTCCGCCGCCGTGCGCCCATGGCGGCGGGGCCGCATCCACTTTGAAGGCCGCGCCGTTTGCCGCGCCGCGGGCCCGCTTTGCGCGCCCGCCGTACCGTCCCGGGCGATGGCAGCGGCCGCTTCCGTGCGCTACGCCCGCGCGAGCAGGCGGCGGCAGGCGGCCGCGCCGTCCCTTTGCAGGCGCTCCTCGTCCACGGTCAGCAGCGCGCCGTGCTCCACGGTCAGCCGCCCGGCGACGAACACATAGTCCGCCGCGCGGTGGCAGCCCACCGTGCCGAACAGGTTCGCCGCGTCGCGCGAGGCGCACAGCAGCTCCGGCCGGTCCATGCGGATGGCGAACAGGTCGGCCGCGCAGCCCACGGCCAGGCGGCCGATATCCTCCCGCCCGAGCAGGCGCGCGCCGCCGCGCGTGGCGAGCCTGAGCAGCTCGTAGCCGGTGGGGGCCGCGTCGCCCGCGGTCAGCCGGTGCAGCAGGTAGGCCGTGCGGATCTCCTCGAGCAGGTTGGAGGCGTCGTTGGAGGCGCTGCCGTCCACGGCGAGGCCCACGGGCACGCCGAGGCGCAGCATCTCGGGCAGGCGCATGACGCCGCTGGAGAGCTTCATGTTCGAGCAGGGGCAGTGCGCAACGCCCGTGCCCGTTTCGGCCAGCGCGGCCAGCTCCGCGTCGTTGAAGTGGATGCCGTGCGCGTAGAACACGTCCGGCCCGACCCAGCCCAGGCTTTCCATATAGGCAAACGGCCGCAGCCCGGTGCGCGCGAGCGTGAAGCGCTCCTCGTCCTTCGTCTCGCACAGGTGCGTGTGCAGCCGCACGCCGTAGGCGCGCGCGAGCGCCGCGCTCTCACGCAGCAGGTCCGCCGTGACGGAGAACGGCGAGCACGGCGCGAGCACCACCTGCCGCATGGACAGGGGCGACGGGTCGTGATACGTCTCGATCAGGCGGCGGCTGTCGGCCAGGATGGCGTCCGTCTCCTGCACGACGGAATCCGGCGGCAGCCCGCCGTCCTTTTTCGACAGGCTCATGCTGCCGCGCGAGGCGTGCAGGCGGATGCCCAGCGCCGCGGCCGCCTCGAACTGCGCGTCGATGAGCCCGGTCTGCCCGGCGGGGAACACATAGTGGTGGTCAACACACGTCGTGCAGCCAAAGCGCATCAGCTCGGCCATGCCGGCACGCGCGCGCTGGAAAACGGCGACCGCGTCCAGATTG